>SKZO01000174.1 GCA_007127335.1 Spirochaetales bacterium | reverse complement strand
TCCGCGAGGACCGCGCCAAAGCCGCGTCGGTGGGCGATATCCTGGATGAGCGGCGTGATAATCTCCTCGTTCCCGAACCGAAGCGGTCGCCCGTCGGTCTCGCGCTCGGTGAGGATGCCCTGCTCGAAGCACTCCATCGCGAAGCTGATCGTGAAGCCGAGCGACACCGGGTCGAGCCCGAGCTCGTTGCAGAGCACGTTCGCCTCGAGCATCAGCTCGAGGTTCGGATTGCCGATGTTCGGGCCGAGCGCGCCGGTCACTTCCTGATGAATACCGGCCGACCGGGGATCGCCGCTCTCCGGGCGGCCGCCGCTGTCCGACCGCGCGGGACGTCCGGCCGCATCGCGGGGATCGATCATCTTGATGCAGTCGTTCGGGCATCCGGGACAGACGATTTCGCCCCGGAAGAACGGCAGATACCTCGCGCGGGTGTAGTTGGAGTGTTCGACCCGGAGATTCGACCGGTAGTTCTCGTACCCGATGTAGGCGGTGTCGAAGTCCGATAGATCCGCCGCGGCCGAGAACCCGGGGGGATCCTTCTGCCACATGCTCAGGGAGTTCCCGCGCATCCGCGCTTCGAACTCGCCGCGGAGCCCGGAGAGCTCCTCCGGATCCGAAACGGCGGGGGGCGCGCAGCCGCGGAGCGCGACCGCCTTCAGGTGCTTTGAGCCCATCACCGCGCCCACCCCCATCCGCATCGCCTGGATCGAACAGGTCGTGACGATGCTTGCGTAGCGTACGCGGTTCTCTCCTGCCGGCCCTATCGCGGCGACCTGCACGCCGCCGCCAAAGCGTCTCTCCAGCTCGACCGTCGTACGGGCGGTGTCTGCTCCCCAGAGATCGCCGGCAGGGTGAAACGAGACCTGTCCGCCCTCGAGCGACACGATCGCGGGCTGCGGTGCCTTCCCGCTGAAAACGATCGCGTCGTACCCGGAACCCTTCAGCCAGGTACCGAACGGGCCTTCGCACCGGGTCTCCGCGATTCCATCCGACAGCGGTGACTTACAGACGACGCTGAACCGGGCGAGACCGGGACCGTCGTTCCCGGCGATCACCGACGAAGCGAAGATGAGCAGGTTCCCCTCGTCGAAGGCGTCGATTCCCGCGGGCGTATCGCGCAGGAGGAAGTACGCGCCGAACGATCCGCCGCCACCGTAGGTCCGGTACCATGAGTCGTCCATGTTCTCGACCCGGCTCGTCGCGCGCGAGAGGTCGACGTGAAGGATCGAGCCGTGATACCCGTACCGTGCGTCCATTGAGACCTCCATGGGACAACGCAGCATAGTGCATCTGCCCGCGTATGTCAGGCAGGCCACCACTCCGGCGAGTACGGCTCGAGCAGCCCCGCCTGGATCGCGATCGCCGAGAGCGAGTCGAGGCGAACGACGAGCGTTCCCTCGTACCCGGTGGGCAGCCCTTCCCAGCTGAGGAACTCCTGACCTTCTCCCATGGCGCCGCAGAAGACACCGTTGGCGTACCCGTCGTCCAGCTCCGCCGCGAGCCGGTCCGCGGCGTCGTGCAGCCCGTATCGCGACAGGGCGCGAAGATAGTACCCGGCCGATCCGCTCATCCCGCCGTCGGTGTAGAGCTCGAAGTTCGGCTGGCCTGCCGCGGTGAAGATCCCGGCCATCTGATCGCGCGGGTCGATCGGCAGGAGGTTAGCGGGCAGCCCTGATCGCGCCGATTGCAGGCCGACCTCCCGACGCAGCTGTTCGAGCCCCTCCAGCGCCGAGCGCGCCTCGGCATCGTCGAGCAGGCCGAACGCGATCGCCGGTCCGTTGACCCAGAGAAACGCGTAGTCGTGGAGCTCACCGTCGCGGCTGCGCCATCCGGCAACCCGGCCGGTCGCCGGGTTGAGGAGGCACGGAGCGTAGGCGGCACGCAGCCGGTCGGCATGCGCCGCGGCCTGCGAAGCGAGCTCGTCGCGTCCGAGCTCGACGAAGAGCGCCGCGCAGGTACGAAGCGCGCGGAACGACCACGCGTTGACGTAGGCGTCCATATGGCCGAAGCCGATGACATCCATCGCGTTCGAGCTCCATCGGTGGGATCCGCTGTTGCCGGAGAGCGCGTGGCAGAGGACAAGGCCTTCGTCACCGATATTCGCCGTGATGCGCTCGTACGCCGCGTCGATCCCCGGCGCGATGCGGTCGAGCCAGGACGCGTCCGGGCTCGCCTGGTGCAGTCGCCCCGCCATGGAGAGGAGCACGGGGTCGCTGTCGAGGTAGAGCCGACGGTGGTAGCCGTAGCCACCGCCGCCGGTGAGCGCTGAACCCACGGTGAACCTGCCGAGCGCGAGGGGATCCGGACCGTCTGCGGGTGGCCTCGTGTACGAGCAGAGCTCGATCGGCGCCCACTGGTTGACGTGACAGTTGGTCGACGCCGCGTGGTTGGAGAACCCGGCAAGCTCGGGCCGGAAGCAGGAGAAGACGGTACCCCAGTAGCGGGTGACTCCCGGCATCACCCGCGCGTCCGCCTCCTCTCGGGCAGCGTCGCGAGCCGGCTCGAACGCGGTGACGCGAAGGACCGCGCCCGTGCGCCGGATACCAGCCGGCAGCGTCATGCAAGCGCCGGGTCCGGGCCGGTCCGCGAGGACGAAGCCGTCGGTGCGGATCTCGCGGTCGTGGAAGCTTTCGGTCTGCAGAAAACCGTTGGCGTGGTTCGAGTCAGGGAGCTCGGCGCAGGAGAGGCAGCCCGCGCCGTCTGCGACGAACCAGGCCGGCGGCACGAGGTGCCCGTTGCGGCCCGGCTCGAGCGATGGCACCGCGGCGGTGGAGGTCATGCCGCTTCGCAGGTCCCAGGCGAACCGCCACGCCTCGGATTCGATCGTGGGGACGTCGGCCTCACACTCCTGCTCGAGCTCGAGCTCGAAGCGATCGTGGTGTACGGTGAACGCCGCGGTTATCCGCAGTGCGCCGGAGGCAGGGCCGACGCGGTAGACGACCCTGTTGCCCACGACCTCCACCGTGCCGCCCCAGAGATGCGCCGCCTCGTCGACGGCGAGACCGCGCAGCAGCGGTCCGCTCAGCCCTCCCACCTCCGGAGCGTCCTTGCGGCGGAGACAGAGCCGGTTGCGGGGCGTCCCGGCGTCGGCCCAGGCGTCCCAACCCAGGTGCATCAGCATGGGACGGCGCAGCGAGAACCCCACCGCGAGCGACGGGCTCTCGAACAGCAGCATCGTGGGCAGATCGCGCACCCGAACCCCCGCCGGGGCGCGTGGTTCACACCGCTCGACGCGCAGCAGCGGCCGACGCGCGGCACTCCTCCCCGAGGCTCCCGGCGTCTCCACACCCACGGCGCGAAGCGGATGAAGGATGCCGAACGGTACGTTGTGCGTCCCGCCGTTGCACTCGCCGTGGTTCTCCCACACCTGATGCTCGCGGTCGCACTCGACCCGTAGCGCCTCTGTCTCGATGCCTTCCAGATCGATCAGGTGGCACGTCTCGCGAACGACCGCGGCGAAGTGCTCCTCCATCCGCGACATCGGTGTGTCCTGGGTGAGCCCTTCGCCGGCGATCCGCGGATCAAAGGGAAGGTCGACCTCACGCACCGTTCGCCAGCTCGCGGCTTCGGTGTCGAAGGACGCGATCACGAGGTGAGCCGGGTGCGACGGGACGTTCGGGACCCATCTGCCGACCTGCGTCGTGAGCGGAAGCTCGAGCCGCTCGACCCGGACACGGCGGCCGAACCGCAGGTACCGCACCGCCGATCTCGCGACGGGGTCGCGATGGATGCCGGCGTGGGAGACGGCGGAAAACGACAGGTGGTTGCTCATCGCGACGCCACCCTGCCGCCGCGACTCGTCGCCGACCCCGCGCCGCGGCTCTGCGCCCGAAGGTCCGCTGCGAGCTCGCTCAAGCTCTCGTACACGGCGGTCGGAGAGCGATCATCGCAGTCGGGCAGCGGGCGGGCGAAAGAGATCCAGACCGAGTCGATCCCCGCGCGGCGGGCGCCGGTCACGTCGGTATCAAGACTGTCGCCCACCATCACGGCGTCGCTCGCGGCGACCCCGGCGAGCTCGAGAGCGCGATCGAACAGGAGTCTCCCCGGCTTGCCCACGGCGCGGTACTCGCACTGACAGATCGCCCGCACGCCGGCGAGCAGGGCCCCGGTCTCCGGGACCTTCGCCCCTTCCGGTCCGGGATGCCAGGGATCCTCGTTCGTGACGACAAATCGTTCGCCCTGCTCGACGCATGCGACAAGACGCTCGAGCGACTGGTAGGTAAACGAGTCGTGGAGACCCAGCAGTACGACGTCGGCCTGCTCCGGCTCCCACAGGTCTACCGTCTCGAGCCCGGCGAGGCGGCATTGCCGGTGAAGAAGCGGGGCTCCGGCGACTCGAACACGGCCGCGGCCGGCATCGGCGCCGAGCAGCCTCGCGACATACTCACCGGCGACGTCGGTCACCGTGACCGCCAGCGGTTCGCCGGCGAGACCGCGCTCGGCCAGCACGGCTCGGGCCCGATCACCGGTGAGCACCGAGTTGTTGCTCACGATAACGCACCTCTTGCCCGCCTCCGCAAGGCACTGCATGAGGTTGGACGCGCCGGCGTAGAGCTCGCTCCCGGTCCAGAGCGTCCCGTCGAGGTCAAAGAGGTAGGCGGTGTAGTCGTGCAGACGCATATCCATCGCTGTCCTTTCGCTTCAAAGCGCCCAAGTATGGCAAAAACGGCTATACTCGGCCAGTGTCCCAAGGAGTTTCCATGAAGAAGTTCAGAGTTTCGGATCTCAGCTGCAGCCCCGTGCGGCTGCTGCCGGAGGTGATCGGCGACGCGCGGGTGACCCACGGCGGTGTCTACGTGTTCAAGCCGGGAGAAACCGCCCATCCGGAACCCGTTCACGTCCACGACACCGACGAGCTGTTCTTCTTCATCCAGGGGAAGGGCGTCCTGCCGATCGACGGGGTCGACCACCCTGTGGAAACCGGTGACGTCTTCCTCGTCGAAGCCGGAGAGGACCATCACACGCGAAGCTCGGAGGACGATCCGCTCGTCGCCGCCTGGTGGGTCCTCGACCGGTAGGACGCTCTCCCCGGGTGCACTCCCTACAGGTCGGCGAGCAGGCGTTCGGCGGCTTCGGCAGCCTGCGTCTCCGGGGCGATTGCGCGGGCACGTTGAAGATGATCGCGGGCCTGGGCCGATCTGCCGAGCCCCTGGTAGGCCACCCCGAGGAGAAGCCGCGCGGACTGGATGTCCTCAGGCTCCTGGTCGTCGGCTTCCGCAAGCGGGGTGAGATACTCGATCGCCTCGTCATACGCGAAGCTGTCCAGGAGCAGCTGTCCGAGCGCGAGGATGTGGGTCGCATAGTGTGTGGTGTCGGGCTGCGGACCGATCTGTTCAAGGAGCTCGAAGGCCTGCAGGGGTCGTCCTACAAGCGCCGACGCATAGCCATAGTAGAACAGCGAGCGAGCGTACTCATCATCGGTGATCGCATACTCATACGCTTCCTGGAATACCCAGTACGCGTCTTCGAGATCGCCCTCGCCGAGCATCTCCGTACCCTGGAGGATCAACTCGTCGACCGTCTCCCCCCCGGCCCAGGCAGGTCCGGTCTGCGTGACTGCTTCACTTGCCCGGGCTCCGCCGGCCGCCGTCTGCCGAGTGGTATCCTCCCTGCCAGTCAGCCGGCTGACCCGGCCGAGCACCATCCCACCGATGTTCGCGGATGCCGTCCGTCCGACGCCTTCGAGGAGGCGCTCGACTTCGTAGGTGCCGGGACGGGAGAGCCTGATCATGGAGTTTCCTGCGAGGAGCTCCGCGTGCGAGTCATCCGCGAGCCGGATCTGATCCGAACCGTCTACGGCGTCGCCTATGAACAGCTCGTACCACGAAGTGCCGTCACGAACCTCGAGCACGCCGTCCACATACCCGACAATGACCTCGCCGGCCGCCGAGACCGCCACCAACACGAGGGCCACGGCCAGGAGCACTGCACGACTCATATACCACCTCCATCCTGAGTATACCACCTCGCGACGGGCTTCCACCGATCCGCACGATCCGATCACCGCCGGCCGACGATCAACCCAAGGATCACTCCCACCACGACACCGCCCCCGCCGCTCAGGAGGATATTCCGCCTGATCTCCGCAAACTGTCCCACTTCCTCCACGATCCGGCCGAGCAGCCCTTCCGGCGGATCAATGAGGTTGCGGACCGCAATCAGGTCTCCGGTCACCGGAGCGCGGGCGAAGATCACATATCCAAGGACGAGCCCGACAACTCCAAAGACGACTGCAAGCAACAGCACGTTTCTCATACGCTCTCCTTGGCGGTAACGGTACTACATTCGCGGGAAAGCGTATATTGGACCAATGGGTGCTCGAACGGCCAGGCCCGCTGGAGGCGCCGCAGCGAACCAGGAGCACGTGACCGAAAACCGGATCACACGGGCTCTCCGCTCCGCTGAAGCGCGTCCGGATTTCCTCAACCTGATCAACACGAACTTCCACGACTGCGGCCTCGCTCCGCCGCCATCCGCGATCACGGACGCAGCAACGGACCTCATCCACGACCCGGCTCGACGTGGCTACCGGCCCGATTCGGCCGGACTGCCCATACTGCGGGAGTCGGTGGCCCGGTACGCCGGTCGGTGCGGACGGGCCGTCGATCCGTCTTCGATCATCGTCACCGCTTCGGCGTCGGAAAGCTATCGCCATCTCTTCACGGCTCTATGCGCGCCGGGCGAGACGGTGCTCCTGCCGTGCCCGGGGTACCCGCTCTTCGAAGAGATCGCGGCGCGGTGCGGTCTCAGCCCGGTCTTCTACCGGCTTCGTTTCGAGTCAGGATGGAGGATCGACCCGGATGAGGTGTCGTCGTTGATCACGGCGGATACCGGGGCGCTGGTGCTCATCTCGCCGAACAATCCAACCGGAGCGATCGTGGACGAGCCGGTGATGCGGGAGATCAGTCGGCGCTGCGCCGAGCGACGCGTGAAGCTGATCGTTGACGAGGTATTCGGCGAGTACCGGTACGACGGGCTTCCGAGCCCCGATGCAGCGACCTTCTCGATCAACGGAGTCAGCAAGCTCCTCGCCTCACCCGACCTGAAGGTGAGCTGGATCGTCCTCGGCGGACCGCGAGACATCGTCGCGGACGCCCGCGAGCGGCTCGAGATCGAGAACGATCTCTACCTCAGCGCGTCGCCGATCACGCAGTTCGTCGCGGCGCGGCTGCTCGACTCGGGAACCGGGATGACGCACGACTTCGTGGCGGAGGTGCGCCGTCGTCGAGACGTCATGCTCGGGTCACTCGCCGATCTGTCGGCGCGCCATCCGGGCATCCTGTCGTGGGTTCCGCCGCCCGGCGGCGTGCACCTCCCGCTGGTGTTCACTCGCCCGCCGGGCGATCGCGACGACGAGCAGATCGCGGTTGATCTGCTCGAGCGGTACGGACTCTCCGTTCATCCCGGCTACCTCTACGGAGAGGATGAGCACACCATGGTGGTTCTCAGCTACCTCGTGCCGCCGGAGACCATACGCGACGGAGTGTCGCGTATCGACGCCTATCTCAGCTCTCCCGGTACGATGCGAGCAGCGCTTCGATGAACGCGCACGTCCTGGCCAGCGAGGGCAGGTAGAGCCGCTCATCGGGCGAATGCGCGTTCTGGATCGTCGGCCCGAACGAAATCATCTGCATGCTCGGGTACTTCGCACCAATGACTCCACACTCGAGACCCGCGTGTATGACCTCGACGGCGGGTTCCTGCCCGTGTGCGGACTGGTACGCCTCCACGGCCCGTCCGAGCAGCTCGCTCTCCATGTGAGGTTCCCAGGGCGGGTAGCTCGACTCGCTTCCCGTCTCTGCGCCGGCCAACCGTCCGATCGCCTTGATCTGACCGGCTATCTCGGTGAGGCGCGACGCGTACGAGCTGCGCTGGCTCGTCCTGATCTGAGCCTCGTCGTTCTTGACGCGGATGGTCGCCAGATTGGTCGATGTCTCCACGAGATCAGGAACCTCGCTGCTCATACGGATGACGCCATGCGGAAGGCTCCGCAACAGGTCAATCAGCTGCTTCGCCGAGGTCTCGGCGATCATGTCGGCCGGGTGCGCGGCCGAACGCAGCGAGAGTTGAAGGTTCGGCTCGAGCGACCCGTACTCGGCCCGGAAGGTCTTCTGGATACGCGCGATCTCGCGGTCGAGGTGCCGGATCACCTGCGGCGGCCCCGCGACGATCGCCGACGCGTCGCGGGGAATCGCGTTGTGAGCCTGACCACCACGGAGGCCGACCAGATGAACCGTCGACTTGCATCCGCCGCTGCCGCGAATCATGATGAGGCTCCGTGCGAGAAGGACGTTCGCGTTCGCGCGGCCGAGATGGATGTCGACGCCGGAATGGCCGCCCTGGAGCCCGGACACGGCTATCTCACGCGTGACGAAGAGGTCTGGAAGCGGCTCCCGTTCGATTCGCAGAGTCAGGGTCGTGTCCCTGCCACCGGCGCACCCGACCGTGAACACCCCCTCGTCCTCGGAATCGATGTTCAGCAGATGCGTACCCCGCAGCCAGTCCGATCCGAGCTTCTGTGCACCGGTAAGACCGGTCTCTTCGTCCACCGTCACGAGAATCTCGAGCTCCGGATGGGGCTCGTCGCTCTCTGCAACGGCCATCGCAATTGCGATCGCGATACCGTTATCCGCGCCGAGCGTCGTGTCCTCGGCCCGCAGCCACTCACCGTCGACCACGACCGGGATGGGGTCGGTCTCGAAGTTGTGAGAGGAGTTCGGCGTCTTCTCGCAGACCATGTCCATGTGGCCCTGCAGTACGACGGTTCGGGCTTCCTCGAGCCCCTCGGTCGCAGGCACGCGGACGAGCACGTTGCCGGCATCATCCTGCTCGTAGACGAATCCCCGTTGAGCAGCCCAGGCGCAGAGCCAGTCGGACACCGCCTTTTCCTTCCCGGAGCATCGGGGTATCCGGTTGATCTGCTCGAAGAGTGCGAGAACCTGGTCTGCGTGTGGCATGGGCCTTCCTCCGTCCCCCATAGTACTCCTGATTATGATTGTCGCAAGCCTTTTCCGGCCTTGAGCCGAGCCGCCGCACCGGGTACTATGGTCACACGGGGACAAGATGAGAAAACACAATTTCTACGCTGGACCATCCGCGCTACCGCTCCCGGTACTCGAGGAGCTGCAGCGGACGATGATCGACTATCACGGGTTGGGGCTCTCGCTCATCGAGACGAGCCATCGCAGCAGCGAGTACGACGACGTTCATGAGTCGGCGGTCAGCGGCATCCGCGCGCTGCTCGACGTACCCGACACGCACGAGGTCCTTCTGCTCGGCGGCGGAGCGACGATGCAGTTCGGTATGGTGCCGATGAACCTGATGCCTGCCGGCGGCAGCGCGGATATCGTACACAGCGGCTCGTGGGCACAGAAGGCCCTCGCCGACCTCAGGAAGCTCGGAACCGCCAACGTGCTCTACGACGGCTCGGAGAAGGACTTCACCACCCTTCCGGATCCGCAGGAGATCCATCCCTCGGATGGGGCATCGTACCTGCACATCACGAGCAATGAGACGATCGGCGGGCTCCAGTGGAAAGAGTTTCCAAAGACAGGTGACGTACCGCTGGTGGCGGACATGTCGAGCGACATTCTCAGCCGCCGGATCAACGTCTCCGACTTCGGTCTCATCTACGCCGGCGCGCAGAAGAACCTTGGCCCGGCGGGAGTGACCGTCGTCATCATCCGAAAGGACCTGCTCGACCGCGGTCCCGACTCGCTGCCGGCCTACCTCCACTACCGGACGCACGCCTCGAAGAACTCGCTCTTCAACACGCCGCCGGTCTTCGCGGTCTACGCGCTCAGCCTCGTGATGAACTGGATCACGAGCGAAGGAGGCCTGGACGCGATCGCGAAGCGCAACGTCGCCAAGTCGGCGATGCTCTACCGCACGATCGGATCCCATCCAGAGTTCTTCCGCTGCCCGGTCGATGAACGGTACCGCAGCGACATGAACGTCGTGTTCCGCCTGCCGAGCGAGGAGCTCGAGAAAGCGTTCATCGCCGAAGCAGGCGAACGCGACATGATTGGGCTCAAGGGACACCGAAGCGTCGGGGGCATCCGGGCGTCAATCTACAATGCCGTATCACCGGAGAGCGTCGAGGCACTCACGGAGTTCATGCAGGAGTTCGCGCAGCGCAACGCCTGAGGCGCCGGCTCAGGGCGTGTACCCCCAACGGCGAAGATCCTCCTCGCCATCCGCGGGTCTGATGACCCCGTTGGTGAGGACAACCACGCGGTCGGCCACGGAGAGCACATCCCTGTAGGCGTGGTCGGTGATGATGAACCCGCGACCGTCGCGTGTCGCCGTATCCCGGATGAGCTCGCCAAGAGGGGCGCGGTGGACAGGCTCGATCTCCGTGAACGGCTCGTCGAGCAACGCATACGCCGACGGAAACCATGACGCGAGAAGCACCTCGAGCAGACGCTCTTCGCCGCCGGAGAGGCTTCCGACGCGCCGTTCGAGCAACGGTTCGACCCTCGGATGCAGGAGGACCCGGTTGCACTCGTCGTTCGGCAGGACCAGGCGTACCGCCGCCCCTACCCGCAGGCGTCGCGGCAGGTAGGGGTCCTGAGGAAGGTATGCGAGCTCGCCGTGGCGGTAGGCGCGACGAATCAGACGCCCGTTGATCGTCAGGTGCAGGTGGTCGGCGCGCAGCTCACCGAGCATCGCGCGCAGCATCGTCGTCTTGCCACACCCGTTGCGCCCGACAACCCCGAGCACCTCCCCGGGAGAGACGCTCAGGTAGACGCCGCCGAGCACCTGAATCCCGCCGTAGGAGTGTGACAGACTGTCAACGGTGAGCATCACGAGACCACCACGATGACGACGACGCCGAGCGCCCCTGACACGAACCAGGAACAGAGCCAGAGTCCGAGCGGACCCCAGCCTCCGTAGCGATAGAGCGGCCGTTCGCGGCGATGCACTGCACCGCAGACGCCCACCGCGATCCAGTGACCCGCGGTTGCCATCAGGACGCCGGTGACGATCGCCACGCTCCGGACCTCATCCGCCCAGACGGGCTCCGCGATCAGATCGCCAAAGAGCCCTGCAAGATCGAGCAGGATGAGGGCCGACGCACCAATCAGCGAGATCACGAAATTGTACGGCATGACCGTTCGCACGTAGTAACGGAACTGGCGAACCCGGTGCCTCAGCGGAATCCGTTCCACACCTCATTCTACCCGCGGCGCCGGACCATGGACAGCCGCAGTCAGGATGCGCGAAAGTCGATGCGCGGATCGCCCTTCTTCGCGATGAGATACCCGCCGACCGCGCCTGCAGCGACCCCGTACAGGGTGACCAGGACGGCGGTCGTGCGGCCGGTCGCGATCAGCGCCGCGATCGATGCCTCGAGGCCCGGGATCATCCACGCCAGGTAGGTCGGCAACGCTCGGGAAACGAGGATACCTGCCGACGCGGCGATTGCGTCGGCGCGGAGAAAGACGACCACGACCGACGGAACCCCGGCGACGAGGAAGGCGACTCCGGTCGCTGCAATGCCCGTACCAATACGCCCGTGGAAAAAGCAGGCGACGATCAGCAGACCGGGCACGAGATACTGCAGAACGATCTGCATGAGACCCATCACCCGGCCGATCGACAGGAACCGGTCGCGAGCCTCGGGCGAGATGGCGTCTGCGAGATCCACGGTGGTAGGGACCTGGTTCAATGCCTCACGGATCTGCGCCATCTCCAGTGGTGAGAAACGTCCCGCTGCCTGCGAAAGCAAGGAGTCCTTGAAGGCGGCGAGAGAGTACGGCAGGACGAGGGAGTCCGCCCGACCGTGCAGCACCTGCTGGACGGTGATGAGCCACCTGTTCGCCGAACGGCGCAGCCGCGACGCAGAGAAGCCCACGCCGACGGCATCAACGACGAGCGGTTCGAGGTCACGGGGAACCGAGAGACCTGTCTCGCGCCGCACGGCACGAAAGGCTTCGTCAACCGTGCGCGCGTGGGTCAGCGGATCGTCGAGCGGTTCGAGCATCTGTTCCATCGCGCCGTACGTGAACCGGTACGACATGACGGTCCTCTCAAAGCGGAACGCAGCCTGCGCAACGAGCACCGCGAGCGCGAGCATCGCGACAACGGCAACGAGCACTACCCAACGTATGGCCGACACGGGACCTCCGTCCAGCAGACCTCGGTCTGCGCCTTCTCACGTCTCTGCACGTCGGCCTATCCGTCGTTCCTCATGATGAGCGGCTGATGGGTCGCCTCAATGACGTCCCGCCAGAGACTCGACTCCGGGTCGATCCGGTTTCGCTCGCGGACGGTCATGGAAATGGGGATGTGCACGAAGACGTTGTTGACCTGGCTGATAACAATCTTCGTCTTGCCTGCCATCGCCGCGTGGGCCGCGTTGTTGCCAAGACGCGAGCAGTAGAGCGAGTCGGTCGGCGCGGCTACGGCGCTTCGGATGATGTAGCTCGGGTCAATGTACTTCAGGTTGATGCCCATCCCGATCTCGTCGAAGTACCGCGTGATGCGGTCTTTCAGATAGGTGCCAATGTCGCCGAGTCTGCGGTTACCGCTTGCGTCGGTGGTCGCCTCCACATCGAGCAGTTCCTGACCAGCTCCCTCGGCAACGATGATGACTGCGTGGTTCCTGCGCTCGAGCCGGGCTTTGAGGCACGCAAAGAGGCCCGACGGTCCGTCGAGATCGAACCCGACCTCGGGCACGAGCACGAAGTTCGCATCGTGACTCGCAAGCGCCGTGTGTGCGGCGATGAAACCACTGTCCCGCCCCATCAGCTTGACGAGGCCTATGCCGTTGATCGCACTGTGCGCTTCCGAGTGCGCCGAGGCAACCGCACCGGTCGCTTCGGCGACCGCGGTCTCGAATCCAAAGCTGCGCTGGATGAAGGCAAGATCGTTGTCGATGGTCTTTGGGACCCCGACGACCGAGATCTTCAGGCCACGCCGCTCAACCTCGTCGGCGATGGCGAGCGCCCCCTTCTGGGTACCGTCGCCGCCGATCGTGAAGAGCATGTTCACATTGAGACGCTGCAGTGTATCGACGATGTCCTCGGTCTGCCTCCCTCCCCCGCGCGAAGAGCCGAGCACCGTCCCGCCGATCTTGTGAATGTCGTCGACGACGTCGGGATTGAGGTCCATCGTGGGAATATTCTTCTCCGGCAACAGGCCCTGATACCCGAACCGTACACCGGTGATCCGCCGCACACCGTACCGGTACCAGAGGCATCGGGTGATGGCACGGATCACGTCGTTGAGTCCCGGACAGAGGCCCCCGCAGGTAACGATGGCCGCGTGCACGTGACTGGGGGTGAAGTAGATCCGCTCCCTGGGTCCGGCCTTCTGGAGCAGGTGCCGTATCTCGTAGGGCTGCGGATCGCGCCCCGGTTCCGCCTCGATCTGCGAGAGGATGAACTCGTTGTCCTGCACGTAGTTCGCGATCAGGTCGCCCTGAACGCGTGAGTAGGTAACGGGAGACTCGATCTTCGCCTCCCCGAGCGTCGCGACGGTAAAATCCTTGTCCTTCGCCATACCTTCCAGAATAGCTGCTGAAGGTACCGCTGTCTACACGATGACGGAGGACGCTGCGGGGCGCCGACGCAGGACGCGTGACAGCCGCATTGATCGTTGGTAGTTTCAGGCGATGGATGAGCCGTTTCGCCGGTACTCCACATGGCTCGTCTCGCGGTACGGTGAGCGGACGTATCGGGTCGCGGTGGACGCCGGGTTCACCTGCCCTGTACGCGAGATCGGTCTGCCCTGCGCCTACTGCGAGCAGGGCGGCTCCCGGGCCGCGTACCTTGGAGACCATCGGTCTCTCGAAGACCAGATCAGACGCGGGATCGAGTTCCTGAGCGAACGCTATGACGCCCGCAGCTTCCTGCTCTACTTCCAGGCGTACTCCAACACGCATGCGCCGGCCGACGAGCTGCGCGCCGTGTACGACGAGGCGCTCGGCCGGGGTGCCTTCAGGGGACTCATCGTCGCCACGCGACCGGACTGCATCGACCGCGAGCGGGCGGCCCTGCTCGGCGAGTACGGCAGTCGCGGGCTCGACGTCTGGGTCGAGCTCGGACTGCAGTCGGCGGATGACGAAACGCTGCGAAGAATCAGCCGGGGGCATACGCGGGCACGCTTCGACGAGGCGGTGCAGACCCTGCATGAATACGGCGTCAACGTCACGGCGCATCTCATACTCGGGCTTCCCGGAGAAGGGCTTGACGCGGCGATCGCGAGCGCGCAGCATGTATCCCGGCTGCCGGTCGGAGGCGTGAAGTTCCATAATCTCGTCGTGGTCGAGGGGACCGCCCTGTACGAGCGGTACCGGGCGGGTGAGTTCGAGCCACCGGGCCCGGAGCGGTACCGCGAGCTTCTGGTCGCGGCGGTCGAGCATCTGCGCGAGGACATCGTGGTCATGCGGCTGACCTGCGACCCGCCGCGTGGTGTTCGACACGCGCCGGAGCGCCTTCCTGACAAGGCAACGGTGTACCGGCAGCTTGCGCACGATTTGCATGAACGAGGAACTCGACAGGGGATATACTGATGGCGATGCAGACGAAAGACGAAGAGATCATGGACCTGATCGACACGATCGGCCAGCACTACAGGACCAATCTCGGCAATCGCTACGTACGAAACGCGTTCTCCGTCCTTCCCCTTGACGGCAAGCAGTGGGGGCTCATCGAGAGCGTCACGGAGAAGGCCGAGTACTACCGCTACCAGGGATACCACCTCGATGAGCTGTACGACCGGGTCCTGGCGCTTGCACGCTTCGTGTACCATGCCCGCAAGGAGCTGCAACCGCAGTTGCGAGCTCGGCTCTCGACGTACAGCTCGGGTCCCGGTCCGTCGGGGAACGACAGGATCCTGCGGGACATGGCGGTCAACAACTTCGACTCCAACCTCTCTATCCTCGCGGATCTCGTGAACAAGCTGTACTCACGGGCCGTGGAGCTGGACATGGAGACGGCGCGCGGCAGGACGCCGGTGTACAAGTCCATGCGCGAGCTCGACGAGCTCGGAACCTACCTCGTACCGGGCTAAGCGAGCCGCTCGGCCGCAGCATAGACGGCGGAGTACAGCTCCGGCAGATCGCCTTCGTCTATCGTGGAATAGGCGACACGCAGATACTGTTCGCCGATCGCGATCGTGCCAATGCCTTCGTCAAGGAGGGAGAGGCGAAGCTCTTCCGCGCTGACGCCCTTGCACGCGAACGCCATGAAGTAGCCGGAGTTGAACGGGAGAGGCGCGAGCACCGCGTCCTCGCGCTCCAGCACGATCCTGCGCACCATCTGGTAGCGCCGCCGCAGGAGCTCGCGCTTGGCGGCCTTCTCGTCGTCGTACCCCGGCGCCTCCAGCGCTCTGAGCAGCAGACTCTGCGCGATCCGGCTGCTGTTGGACACGGTCGCCCGGATCGACCCCATCAGCTTGCGCTCGAGCGCGTTCAGCTGCGCTTCGCTGAGCCCCCTCCCGGCGATCGTGACGAAGCCGACCCGCAGACCCCACGCGAAGTCCTCCTTCGTAGCGCCGTCGATCTTGACCGCGAGAATCCGATCGCTCGCCTGCGCGAGGCGTGCGAACAAGCTCTCTTCGAGGAGCCCCTCTTCGTAGAAGAGCCCGAAGTACGCGTCGTCGAAGACGACGAGCAGATCGCACCCTGCCTCGGCCCTGGCGATGAGGAGCGCCTCAATCTCCTGCGCCTCTTCGAGCGTCGGGGTGTAGCCGGTCGGGTTGTTGGGGAAGTTGAGCAGCACGATCGCCTTCCTGCGGTGTCCGATCGCGCGATCGAGCCCGTCCACGTTGAACCGGTGATCCGGCGTGAACAGCGGAAACTCGACGATCTGCGCGCCGCGACGGACCTCGATCATGAGCCGGTAGTTGCCCCAGAAGAGATCGGGCATGACGAGCGCGTCTCCGGCGTCGGCGAAGAGCTCCGACACCTGAAAGAGGCCGTTCGTGAGCCCGCCGGTGACCATGGGCAAGGTCGTCGGCGCGTCTGCGAGCGAGGGGTTCTTGCGTCGGGTATGGTCCATCCACAGACTGCGCAGTTCGGGCAGACCCGGCGTGGGAGCGTAGGCAACGGCCTCCGTCGCGGTCATCGGGGACACGAGATGAGCGAGCGGTGAGAGCATGACAGGCTCACCGTGCTCGAAGGCCATACCCACGGTCGCGTTGAAGCGGTGGGCCCGCTGGTTGGCCTCCGTCGTCTGGGCGACGATGCCGCGGGGGAAGTACATCCTCCGGCCGAGATCGGAGAGCAACCTGCCGGCTACCGAGCCGTCGAGCACCTGGTTCAGCTCTGCTGCGAGTGCGTTCATGATCGCGAGCATACCGGGGCGGCGGCGTTTCGACAATGCCCGGCGGACGCCTGCGCGGCGGACATCCGGCAGAGAACCTTCGTTGACAGAGCACTACCTCTCACGTACTGTATCCGCATGGACGAACCGTCCAAATCCCCGAAGTCCGGCGGGCAACCGTCCGAAGGATCGTTCGGTTTGCTGCACCGGCTGATCTCGGTCTTCCTCGGGTCTGCGGACCCCGAGCGGGAGAAACGTCGGTTGCTGAAGCAGCTCGGGAAGGATCTCCAGAGGCAGCGGTTCAAGTTCTACAAGCCCAAGAGCCGCGAGGCCCTAGGTGGGCTCGCACGGTTCTTCTTCGAGATCTACCGCGTCGTCGGTCCGGCGCAGACGCTCCTGCAGGGGGCCGACGATTCAGCCGCCCTGAAGACGATCCTGATCGAGGCGCATCACACCGACGAACAGCGGCGGCTTCGGGAGGAGTTCAGCGAACCAGTCATCCGGGAACGAGCCGGGAAACTCGAAACGAAGCAACTCACCGCGCACGTGAAGGACGCGATGGTATCGTACTTCAGCGGCTTCGACTCGTCGACGGTGAAGCAGATCAACGACTCCTATACGCTCATCCATACGCTCGTGCGGTTCGTCAAGTTCGACTACTACTTCGTGCTGCGGAAGTTCGACTCGAGCCTTCAGGAGGCGAACTTCGGCTACACTCCGCGGTTCGAGTCCATCAACGCCGAGTACATCAGCGACGACCTCAAGGACTTCCTCGAGATTGCGGCGCCCCTGAATCGTGAGGCGGACTGGGGCCCGGTTCTGGACGTGCTGCGCGAGTACAAGAACGTCGACGTGATGGATCGCGCCGCCTGGAAAAAGGTCGTGGGCACGGTCACGAACGTCGTGCGTTCGGGTATCCTGGAGCAGATCATCCAGCACGTCGACGAGGACCCGTCGTACCGGGCGGAGGTACAACTCCCGCGCAAGCACATCGTGGAGACCTACCTCAACACGCTGAAGACGCAGGTGGAGGGCTCCATCCAGAAGCTCGCTCGCGAACGGCGAACGAAGAAGGTGGAACAGCTCGTACAGGCGATCTTCGGAACAACCGCGATCCAACGGACGAAGTACTACACGGAGGCCGCGAACCTCGTGTACACGAAGAAGATGCTTGCGGGATTCCTGCATGTTGACGCGGTCAACTACCTGAAAGCCTTTCTGGTCGACTACTTCAAGCGCGACGTGCGGATGATCATCAGCGACCTGTTCATCGTCAGAGGACAGTGGTCGGACGGAGTGCTCTCGCAGCAGCTGTCCGACAGTTATTACGCGGTCATGAATGTCGCGCAGCAGATCGTCGACTTCGACGATTCGCTGGGCGAAGAGGGCGAGCTGGGAATGAAGCTCAAGAAGGCCGGCGGGCGCGTTGTCGAGCGGGACGCGGCGAGCGCCCGACAGCTACGACAGGCGCTCGCCGTGGTGAACGAGACCGCCCTGAACATGGTGAACGAAACCGCGACCAACCTCATCACGATGGGGAAGATCATCAAGGTCCTCATCGACGATCTCGATCGCGACCGACCGGAGCTGATCCAGAACTGGAAGGACCTGCAGGGGTACACCGAGCGGCCGCTGCGGGAGCAGCTCGTGTCGATCTACAAGCGCACCTACTACTTCGTTCAGCTCATGCAGGTGTTTGCGAAGAAGTGAACGGTGCGTGCGCAGCCTCCAGATCGAGCAGCGACTGCTTGATGCGGCGCCCCCTTTCGGCGCCCATCCCGCGAAGCGCGTAGTTGCCCAGCCCGCCTCCGGCCGGAACGATCCGGTGACACGGTACGAGCACCGCGACGGGGTTCGCGGCGACTGCGTTTCCCACCGCCCTGGCGGCCTCTGTGCGTCCGATCTTCCGGGCTATGTGTCCATACGAGACGGTTCGGCCGTACTCGACCCTCACGAGCCGACTCCATACGGCGCGCTGGAAATTCGTGCCGTCGAGCCGCAGATCGAGCGTGAACTCGTGGCGTTCTCCGGCGAAATACTCGTCGAGCTGGTATTCGAGCTCTCCGCAGGCGTATTTGTTCTCCCGAATCTCGACCTCCGGCGGCAGTGCCGGGAGCGGACGAAAGCCAAGGTAGAAGACCCTCCCCCGGCGATCCACCGCAGCATGGAGGATGCCCACCGGCGACGCGAACGAGTGCGTATACACCACCTTGCCGTCCTGTATCATTGCCAATGCCGCACACCCTCCCCCGGCTGCAGTGTACCATCACGAAGGGCGGCCGGTAAAGCGGCGACCGCTCCCAGTAGCGTCGTGACGCCCACACAGGCGGCAGCCCACGCTATTGATGGGGTAACGAGCGCGGCCGCAGAGACCCCCGGCGCGAGCGCCTCGAGCTCATCGGCCAGGCCGAGCGGCAGCAGACCCGCAGCCGCGCGTCCCTGCGCGTTCATTACGGCGGCGATCGCGAGCCCGGCCGCGGAACCGGTGACCGCAGCAACGGCGCCGCCGATTGCCCCCACCAGGATGACGAGCGTAGACAGCGTCGAATGCGGGAAACCCCAGACCGTGAGCAGCAGGCGCGAGGAACGGGTTCGGCGCGCAAGCAGCATGTTTCCGGGAACGAGCGCCGCGACGCCAAGACCGGCGAGCACGAGCGCGAGCACCGCGCCGGCGTTTCTGACGGGCGCGACGGCGTGGCGCGCCTGGTCCACCCATCGGGTCGCGGAGAGTCCCGCCGCCGAAGGCAGGGCCTCGAGTCGGGCGAGCGTCCCCCGGTGTCCCCGCAGCCGGACGAGGTAGGTCCCGGCTGCGGGGTCAACCGACGGATCATGGATGAGCAGCTGCGGGCCGTTCCGGCTCACGCGGACGGTTCCCACGATTCGAACGATCGAGGCCTCGCCGTCGCCAAGGAGGCGGATAGCTCTCCCCTCAAGAGAGGTGGTGAGATCGCGTTCCGCAACGAGTACCGCGTCGCCGGCGGCGAGATCATCCTGGAGATCAGCGGCGAGGTCGTACGCACCCCGGAAACGCAGCTCGCGGTACAGGTCGGCGCGCACAGCCGTCGTGAGAATGAGCTCGTCGTCGAGGTCGATCGCGGCCGCAGACGTACGGCTGATCGACGCGAGCACCGCGCCTGTGTGCGCCGCCGGGACGGCGGTGACAGGGGAGATCCGTTCGGCCAGGCTCACGGCGGCGGATCCGTCGAGAACCCCGAGGAGCTCCCCCATGCTGCGTCGCTGGATCTCGTACACGGCGTGCCTGAGTGGCTCGATCGCCGAGCCGGTGAGAACGACGATCGCGGTAGCGATCACAACCGAGGCGTACGTGCCGCGAATCGACCTCCGCCAGGAGAAGACCGTCCGCCACGCGAGTTTGACAATTCTCACCATTCGATCAGGTCCGGGCGGGGCGCAGCGCGTCCCTGCGTGCGAAGCACGAGGAGCGCCACGACCGGCGGCACAGCCGCGCCAAGGAGGAGCGTCCTCCTGATCGGGCCATCGAGCTCCACCGGGGCGCCGGCGGACGAAGCCGCCAGCAGACCGACGAGGACGAGAGTCGACGCTGCAACCGAGGCGATCCCGCACTCGCACACGAAGACCCGACGGATGAACCCCGGGCCGAATCCCATCGCGCGCAACAGGCTGATGTCGCGCGATCTGGTGCGCACGGCAACCGATGTCGCCCCTGCCGTGGCGACCGCAGCGATGAGGAGGAGGATTGGCCGCAACAGATCCGCGCCCGTCGCGGCGGCGTAGCGCCCGTACCCTATCATCTGCGGCCAGGCGACGACCCGCACCGCGGCCTCACGCATGGCCGGCCGTTCGGCGAGCTCGAAGGCGACAACGAAGGGGCTCAGGTCGCGCTTCTGCGGAGCTCCGGCCCTGTCCTCGCGGATGCGAGGCCGTTCGGCAATGAGGACGTTGACCGCGGACGATGCTTCATCCGGCGCCGCTGGGCCGACGCGCAGCACGGTGTCCATCCATGACGACTCAATGACCAGGCTTCCGTCCGGCGTTGATCCGGCGATCATCGCGGACGGGATCTCGATCCACTCCACGGAATACTCGCCGCCCGGGTCTCCGGGCGGGCGAACGGCCAGGGTGTGCCGACGTCCGTCGAGTCGGTTGCCGTCTGCCGCGAGGCGGACCGGGTCGTCGGGGCCGACGGCGATGAAGGGGCGTGAGCTGCGCTCCTGCGCATCGTACACAGCGCCCTCGAAGCGACCGTGAACCCGGAGCCCGAGCTGCTCGGCCGCAACGCGAACCGTGGAGGAGAGCTCGTCCGGGACGGGACTGAAGCCGCGGCCGGGAAGGTGCGCAACGGGAGACCCCGGCGCCCCGGCGTCATCGACGGTGACCGAGATGTAGCCGTACCGCCGGATCGCATCGGCCTCAACCCGGTCTCGTTCAGCGAGGGCGACATGATGCGTCACCACGCCGGTACCGACCGCGATCAGGCAGACGAGCCCTATCAGGCCGGCCTGACCTGGTTGCCTCGCGATGAGCCGGCGCGTGAGCCGTCGTGCTTCGCGCACACTCATGGGTCGTCCGGTCCGGCGCCGGGCGCCTGAGGCCGCAACCGTATCACGCGGTCCGCGCGCGAGGCGACCGCCGGATCATGCGTGGCAAGGATCACGAGGTGCCTGCCGTCGGATGCGAAGGTCGCACACAGGCCTGCGACCCGCGTCGCGTCCCGGGCGTCGAGATGAGCGGTTGGTTCGTCGGCAATCAGGACCGGATTGTCGCTCGCAAGAGCCCGCGCGAGCGCCGCGCGGGCTCGCTGACCGGAGGACAGCTCGGTCGGACGGCGATGAGCGAGCTCGGACAGCTCCAGGCTGCGGAGGCTCTCCTGTATCCGGCGGTCGATCTCCGGCTCGGACAGTCGTTTGAGCGACAGTGCGAGGCTGATGTTCTCGTACACGGACAGGATTGGCAGGAGATTGTGATCGGGTCCGAGGTAGCTGATCCTCCCGGCTCGCAGCTCCGTCTGCTCGACGCTGCTCAGCGAGCCGAGCTCGGTCGCGCCCACGTGAATCGTCCCGTGATCAGCGTAGTCGAGCGCCGCAAGCAGGCCGAGCAGCGTGCTCTTCCCCGAACCGGATGGGCCGGTGACCGCGACGGTCTCGCCGGGTCTGAATCGCTCGGTGAAGTCGTGAAGCACCGTGATGATACGGTTCCCGTCGTTGTACTGTCGGCTCACGCCGCTGCACCGGATCCCGACGGCGCCGTCCTCACTCACGCGGTGGTGTACTCCTCTACGATCCGACGGGTCCGTTCGGGAACCTCGGCCCGGATCGTCACGGTACCGTCTACGTGCCGTTCTTCGAGCACACGACCGGTGCGGTGTATGAGTGCGGCCAGATCGTAGCGTGCGTGAGGAATCGCCACATCGATCCGGGCAAAGGCGGTCGTCACGACCCTCCGGATCTCGTCGCGCAGCCGTTCAAGGCCGGCTCCCGTGGCCGCGCTCACCGGCACGGCATCCGGGAACGAGAGGCGGGCAAGGTTGAGCGTCTCCGCATCCACGAGGTCTATCTTGTTCAGCACCTGGATGGTCGGTTTGTCGCGACTGCCGATCTCGTCGAGCACCTCCCGTGTGATCCGTGCATGCTCCACGGCCGCCGCATCCGACGCGTCGATGACGTGCAACAGGAACGGCGCGAGCAGAGTCTCTTCGAGCGTGCTCCTGAACGCGGTGACGAGTCCATGGGGCAATCGTCTGATGAAGCCGACGGTATCGGTGAGCAGGACCTCCTGCCCCCCTTCGAGCTCGAGTCGGCGGGTGGCCGGATCGAGTGTCGCGAAGAGCTTGTTGGCGACAACGACCTCGCTTCCGGTCAGCGCGCGCAGGAGGCTGCTCTTGCCTGCATTGGTGTAGCCGACGATGGACCCGTTGGGGATGGGAAGCTCCGTGCGTTGGCGCCGCGACACGGCCCGTTGGCCTTCCACATCACGGAGGTCACGCTTGATCGACGCGATTCGCTGCTGAACGATACGGCGATCGACCTCGAGCTGGGTTTCACCTTCCCCGCGCGTACCGCGTCGACCGCCGCGCTGGCGGGAGAGGTGCGACCAGGCGCTCGTCAGCCGCGGCAGCAGATACTCGTACCGCGCGAGATCCACCTGCAGCCTGGCCTCGCGCGTCTGAGCGCGATCGGCGAAGATCTCGAGGATGATCCCCTGGCGGTCGGTTACCGAGCAACCGGCGAGCTCTTCCCAGTTACGCTGCTGAGACGGTGAGAGCTCCTCGTCGAACACGATGACGTCGGCCTCGAGATCTCGAGCGCGTTGCGCGACCTCCTCCGCCTTTCCGGCCCCCAGATAGTAGCGCGGAGAGACATCCCTCACCGTCGTGGTCTCCAGGCCCACGGTCTCGAGACTCAGTGTCTCCGTCAGCGCCCGCAGCTCCTCGAGCAGCGCCGTCGCGGTCGTACGCTCGTCCCGCGTTGCTATACCAACGAGGTAGGCCCGTTCGGCCGGGCGATCGTGTTCTATCACTGCTACAGGACCATCGCCGAGCGGCCCCACTCAAAGTGGTTCATTCGGATATCATCATGGCTCGGCAGGCGATACTCGACGACATTGCGCCCCTCTCCAATGTAGATCCCGCGGCTGATCGTCTGGTAGCCGAAGCTCTCGGTCCGCGATCGCTCCACGTTCTTCACCTTCTTCACCTCCGCGCTCGTCACCGACGCGATACACGCCTTCAGGTGATCGAGGTTCGTGTCGTACACGGTGCCGACATTGCCGGTGTCTTCGAGATTGTTGAGGTCGATCACCTTCAGGTCGCAGAACGCGATCTTGGGAACCGATACCTTCACGTCTTTGTGCGTCATGTGCTGGCTGAACGTAACCGGGTCGTACGCGCTGACAACCAGCGGGCGTATGGGGCACAGCTCCTGGTAGACCCAGTACCCCCGGTCGACGTCCGGCTCCTGGTACTCGTTGGGCTCCAGACGCAGCGACCTGCCGTCATTCGTCGTGAGATAGAGCTCCCTGAGCGCGCTGAGAGGAACGTTCTCCAGCGTCCGGTAGACACTCATCCACAGTGAATGCTTTGGCTCGCCGTCATCGTGGCGCACGCAGTTCTCCTTGGCGTGCTTCCAGTCGAAGTAGTTCCCGAACCCCCCTTCGATCTCCGCAAACACCAGTTTCTCGTACGAGCCGTTCTTGCGACCCGTTGCCATGTACTGGCCGAACCGCTCCGGTGGCAGCTGGGAGGCGATGAGTGCCTCGAGCGGGAAAATCGACAGGTAGAATCTCGTATCCATAGAAAGCTCCTTCCTTCGCGCGGATCCAGTCTCCCCTCCAATATAGATCATATCGCCGGATCCGAGTAGTATGCACAGATGGGTCGTGGTGCCCCGAACTGCCTCACGTGCGTCCACTTCCACGTCACGTGGGACCCGAAGTTCCCCCGCGGATGCCGGCTCTTCGAGATCAAGACGCCGCGGCTTCCGAGCCAGGTCGTACTCGAGACCACGGGCAGACACTGCCCCGGCTTCGAGCTCTCGCCGCGGGTGAAGCCGAAGGAGCGACATGCGTAGTGCAGGTCTTCTGGTGACAGCCGTCCTTCTCCTCTTCCTGTACGGGTGCGACACACCGGAGGAAGCACCGGAAATCGACGATCGCCCGGATCTCGCGCGTGTGGGTGGGGTGCGCGACGTCTGGGGGTTCGAGTTCGGCATGGATGCGGACAGGGAGCGGGTCAGATCCCACCTGGGCAGCCCGGTCTCCATGTCCGAGTCCTCCGCTCCGGAGAGCGCGTCGGGGCTCGAAGTCGAACGGTGGTACTATGAAGGGTTCCAGGTGACCTTTCTGATCAACGTTCCCGAGGATTACGAGCATCTGCTCGCCGTCCGGATCGAGGGGCCCCAGGTCCCGCTGCGAGGGGGCTTGCGGATCGGCATGCGACTCGACCATGCGCTCGAGCTGCTCGGAGACCCCCGGGTCGTGAACGGCGCGTCGTACGTCTACTTCTACCGCGACTCCACGATCGAGGTCGTCGCGCCGGATGCGACCGTTGAGGCCGTTCAGCTCTCCCGCGCGCTCCCGTAGGTCTCGCGGTAGGCACGCCAGGAGGTCGCCAGGAGCTCTCCGGGGGAGCTGTGGGCAGCGCTCCACCCAAGGACGCGGCCGGCCGTCTTGGCCGTCGCGACGAGCTCCGCCGGGTCGCCGGGTCTGCGCCCTGCAACCCGCGCCGGGATCGCCGCTCCCGTCACGTCACGGGCGGTCTCGACCATCTCGGTGACGCTGACGCCAACACCGCTTCCCAGATTCACCGTCAGGGACGAGTCGTTCTCGTCGATCCAGCGAAGCGCCGCCAGATGCCCCTCGGCGAGATCTGTGACATGGACGTAGTCGCGGATGCAGGTGCCGTCCGGCGTTTCGTAGTCATCGCCGAAGACCGCGAGCTCGGGTCTCATGCCGACGGCGACCTCCATGATGACGGGCAGGAGGTTCGCGGGATTCTGCTCGAGTCCGCGCACCCGCCCGCCCGGGTCGTACCCCGCAGCGTTGAAGTAGCGCAGCGCCGCGAACCGGATCGAGCGCAGTCGGTCGTACCAGCCGAGGATGCGCTCGATCTCCAGCTTCGTGAAGCCGTAGTAGTTGATCGGGTTCGTGGGATGGTGCTCGTCGAGGGGCAGATAGCTCGGTTCGCCGTACACTGCGGCGGAGCTCGAGAAGACGATTCTGCCGACCCCCACCGCGGCCATCGCGTTCAGCACGTTGATCGTCCCAACGAGATTGGCGGTCGAGTACTTCTCCGGGTTCGTCATTGATTCGCCGGCGGCCTTCGCTGCGGCCAGGTGCACGACGGCCTGCGCCGGGCGGTCGTCCGAAGCCGACGGGCGAGCGAGCACCTCGCGCAGCTCGAGCGGATGGCTGATGTCGCCGTGGACGAACCCGGCCTCCGGAAAGAGATTCCCGCGCAGCCCGGACGACAGGTTGTCGAAAACCGTAACCGAGTGGCCTGCGTCGAGCAGACATCTGGTCACGTGACTGCCAATGTACCCGGCGCCTCCGATCACGACGATACGCATGAAGCCAGCATAGGACGCACGCGGTTGCGAGTCAAACCGTCGCGAGGCCGGTACCCGAGGCGTTTTCACGGATCAACGGATCATTTGACACGGCACGAATCGCGCCCTAGAGTGGGCGCGTGCGACTACGTCAACTTCCCGCCGTCATCGCGATGGCGATGATGCCCCTGATCGGCTGCTCACCCACCGCGGTCGTACTGTGGACCAACGTCCCGGACATCGTGCCGGCTGTGGAATTGTTCAACGCCTCGCAGGACGAGCACGTCGTGGAGCTCGTCTACCGGGCCGATCTCGCATCCGCTCTTCGTCTGGCTGAAACCGGTCCCGATCTGGTGATCGGCACCTCCATCAGCAATCAGGCCACGGCACGCGTGATGCAGCCTCTCGACCGGTTCATGCGGCGGGAGCTCGACGAGGAAGACTTCTACGCCGACCTGCTCGCCTCAGGCGCCGCAGACGGCAGGCAGTATCTGTTGCCGGTCTCGTACAACTTGCCGCTCATATACTTCGCCGGGGGACCGGGTGACCCACGCGGTCCGATCATCATCGAACCGCAGGAGATGCGCGCACGCGCAGAGTCGTTCAACGAGATACGCAACGATACGTGGATACGCCTGGCGTACTCGCCGGCGTGGAATCCGGCCTTCCTCTACCAGTTTCTTCGAACGAAGGGGTTTCGGGCCATGGAAGCGGAGAGCGGAGCGCCGACGTGGCGGTTGGAGGCCCTGCTTGCCGGCGTTTCGGCGGCGCGGGAATGGATATCCGGCCATGGCGGTCTCGAGGCCGACCGGACCTTCCAGGAGCGCTACCTCTACGACCCGCAGATCGAGCTCGTCCGGCGGGGACGCGTTGCCTACGGGTACGAAACGTCGGATCGATTCCTCTCGCTCAGCGACGCACGCCGGGCCGGGCTGAGTTTTCGCTGGTTGGGAAACGAGAACGAGATCCGGGCGCTCGAACGTGTAGTGTACGCCGGGATCCCGGCCGGAGCCAGGTCCCGGCGCGGCGCAGAGCGCTTTCTCGCGGACCTTTTCACCGTTGCGCGACAGGCACAGATCATGGAGAGCGCACTGCGCAAACGGGCAAGTGTCTTCGGTGTCGCAGGCGGGTTCTCATCGCTGTGGCGCGTCACCGAGCGCCATGTCCCGCGCTACTATCCGCAACTCGAGGGCATGATCCCCCCGGCCGCGTGGCTGCGGTTTCCGCCGGCGCAACCTCGCCACTGGAAGACGATCGTGACGGAGGTCGTCGAGCCATGGCTGATGCGCGAGGTTGCGGAGGCGCCGCAGACGCGCGACCTCGAGTCGAGCGTCAGGACCTGGCTCATGCAGCAGGAGGATTGAGCCCGGGAGACGACACTCAGTCGAGATACCTCGCCTTGGCGGCCAGGTGCTCCTGGAAGGTATGCGAGAGCACGATGCGCCCGTCGATCGGGTGGAGAAAGAAGAGATAGTCGTGACTCGCCGGGAAGAGCGTGGCGCAGATCGCGTCCATTCCCGGATTGCCGATCGGCCCCGGCGGCAGGCCGGGTATCACGTACGTGTTGTACGGGTGCACGACGGCCGTGTCCGCGAAGGTCGGCTGTCGTCTGCTCGTGCCGAGCACGTAGTTGACCGTAGCGTCGGACTCGAGCCTCATCCGGATCTGCAGCCGGTTCCAGAATACCCCGGCGACGTCCGGCATCTGCGAGGCGTCGTTGGCCTCCTTCTGAACGATCGACGCAAGCGTCAGCACCTCGTGCAGGGTACGTCGCTGCGCCTCGATCTCATGGAGTATTTCACCGGACACGCGCCGCTGCAGGTTCGCAAGCATCCGTCGGACGACACTCTCCGGTGTGCTGTCGGGGAAGATCCGGTAGGTATCCGGGAAGAGATAGCCGTCAAGGATCGTGCCTTCCTCCAAACCGTCGAGTATTTCGAAGTCGCGGTACGCCGGCTGCATGACCGACGCTGCTTCGAACTCGTCCCGGGTGAACAGCCCGCGCTCCTCGAAATGCCGCTGGATATCGTCGAGACTCCAGCCCTCCGGGATCGTGATGGTGATCTCGTCGAACACCGCATCGCCACTGCGAATCTTTCGGAGGATCTCCACCGGAGACATAGCGGGCGAGACGACATAGCGCCCCGCCTGGAGCCCGGTCTCGTACCCCTGAAGCCGTCCGTACGCCTCGAGCGCGATGGCGCTGCGAGCGAGCCCTTCGGAGACGAGCTCGCGGGCGACCAGGCGCAGCGTCTGATGCGGACGGATCTCGAATACGAGCTCCGCGGGCGTCTCAGGGCTTCGCACCGTCGGCTGGAACAGCAGCCCCGCGGTCAGCGAGACGGCGGCAAATACCAGGGCGCCCGCGCCGATGACGGCGATGACGGTACCCGCGAGGATACGAGCCGCGAGGGATCGGCGCGACGTGCGTCGCGGTTCGTTACGCTTTCTGCGTCCAGTGTCCTGTTCAGCCATTCTGCTCTCCAAAGTATAGTCAGCGGGCATCCGGGGGAAACCAGTCAGCCGACGCGGTACCGCAGCAGCAACGTGCTCGCGTTCAGCAGGCGGTGCTCCACGAGCGTGAGCGCCGGGTCCGCGGCGCGCGTCAGGATCCTCGTTCCCGTCCCGAAGAGCCGGGGCTCGACGGTGATCTGCCATTCGGTGATCAACCCTTCTGCGGTGAAGAGGTCGTAGATCTCCGCGCCCCCGAGAACGGCCACGGATTGGTACCCCCTGTCGGACAGCGATCGCAGTATCTCCCGCGGGTCCGCGTCCGAAAACTCGACCCGCCCCGGTTGCGCGAGATCGACGTACCGGGACGGCTCACGCGTCAAGATCGTACGCAGGAGCGATCGATCCGTCGAGCCGAGTATCCGCTCGCGCACCAGGTCGAATGTCCGGCGACCCATCACCGTCGCCCTGCACTCCCTGACCGCACGGCGAAACTCCCGCTGGTCCTCGGCCGAAGCGAACGAGACGTCGGATTCGGCGTGACGGGTGAGACACCCGTCTACGGATATCACCGCGATGCCAAGAACGCGCACACAACCTCCCCGGATCCCTCGGATCCGATTCCGTTTGACAGATCGACAGAGTTCCCTCTACAATAGAGACCCAATAGAATAATCTACGGAGGTAGGCATGGCTACAGTTGAGC
>SKZO01000045.1 GCA_007127335.1 Spirochaetales bacterium | reverse complement strand
GATCTCGCACCGCCACGTGTGGACGCACCTGAAGGGCGGACAGGGATGGATCACCCGCATCTGGCAGCATCTCTACGAGAACCCGCCGGTGGTGTGGCTGAAGAAGGGGTGGCTCACCACTGGCACCGTCGCGCTTGCTCCCCGACGGCTGCCGGCCCACTTCCTGGCGTAGATCCTTTCGAGTCGCTGAGGTGAGCCGTTCGGCGATGGGCGCTGATGAGGCCCTGCATGCTGGTGCCAACAAATTCGGCACCAGTTTTGACAGCGTCTGTCAGCACGTCGGTATGCAAGAACTGTCAAGACTCGGCACGGAGAACCGGGTATCGTAGCTACGTGACGGTATATCTGCAGATTCAGAACGCCATAGACTTCGTCGAACACCACCTGGCGGATATCTCGTGCGAGCGCGCCGCGACGGCGGCGAACATGTCGGTTCGCTGCTTCTATAACTACTTCGAGGCGCTCACCGGGTATACGTACGGCGGGTATGTGAGAAAACGGCGTCTTTCTGAAGCGGCGCGCCGCCTGCACGAGAGCGAGGCACGGGTCATCGTGGTGGCGCTGGAATGCGGATACGAGAGTCCTGAGTCGTTCTCCAGAGCGTTCAGGGCCGAGTTCGGGATGTCGCCCGTCCAGTCCAGGCAGTGCCGGCAAGCCCTGAGGCTGACGGATCGCATAACGATCGTAGAGGAGCAAGGTATGGAAGTCATTGTAAGGGATCTCGCGAGAATGCGGGTAGTGAGCTACGTGGGGTACAGCCCCGGCCCGGAAGACAAGGCGCACGACCGGATATGGGCGTGGGCGAAGCGGAGCGGGTACATCGACCGACCCCACCGAAACTTCGGACACGATACCGACGCGAACGGTGAGGGCTACGGCAACGTGGGAAACCGTGACAACTACGGCTACAAGGTCATGGTCACCGTGGACGACGGTCTCTCAACGACCGACATTGACGAGGATCTGCGCGTTGAGATCATTGAGCCCGGTCGCTTTGTCGTGACCGGTGTGGAAGGTGACGTCCGGAACGACTGGACCTTCATTCCTCAAGGCTGGAGTCGGCTCAGGAGCGAAGCAGAGAGACGCGGGTACGCATTGAAGACGGATGGCAGGTGCATGGAGGAGAAGCTCGAACCGTCGGTGCCGGGGCACCTGCGCCTCGACCTCTACATGGAGATCGAGTAGGAGACCTTGAACCCGCACGAGCTGTCGTCCACCCGCGGCGCGCAGGTGGCCTGCGGGTTCGGGGCCGTCTACGAGACCATCGAGAAGGTCCGCGTGTCCGGGGCCGACGCGGTACTCGTCACCGGGCTCGGGCCCGTAGGCCCGGCCACGGCCATGCATTCTGGTTGGGTCACTATGCATCCTGCATGGTTTTGCGGTGAGCGCGGCTCCACACGCGGGTCTGGATGTGCTGGCATGTATCTTGCTTATCATCAAGCATGAACTATCAAGCTCCTGCCCGGCGCCTCATTGCCGGTGCGCTCCTTATCGTTGTCGCCGCCTTCGGTTTCGCCGAGACGACTGCCAGAGGCACACCGCAGATGCGGACCCTGAGCATTGAGGACGCCCTCCTGGGTACCGGGATCGGGATCGAGTCGATTGCCGTCCAGATCAGAACCGGCAGCAGGGACATCCGCCTGCTCGCGCTGCGAACGCTGGAGGATCAGCTCCGGCGGGGTGACGTGCACCCTTCCGATGAACGGCTCTTCGTGGCGCTCGAGCCGGCCGTTGACGAGGGCGTCCTGCGTATCAACCACAGCGTCCACCGCTCGCTGTTCATCTACGACCCGATGGTCCGTCGGGAAGCAGTGAAGGTCATGGGCATGCTGGGAACTGACCGGGCGCAGGAGAAGCTGGTAACGATCGCGCTGAACGACCCGGAGCCGCTGGTCCGCGCGGAGGCGCTGCGCGGGATCGGCTCAATCGCGCGTGACCCGGATGGCGAGGTATCCAGGGCCGTGGCGCGGGTCATCCTGCGCGAGCGGGCCGGCAACCCTCATCAGGAGTCGGTTCTCGAGGCGGTGATAGCCCTGGAGGCGATCGCGAAGGAACCACGCAACACACTGCACCCGTCCGCCCTGGAGATGGTGGTGCACGTCGCGTCCGATTTCATCTACCTCCAGCTCGTTCGTGCCCGTGCGGTGATAGCTCTCGCCAGCATGTAGCCCCGGCGGGCGTGCCGGCCTTGATGCGTGCCTCACGTACCGGTCCACTCCCGCTCGGGTGCGGTTTTCGCGCGCATACTCCGAGTGTCCCACAGCAGACGGTATCCTGCCCACACGGCGGAACGGTAGTTCGGAACCTCCTTCGTTTCCGGACTCACCTGCCTGTCGTCGGCGGCAAGGGCGCGAGAGGACTCGTGCTGCGTTGTAACGATGCTCTCGATCTCGGAGCTGGCACTGCCTCTTTGAGAACGGTGGCGCCTTGCGCGGACGAGTGGTTGCCTCTATGCTGCGGGCAAAAAGGAGCGCGGCTGTGAATCGATTGCCTGTTCGAGCGCTGACCAGGGGCCCGAAGCACCACTGGTTTGGATACTACGATAAGCAAGGGTTCGACTCGACGGGCCGCTACGTGCTCGGGATG
>SKZO01000213.1 GCA_007127335.1 Spirochaetales bacterium | reverse complement strand
CGCATCGACGCGGAACTGCTGATTCTCAACGTGCATCCGGACCCCGACCACCTGGTGGATTCGGACCTCCTGCGCGAGGAGCTCCTGGCCGCCCGGGACGTGGCGCATGAGGTTATTCTCGTGGATGGCAACATTCCGGAAACCGTCGTTGACGTGGCGCGGGAACACCAGGTTGACTACGTCTACCTGTCCGGCGAGGCAAACTCAGCCGGTGGGCACGACATCACGACGGCGATCCTGGAAAACTGCGATGTTCCGGTCGTAGTGATCGACGAGACCAGCGAGTAGTCCGACGCAGCATCGCCGTGGCGGTGACCGGCCTCACGGCTCGGTCGCACCGCCCGGATCGGAGTCTTGAAGCTCTTCAAGGGCCTCGGCGTCGGCAAGGTCTCTCGTTCTGCCTGAAGCCCGCTTATTGCGAATAAGATCCGCGATTGACGGTATTCGCAGGGCCATATCGTCTATCCGCACTTCAACTGAGTTGTCAAAGGCAGCGTCGAAATCCAGACCGGAGACGCCGGTCATGATATCTACTCTACGGGGTGCTACCCCGATCTGGAAGACCGTCTCGTCGTCCTCCAGGTCTTGCTGCGACAGATCGTGTAACGGTGCGCCGAAACGCTCGAGTGCCCGCAGAACAGCAGCCGCATTGTCGGCATCAGGCTTGACCCAGACGTCGATATCCATCGTGGCACGGGGATAGCCGTGGGCCGCCAGCGCGTAGGCGCCGACAAGAAGGTACCTAACCTTCTCTGCGGATAACGCGAGTAACAGATCTTTGTAGTCTTCGTTCAGCATCGTGTTTTCTGCTCAATGAACAGATCTCAACAGTGAGCGGCCAGACAAGGCCGATACGGTACGCGGGCGTTCCGGGAACCACTTCCGCTCCGGGGATATCCGACAGCCGGCCAACCCGTGTTCGTGATCGATCCATATCACGATTCTACCAGTTACGCTGCGGGCAATCAAAGGCTCAAGGCTCCCGGGGGCGTCCTGCGAGCAGCACCCGGATCGTGAACGTCCACATGCTAGAAGGCCCGTATGGCGCGGGTTATCACCTCGCTGTTACTCTTGTTGTATGTGCCCTGGTAGCCGTTGGTGAAGCTCTGTCCCCACGCAGCGACTTCGGAGTTGGCGTCACTGTCCTCGGATGAACTCCAGTACGCCTCGGAGGCGAAGCCTCCGATCGGGTCTGGACGGTCATGCAGGTTCTCGTACATGGCCTCGACCTCGTTCTTGGACGGCAGGAACCAGTCATCATACCCGCCGTACTCGAGGTCTGCGCAGAGACGCGCTGCGTAGTCACCTGCGCCGAGTGCATTCACGATTGCCGCCGTGTTGGCCGCTCCGCTCCCGATAGCGATCTCCTGCGCGGCAGGCCCAATCGCGGTACCATGCCCACCCCACAGTTTTTCGGTCCATTCGGTTCCCACGGGTGCCGCCTCTAGGTAGCGCCAGCCGTCAGGATGGAGTGAGCCCTGATCTTCCAGATGATCGTAGAAAATGAGCCCGCCGGCCGGACCGACGTCACCGATCTGATACTGAATCTCATCCCAACGGACGTACAGCGTGACGTCTGCGGTACCCATCGTGAAGGTGTCGCCTTCCCCGTAGCTCGTGCCGGTTCCGTCGGCCTGCGTGTTCCAACCGGCGAAGGCAAAGCCCTCGCGTTCCAGTCCACCGGTATTGCCCGCAACGGAAACCTCATCGCCCGACTCGTACGAGTCGGGATCGTCCGGAACGGTCCCGCTGTCCGCGCCGTTCGCGTGGTAGGTCACCGTGTACGTCTCAGGCTCCTCTGTCTCCCCGTTCGTACCGTTGGGATCATCGTGAACCTCACCATCCAGATCCAGCAAGGTTCCGTCAGGGCACCCGCTGACCAAGCCCAGCGCGGCGATCACTACGAACGCCGTCGCGACCGCACTCCACCGTTTCGTACGTCTCGTCTGCATCTCTCTACTCCTCATCCCAAATCACCAGCTTGCCATCTCCGATACCGGAGCGGCGCGGCGAGCGGCATGAATGGTGCAGAACGGGCGAGTAGTGCGGGTAGCTGAGTCTCAAAGCATAGAGGCTCACCGCTACGTTCCATGGTACAGCCACCTTCGATCAGCGCGCAACTGCAGAACCTCGAGGAGCAGGCAGTTCCCCGACCATTACGGCTGTAGGGGATATCTCAGTGCGTTTTGCAGCTCAAACGAAGCCTTCATCCGCTACGCAGACCATCTGGTATCCTTACAAAAATGATAAAATTGCGCTCTCTGGAAGGATGAAGTAGTATCACCGGAACAACGGGCACCGTTCGACTGGCGACTGTTCTTCAGGAGCCCGAAAACTGGAGGTTGCTATGCGTCGTTTCGTACGGAAGATGACTGTTCCCTTCCTCGTCTTCTCGGCTATCGGGTTCTTTACGCTTGTTGTTGTCGGTTGCTTCAATCCAGTCAATCCAGACGATACTGACACCGACGCAACTCCGGGAGGAGTCGGGGGAGGAGGCGGCGGCGGGACGGGCGAAGAATCAGACCCGTATCTGATTGAAACAGCATCGCAGCTGGATCGTGTTCGTGAGGCTCTGGACAAGCATTACCGGATTAT
>SKZO01000050.1 GCA_007127335.1 Spirochaetales bacterium | reverse complement strand
GGCCGTCCGCGTGAGAGCCGCGCAGCACCGAGAGCCCGCCGAGCTCGCGCGGGCAATCGCCGAGCGGTATCCAGCACGTACGGACATTCTTCGTCCCCTGGATGTGGATGTAGTCCTGGTGGGGCGGAGTAGCCGCCGTGTCGTCGCGCGGAAGCATGAGCCGGGCGATGTTACGCGGGTGAACGAGCACCGCAGACTCGAAGAGCGCCTCGTACAGCGTAATCAACCGCGGGTGATGGGCGAGCGCGTGGAAGGTCTGCAGTCGCTGGACGTCCTCGTAGGCGGGTCTGGGCACGCCGGTTCCGCAGAACTCGAGATTTTCGAGCGGGATCGCGTTCACTGCTTCCCGGTTCACGAAGCCTTCGAGCAGGTTGCTCCGGCCCGTGTCGATCCACCCGTAGGAATTGAGCACCTGCAGCATCTGCCCACGAAGCCCCAGGATGTCCTCTCGCGACAGCAGACCGCGGAAGAAGAGATACCCGTCATCCGCCTGCCGCCTGCGCAGCGCCTCAGGGTTGTCCAGGATTGGCGTTGAATCAGTGAAGCCGGTGACGGCAGTCTGCATATTCCCTCCTGTGCTAGTCAGGAATATACCACTTCAGGCCCGACTCGGCTTACCCTACGCCTGTCGCGATTCGTTGGAGCCGCATGCGCGCAGGGCCCGTTTCGCATTGGCTCGCCACCGGGCGACATTGTCCTCAGGGATGTACCAGAAGAGCGGATAGACGCGGCGACGGAAGGTCTCGTCATCCATCCGGGCCAACGCCTCAAGCTCAAGAAGCGGTTTCACCGCTTCCAGCCACGGCGCAGGCTCATCCTCGCGCCAGCGCCCCTGGTTGAGCGGACACACGGACTGGCATACGTCGCACCCGTACACCCAGGATCCCATGGCCCGCTGCAGCTCCTCGCGAACCGGCCACTCGGCGCGGTAGGTCAGGTAGGCGATACAGTGGTCCATGCGCATCAGATAGGGACGCTCGAGGGCTCCGGACGGGCAGGCCCGGATGCAGGCCCGGCAGTCGGAGGGGCATGGACAGTCCATGGTTGGGGCATCAGGGGGCAGAATCGCGTCGGTGCGCCAAACTCGACGTTGATCCAGGAGCCGGCGTCCTTATGGTAGGCAAAGCCGTTACGGCCTATACGCACCACACCCGCACGCGCGCCGGCCAGTCGGTCGGGAAGTCCGCCGCGCTCGACGCGAAACCCCAATCGTTCGAGCTCCTGTGTCATCCGGTGCGGCATAGCATGGTCCGGACAGGAGGGGATTCGGTAATCGGCGAGGTAGTTGCGTCCGATGTGAGACGCCATTCCCGACGGCAGCTTGTACTTTCCGTAGTCGCGGACGCAGACGATGACTGAGTTGACCCAGGCAGCATCCCTGCGCGGGTCGACGCGGTCGAGCATCGGGCGGTAGAGATCGACCGCTTCAGGAAATCGTTTCATACGCCGCTGCAGTGCCGTCTCGTATAACCTGAAAGGGGCGGCATGAGTAATCCCGCACGCGATGTACCCGCAGTCCGCGGCTGCCTCCTTCACGGCGGCAGCCTTCTCGCTCGCATCCACTGCGGGGCCTCTGCTCGTCACGGTCTCGCTCACGCCTCTTCGCCGACGCGTACTCGGTGATTCATCCTGCCGCCGGATCGACGTCGGTCTTCTGCCTGCCCTTCTGCGGCCTGCCGATACCCGGGTGCTTCGCCTCATCGGGTCCCGGCCAGCCGTGCCGGCGGATCCTGCGTCCGACTTCGCGCAGCGTCTTCGCGTCGCCGTCGTGGATGGACCCGTCGGCGAGCGGCCCGGTATTGAGCAGGAGGTTGCAGTTGATCGATCCCGCGTAGCCCAGGAAGCCCCAGACCTCGTCCGCGTCGAGGTGCCGTGCCTTCTCGTTCCAGCCCCAGGCTTTGTCCTGGAGCGTGGAGCATATCTCGTTATGCTTGTGCTTCATCAGCTCCCAGGCCCGGTCGCCCCGTTCGGCGGCTTCATGGTTCCCCTGCTCGCGGTACCGGTCGCCCTGAGACGTGCCGGAATGCTCGGGCGATCCGAAGTCCTCTTCACCCGTGGCGCCGTTCTTGAACGAGATGAGTGCCTCCGGGCGCTTTTCGCGAATGAGGGGGTAGGTCCGCTCCACCGGCACGAGTTCCGGGTTGAGGTAGTAGGCTGCAATGATGTCAAGCCACATTCCGGCGAGCGGGTGGGGGAGCGCGAGAAGCTCCTCGAGCAGCGCGTGTATGTAGTTAAGGAACTCGCCGTACTGGTCGACGCTCGTGAGCTTGTAGCGCGGCTCCTCGCGGTCGTAGTGAGGGCGTCCCATGCGGAAGAGCTCCGGCGGGAGCGAGAACGGGTGGCGCCAGTTGATCATGTACGTGAAGTAGGTGAAGAAGCCGAGTCCCTTCCGGTCGCACGCTTCGGCGAGCTCGGCGACGAGGTCGCGATCGGCGGCGTTGACACTGTTCCACGGTTCAACCGTGCTGTCCCAGAGCGCGAATCCCTCGTGATGGATCGATGTCAGATTGACGTAGCGCATCTCCGCCTCGCAGGCGAGGTCGGTGATGTAGTCGGCGTCGAACCCTTTGGGATCGAAGGTGTCGTAGAGTTTCTCGT
>SKZO01000172.1 GCA_007127335.1 Spirochaetales bacterium | reverse complement strand
CCCAGCGATGCTCGATCGGAACGTCCGCTCGGACGGGGATGTCGGTGGTCATGGTTCGCTCCTTTCGGTCGGTAGCTTACAATATGACGCGAGGCTGCGGCTGCGGCAACCTCGGGACCATCGTCCCCGGGTTCAGGAGCCAGCCCGGGTCGAATGCGGCCTTGGTTTGCTGGATGGAACAGAGCCCCACCTCGCCGTACATGAACGAGAGATACGGTTGCAGCACGCCGGCCTCGTCGGCGAGCTTCTTCTTGCCGACGCCGTGTTCCGCGGAGATCGTCCCCCCGAGCTCGACGGCCGTTCGCGCGAGGTCACGGTAGAGCTCCCGCGCCCGGGAGAGCTCCTCTTCGTTCTCCGGCAGGAAGTTGAGATGGAGGTGGTACTCGCCAAGGTGTCCGAAGAGGACCGACGCGATACCCGCAGACCGAACCTCCTCGTACCGGCGCCACATCCGCGGAAAGGCGGCGGCCGGGACCGCCATATCGGTTCCCAGCTTGCCCACCCGCTGTGCGACCCAGCGGTTGACCTGTTCCGGCAGCGCGTGCCGGAACGCCTTCATCATCTCGAGCTGTTCCCCGGCGGCCGCCCAGTCGCCGGTCGCCGAGGCCTCGCCCACCCGGCCGATCCAACGCTCGAGAAAGCCATCCTGCGGGTGCGGACTCGAACCTCCCGCCGGGTCGTAGGTCAGTTCGAACATGACGCAGGACGCGGCACGGGGCGTCTGCGGGTACTCGTGCCGTATGAAGTCGAGCGCGGAGGCGTCGAAGTACTCGATCGACAGGACATCCGGGTCTTCGCGGGTACCGTCGGCGCACGCAAGCGCATCGTCGGGAGCGTCGAAGAAGGCGGCGATCTGCATGAGCGGTGTCGGACGCGGGACGAGCCGCACGAGCGCGGCGACGACGACGGCGAGGATGCCCTCGCTGCCGACGATGAGATCCACGAGGTCGACGTCAGCGGTGAGACGGAGCCCCGCGGCGTTCTTCGTGTGCGGCAGGGGAAGCGACGGCAGATCGACGCTCCTCTGCGGAAAGGCCGACGGCAGCTCGAGTCGCCCGTCGCGCGCGACGTACTCGCCGCGGCTGATCCATGCGGCGGTGCCCGTCGCGGTAACGACGAGCAGTGCCTCCACCCATCTCCTGGTCGCCCCGTACCGGTAGCTGCGCGCCCCGCTCGCGTTCGTCGCGATCGTCCCCCCTATCATCGCCGTCATCTCGGTGGGATCGGGCGGGTAGAGCAGATCGTGCGGCGAGAGCAGCTCGTCGAGCTCGCAGAGGCGGAGGCCCGCGGGCACGAGGGCGCGCCGTTCTCCCTTACAGAGGCGGATACACGCGTCCGCCGAGCTCACCTCGGACCAGGCGTCGGCACGCTCCGGCAATCCCGGAACGGCCCTGATGTCGCGGAGTCGATCGGTCGCGAGCACGATGCCACCGTCCGGGACGCGAGCGCCGGTGATGGAGGTGCCGGCGCCGGAGAGCGTCACCGCGGTACCCTCCCGAGCGGCCTCGCGCACGACCTCTTCGACCTCCCGGGACGAGGAGGGGAGAAAGACCGCAGACGCTTCGCCGCGAAAGGCAGACGATTCATCGTTCGTGTAGCGCGAGACTGATTCCGGATCGGTGACCTGACGGACGCTCGTGTCGTGCAGTTTCATGGTGGTTTTCGTGAGTGTACGCCATTGGCGCGCGATTGTCAGCGCCGGATCGCTCGCCGACGCTGCGGCGCCTCGCGCGACCGCACCTTGATCTCCGTCGTCGCGTCTGCCAGAGTGAACCCATGAACGAGATGGAAGCGCGGACGCTCGAGATCGCCCGGAAGAAGCTCGAGACAGGGGCGTCGGGCGAGAGGATCCACCGGCCTCGCCTGGGTACGGGAGGCGACTTCGCCGACGTCTTCTTCTGGGACACGGCCTTCACCGTCATGTGGGCGAAGTACTATCCTGACCGGCTGCCGGTGCATACGTCGCTCGACAATCTCTACCGCCTCCAGGGTGAGCACGGCCTGATCAACCGGCAGTACCTCCCGACCGGCGAGCCCAAGTGGTCGTCGGAGCATCCCATATCCGTCGCGCCGCCGGTGCTGAGCTGGGCCGAGCTCGACCTGTACCGGCTCACGTCCGACTCGGCGCGGCTCGAGCGGGTCTACGCTCCGCTCGTTCGGCATCACGAGTACATTGCCGCCACGCTGCGCGGCGACGACGGGCTCTACTGGAGCGATGCGCTCGGGTGCGGCATGGACAATCTGCCGCGATGGCATCGTGACTGGTGCGACATCGGCGACGGGCTGCGCCTGGAAGCGCACCATATTGCCGGAGAGACCCACGGTATCCACGAGAACCCCGCGATGCGATGGAACCGCCAGGGACGATGGGTCGATCTCTCCGCGCAGATGGCGTACGACGCCTGGTGTCTTGCCGAGATCGCCGCCGCGACCGGCAGTCAGGACCAGCAGAAGTGGCGCGCCGAGCACGCGGAGCTCGGGCGGCTGGTCAACGAGCTCATGTGGAACGATGAGCTCGGATTCTACGTCGACCTGGGGTATGGGCGTCAGGTGCAGCGGCTGCACGTCGGCGGGTTCTGGCCGCTCATCGCCCGGATCGT
>SKZO01000392.1 GCA_007127335.1 Spirochaetales bacterium | reverse complement strand
CCGGAGCCGGTGCTTCCCAGGTACTACGTCGTGCGACTCATTCCGGAGCGTCGAGACTGTTTCTGGCGCATTGCCGAGTACGATTTCGTGTACGGTGATCCGTGGAAGTGGCCGCTCCTCTACGAGGCGAACCGGGAGAAACTGCCGGAACCGGACAACCCCCACCTGATCCTGCCGGGCATGATCGTCGAGATACCATCCATCGACGGCGAACGCCGCGAAGGCACATGGAACCCCGAGGATCTGCCCTGAGACTCATGAGCGACCGGCTCCGCGCGCCTCTGCGCAGAGCCGGTCGACCTTCGCCTGGTACCTGTCCATGTCGAACTTCCGTTCGAGTCCGGCCGCGTTCATGTACCGGACCTTGCCGAACACCGGGCGCTCGGTCCACGGGCGGTCGTGCAGGCCGAAGAGCCAGCTCACGTTCGCGTAGCTGTTCGCGTCCCGTCCGTCGAGAAACCACCGGTTGTTGAGCCGCAGAATGCGCGCAAAGGCCTGCTCAGGGTCGTCGGTCCACTCGATGATCTTCTTTCCCCAGTACATTCTCATGTAGTTGTGCATGAACCCCGTCTCGCGCATCTCGCGCATCGCGTTGTTCCAGTGCCGGTCGTGCGTCTGCGCCGCAACGAGCTGCGCGTCGGTATACCTGTACGAGCGCCGATCGTCCGCGTGCTCCTGCAGCGTGGCCCGCGCCCACTGCGGCAGGCAGTCATACCGGTCGTACCCGCGGGCGTACCAGACGAAGTTGTGCGCGAGCTCGCGCCGTACCAGAAGCTCCTCGAGCAGCGCGTCACGGGCACTCGCCGGGGCATGTGAAGCGGTTCGCATGCCGACCGATCCACGAGCATGGCTCATCGTCCCGCTGCCCGCCTCGAGCCCCGCAACGAACTCTGCACCGCCAACGGCGAGGGCGACCTCGAGGCTCGAGATCTGACCGAAGTGGAGGTACGGGCTCAGGCCGGTACCGACGTCGAGCCCCGGCTCGTTCCGTGCGCTCTCGTAGTCCGGAAGGCGGTCCGAGATGAACCGGTCGAGTCGCTCGCGAGCATGGCGGTACCCGCCGGTGAAGAACCGGGGAACGGCGGCGGGCTCGGCCGCCGGGGCGAGCTTCTCCATGAGACGATCCGGATCGTCGAGCGATTCGCCGCCCGGCGTCCCGGCGGCCGGTTGCCGTTGAGGCTTTCGGGCGTCGAGCGGTACGAGGAACTCACGCAACCGGCGATGGAGCTTCGGACGAATGGTCCGCGCCGCGTACTCCTGCTTCGACGATGCCTCCTCTACCGGGACGACGAGGTCGCTCTCGACCTCAACGACGCGGCAGGCCGCGCCACGGGCGACATCGTACCGCCACTGCCGCAGGTGCGCCAGGTATCCCCGGTCGCAGACGATGACGGCGGCGTCCTTTCCCAGGTCGAGCGCCACGTCGGTCGGGCGGCCAAGCCGGACGACGAACGGGATCCCGCGCTCGCGCAACGCCTCGCCGGTCTCGCGCAGCCCTTCGAGCATGAACCGGTAGTGCCGCGCACTCGCCTCGGGATAGTCGGCGGTGGGCCCGAACCCCACGACAACCGGCAGACGTTTCTCGGCGGCGCGTTGGGCCGCGTACTCGAGCGCGTGGTTGCAGACGGCCCGCTGGCTCTGCTGCATCCAGTACAGCACATAGGCCCCGGATCGCTCCGGCGCATCGTTCAGGTCAGAGACCCGACGTGCGAAGGGATCACGACTCATCCGCTCCGTCCTTTCGGGAGATCTGCTCGTAGCGACGGGCCACATCGCTGAGAAGCGAACGGCCGAGCGGCGTCTGAACCCGAGCCTTGGCGGTCGCGAAGAACTCGTCAAGGCGCCCGTAGTCGGGGAACCGGGGGTTCGGCCCATCGGGGTCGTAGCGGCGGTCCCGCTCGTAGACGCAGGCCTGAATGCACATGTCCACAAGGTTCATGTCGCGCACGAATCTCGCCTCGTTGCTGCGATTCTCCTCGTACTCGGTCCACAGATCGTACACCCGAGCCGCCTCCAAAGGCCCGTACCCGGCAAGCAGCCCGGTCATCGCTTCGAGTTCCCGCCTCGCCTTCTCTTCCTTCCGGTGAGCCTGGCCAATACCCGCCATCCGGGTGGGCACATCCCCGGTGATAGCCTCCGCGAGGTCGTGTACCAGCGCGATCTCGAGCGCTCGCAGACGGCTGACTCCTGCATCCTCGGCGTGCAGAAGAACGAGGTACGCGGTGCCCCAGCTGTGATCGGCGACCGATTCCGGATCGACGACTCCTCGCAACTGCCAACCGGCACGCACCTCATCCTTGAGTCGATAGCTCGTGATCAACGCATCAATCATGTGCGTCGATTGTAGCAGGTTGCCGGGGCAACGGGTATATTGAAAGGGTGATCACCGGCTACGCCGCAACATCGAACACCGGAGTCCCGTACGTCATGCTCGGAGAGGATGTGCCGTCGATTCTCGTGATACCGGGTATCGAGCCGGAACACCATCTGCCGGACGGACTACGCCTGCAGGGAGTACGCGGAGCATTCGAGGAGATCGCGGAGTGCCGATCGCTCGCGATCGCCTGGCGTGCCGATCGTCCGCCGCAGGAGATCTCGATCGAGACCATCGCGGCCGACTACGTTGATCTCGCCCGGCAGCTCGAGCTGACCGATCTCACGATCCTTGGAGTATCAACCGGCTGTCCGATGGCGATCGAAACAGCAGCGAGACTCGGCCCGCGTTGCAGACGGCTCATGCTCGTCTCAGGCGGAGCGTCTCTGAGCTCGCGAGGCCGGGATCTGCTCGACCGGTCGATCGCACTTGCGCAGGCAGGGTTGTGGCGTACCCTCGCCCGCGAGCAGATTGCTCACTTCTACCCAGGCCTTGTCGGTGAGTACGTCCTCGCTTCGATCGCGTGGCTGTTCCCCGGCCTCTACGGCAGGCCGGAGGATCCGGCCTTCTTCGTCGCCCTGACCCGGGCGGTCCGCGAGGCGGACCTTCGGGAGCGCTGCAAGGACGTCGACGCATCCGCTGTGCTGATGAACGGCGAACGCGATCTGCTCTACCCTCCCGAGGTTGCGCGGGAGACTGCGCTTCTTCTCACCGATGCCGAATCGGTCACGCTGCCCCGCGCCGGGCACGGGGCGTTCAAGAGCCATGCCGGGCGCATCACGAAACTGATTCTCTCCAATCTGTAGACCCGCACGGGCGCTCGTCGTAGTATTCGGTGATGACGTCCGTACCCGAAGACGCGGCGCCCGTCCCGGTCACGACCCCGGCGATGCTGCGCAGACTGCTCGCCATCGCCTTTCCAATGATCGTCTCACAGACCTCGGAGACGGTCATGCTCTTCGTCGACCGGCTCTTTCTCTCACGGGTCAGCAAGCTGCACCTCGCCGCCGCTATGAGCGGTGGGCTCACGAACTTCGCCGTCGCGTCGGTCTTCGTCGGGATCGCCGGATACGTGAATGCAATCGTCGCGCAGTACTACGGCGCAAAGAACTCCGAACAGTGCGCTCGCGCCGTCTCGCAGGCGATCTACTTCTCGCTCATGGCAGTGCCGATTCTGCTGACGGTTTCGGTATTCGTGCCTCACTTCTTCGTACTCATGGGCCACGACGCCGAGCAGATCCCGCTCGAGACGGTATATGCCCGATGGTTGCTCGGCGGAGCCGTGATCCTGTTGCTGCGGCACGCCCTCACGGGCTTCTTCCTGGGAATCGGACGGACGCGGATAGTCATGTTCAGCAACATAGCTGCGATGTTCGTCAATATCCCGCTGAACTACGTGTTGATCTTCGGACACTTCGGGTTCCCGGAGCTCGGCATGGTCGGTGCTGCAATCGGGACGCTCGGCGGCGGGCTCACTGCGCTGCTCATTCTGCTCGGTGCGTACCTCTCGAAACGGGTTCACGCAAAATTCGCAACCCGGATCTCGTTCGGGTTCGACCGTGAGATGTTCGCCCGACTGCTGCGGTTCGGAACACCTGCAGGCACGGAGATCTTCCTGAACGTGCTCGCGTTCAACCTCTTCGTGCAGCTCATGCACGGATACGGCGCCGAGGTCGCGGCGGCGACCACGATTGCCTTCAACTGGGATATCGTCTCGTTCATCCCCATGCTCGGACTGGGAGTTGCAACCACGGCGGTCGTGGGTCAGTACATCGGGGCTCGTGACCCGGAGGGCGCGCGGAAGACCGCGCTGCTCGCGCTTCGAGTCGGCTGGATCTACTCCGGTGCGATGATGGTGCTCTTCTTCGTAGCGGCTCGACCGCTCGTGGCGGTATTCGCCTCAGGCTTCGAGGATACCGGCGCGGTATCCGATCTCGCTCGAACGATGCTGCGTCTGGTCGGTCTCTGGGTGGTCGCCGACTCCACCCAGCTCGTGTTCGCGGGGGCGCTGCGCGGCGCCGGCGACACGCGATGGGTGATGCGAACGAGCGCGATCCTGCACTGGATCTTCGCCTCGCTGGTCGTAGTGCTGATTCGCGTGCTCGAGGCCCCGCCGCTGGCCGTCTGGGGAGTCTTCATTGTCTTCGTCCTCTCGCTGAGCGTCGCAATGTTCCTGAGGTTCCGCAGCGGAGCATGGCAGACGTACCGCGTCATCTGAGATACCAGGCGGTCCCGGACGCCGCGCCCGGCTGCCTTAGCCGGCCGCGAGGCGCCGTTCCATCCGTCTTGACAGGCCCGCCACCGCGAATCCGAGCGCGATGCTGATGGCAACTCCTATGGAGAGGTCGAGTGCCTGCGAGGCGAGGCTCGCCCCGTGGACGACGATCTCATACAGCGGACCAAGAAAGTAGAAGGTGGGAATGAGACGCGCGATCCATTCCGGGACGTCGGGGAAGAGCAGGAGGATCGCGGGCGCGAAGATCACCGTGCCGCCGGCCTTCCAGATGCTGAACAGCGCCGCCATATTCGTCACCGCCGCCCCGAGCATGAGTCCCATCTGGATGCACATGAGCGCGGCGATCGCGAGCACGACGAGAACCGCGACCGTCTGCCCGGACACGCCCCCTATCAGGAGGGTGAGCAGGCCCATCACGACCGCGAGGAGAAATCCCACGACTCCCTTGCCGGCCATCACCTCTCCCACGCGAAGCGGCGTGACGAGCATCGCCTGCAGCGTTCGGTTCTCGCGCTCCTGCACGATCGTCGACCCCGGCAGAAAGATCGCCGCCAACGCGACGGCCATCAGCACCACGAGCGGCATCAGCCGATCCTCGATGGGAACCGTCGCCCCGTCGCCTGCGACGACCGTCTCGACGAGCAGAGGCGAGGGGTGTCCGGCAAGCTCACGGATGACATCCACGACCGCGACCGACAGCACGAGCCGATCGGTGTCCGAGGCTTCGCTGCTGAGGAACAGCTGCAGAGGCGGGCGAAGGCCCTCTCGCACCTCGCTGTCGAAGTCGGCCTGCAGAAGGAGCCCGGCGTCGGCGTCGTGCGCGGCTACCGCGGCGCGAAGCGCCTCCTCGGTTTCGTAGACGGTCACGTCGATCTCCCGGGTACGGGCGAGCTCTACCACCGCGGAGGATCCTTGATCATGGATCCCCAGCCGCGGCGACGGGGTGAACAGATCGCCGAATACGGCGTGGATGAGAAAGGTGATGAGCAGCGGGAAGACGATGAGGATGACGAAGGTCGCACCGCGAGGCGCCATCCTGATCTCCTTCACCGCCACCAGCCACACGTGTCGCAGATTCATAGTGCCCTGATCCTCCGCCGCAGTACGGCAATGCCCGCCAGAGCGAAGGCCACGACCCAGCCGGCAAGTACGGCCAGATCGGCAGCCACGTCCGCCCACCCGGCTCCGTAGATGCTCGCGGCGGAGATCGCCGAGACGAGCCCGTACGACGGGATCACCCTGACCCATCCGGCGGTTGTTCCCGGGAAGAGCGAGGAGAAGGCGGGGATCGCAAGCGGGATGAGCATGACAATGCCAATCACCATCGTGCTCCACAGATCTTTCCCGGCCGATCCGGCGATCATCGCGACTCCGGTGACCAGCATCGCCCCGAGTACGAGCGCAAAGAGCACGAGGCCGGGCGATGGTCCGAATCCGCGGATGATGAACAGCACGATCGCCGCCTCGGTGAAGGCGACGAAGGTCCCCAGCACGCCTTTGGACAGAAGCACATCCGAGGTCCGTGCAGGCGTCACGACGATTGCGCTCAGCGTCTTCTGCTGGATCTCCGCGGAGATGAGCGCCCCGAGTGCGATCGCTTCCATGATGAGGACCATAAAGGCATACAGCGGTCGCATCCGGTCCCGCAGCGGAACCGGTCCCACGTCAGGACCTACGATCACCGTCTGCTCGTCGGGCTCGGTCACGGGGAGCTCGTATCCGGCGAGCGCGAAGGCGATCTCGCGCACGATCGTGTGCACCGCGTCGCGGTACTCGACGGGGAGCGCGGGCGTTACGTATACCGTCACGGTGGCCCGCTCACCGGCCCTGATCGCCTCCAGCATCGCATGGGGGAAGCTGATCCCCACGTCGATCTCGCGCCGCTCAACCGCCCCGAACAGCGCCTCTTCCTCCTCATGGAACACGATGGGAACCGGCTCCTCCTGCTCCGCCACGAGCTGCTCGAAGATCGGCTGCAGCTCGGGGCCGCGTACGCCGAGCGTGAACCCTGGTTGCACCTCCGACGGCAGCAGGTAGTACAGCGCGACGAAGGTGGTGATCGCGAGCACGGTCAACGCGATGAACATCCCGTCGCGGGTCATCAGCAGCAGATCCTTGCGGAGAATCGCGGCGAATGCGGCGGCACGCCTCATGCAAGGCCCCTTCCGGTGAGCTTGATGAATATGTCCTCGAGACTTGCCTCTTCGGTGTGGATTGTCAGGAGCCGTGGGTCGTCGGCGACCCGCTTCAGGAGCTCTCCAGCCTCCTGGGTTCCCAGGTCGTAGACCTGCTCGTCCACTCCGCCGGGCTTATCGCCGGCGGCACCGTTGTTCACGCGCAGGCGCACCCGCACGGAACGCCTGCCGTGTTCGATCTTCAGGTTCTCCGGGGCGTCCATCGCGACGATGCGCCCCTCGTTGATGAAGGCGACGCGATCGGAGAGCTGGTCCGCCTCGTTCATGTCGTGCGTGGTGAGGAAGACTGCTGCGCCCCGCTCCGCCTCTTCCCGGATGAGCCCGCGAATCGCCCGCGCGGAGACCGGGTCGAGCCCGTCGGTTGGCTCGTCGAGAAAGATCACGTCCGGCGTGTTGACGAGGGCACGGGCGACCATCAGCCGCTGTCGCATCCCCTTCGAGTAGCGTTTGACCCGATCGTCGCCGCGCTCGGCAAGTCCCACCCTGCGAAGCGCCGCGGTCGTGTCGTACCGGCGCAGCCCGAAGAGCCGGGAGAAGAACTGCAGGTTCTCCCGCCCGGTCATCTCCGCGTAGAGATTCTTCTCCTCGAAGCACACGCCGATCCGCCGGTGAAGCTCGACCCGGTTCCCACCGTTCTCGTGCCCGAGCATCCGGACCGATCCGTCGTCCGGGGCAAGCATGCCCGTGAGGATCTTCACCGTCGTCGACTTCCCGGCGCCGTTCGGACCGAGGAAACCGACGATCTCACCCGGGCTCACCGAGAAGGTGACCCCGTCGACCGCAAGCGTGCGGCCGTAGGAATAGCGAACCCCGTCGACCTCGATAGCGCTCATGCCCATCCGAACCTCCACAGGTTGTACTAAGACAATAGTACAACCTGATCACGATCTGTGCAAGAGGGCATGCGCAAGAAAGGGAGGGTACGGTTCCCAGGCGCGCTCTCCGTAGCCTCCGGCCATGAGCCATGCCTGGGGGACGGAAAGCCGACGCAGAAAGCGGTGGATCCGCAGGTCGCGCTCGTACAACTGGTCGAGACTGAGGCGAAGATCCCGGGTCGAGGGAAGCTCGTCGTGCTCGTAGGGGTCGGCTCCGGCAAGCACGTAGGCGATGTCCGGGCGGGGATACCGGCCAAGCTGTTCGAGCGCATCGGCGAGCCGGGGCACGTAGGAGCCCTCCTCGCCCGCGGCGATCGGGACGTCAATGTCGCTCGGAACCTGACTCGGGTGCGGTTGCCCGTCAGCATCGTGCTCCGGCAGGTCGAGCGGCCATCCGTGCGCCATGTGCACGCTCATCGTGATGATCGACTCGTCGCCGAGTGTCAGCGCGGCCGTGCCGTCGCCTTTGTGCGCGTCGACGTCGATGATCCAGGCGCTCCTGATCTCCCCGTCGTGCTGCAGCCTGCGAATCGCGATCACCGAATCGTTGACGACGCAGAATCCGTGGCCGAAGGCGTAGTGGGCGTGGTGTGAGCCGCCGCCGAGGTAGAAACAGAAGCCGCGTCGCAAGGCCTCCGTCCCGCACTGAAGGGTCCCCGCGAGCCCGTGAAGCGTCCCGTCGAACATCCCCGAGAGCGGCCGCGTGGCGATCGCCGGGTCGTAGCGGTGGTGCGCCCCGTGCTCGTCGATGAGCTCGTACACGGACAGCAGCACCGCCTCGAGACCGTCACCGAAGAGTCGCTCGACGTAGGCCGGATCGTGCACGCGCTCGAGATCGGCACGTCCCACCGTGCTTCCGTCCGGGCCGATGAGCCAGTCGGCCCGGGCACCGAGCATCGGGTCTGCTCGGAGCGCGCCGAGAATTTGCTGCGGGCGGTTGCGAGCGGTCGGAATGAGTATGCCGAACTCACGAAGCGGGGGCCTCGTCCCCTCGTACCGCAGGATCACCGGATTCATCGCATCTCACGCCAGCTGTGTGCGGGCTTCCACCCGAAAAAGCGCTCGATCTTGCTGCAGTCGAAGACCGACTGGAAATCCCCGTGTTCGTCGGCGAAGTTGCCCTCCCGCCCGTAGCGCCGGCGGACCGCCGTTCGGATGGGGACTTCAATGCATGTGTCCGCGGCGGCGATCAGGAACACCTCGTGGCCGGCGCTCTCGCCCTCGAGCGCAGCACGAAAGGCGGAACCAACATCCCGGGCATCAATATAACTCCAGAAGTTGGCGCTGCCCGGGCCGGGAAACTGCTCGCGTCGGGGCCGCAGCATCTCGTCGGCGAGCTCCGGGGGGATCACGTTGTTGATGCGCAGCGTACAGATGGGCATTCGCGGATAGCGAACGGCCAGTGAATCGGCGATGACCTCACCCATGTACTTGCTGAGCGCATAGGCGTTCGGGCTTGCCACGCGGTGCTCTTCCGTAATGGGAAAGCGCGGAGGCAGTTCCTCGGTCGTCAGCCAGCCGGTCGCCATTTCGCTTCCGGCGTTGATGAAACGGGTCACGCCAAGGTCGCCGCTCGCCTGCATGACGTTGTACGTGATCATCGTATTGCCGCCAAAGGTATCGCTACGCGCGTACCCTGCCGGAGATGGATTCGCCGCGAGGTGACACACCCCTTCGGGGCGAAACTCGCCCAATACATCGTATACCGCGCCGGTGTCTTCCAGATCGATCCGTATGGTCGGTACATTCAGCGAGTCGAGCCGCTCTCGATCGACATTGATGACCTCGTGTCCGGCATGGGCGAGCTCAACGACGACGTGCCTCCCTGCCCGTCCACTTCCTCCCGTTACCGCTACGCGCATCCCACCTCCATCAAGGCTGAGCCTCACCTCCATTGTGGCCGCCGACGCACCACGCGTCAAACGCCCCTTCCCCGCCTCGCCGGCCGTACTCCTCGGGCAATCGACCGTCCGCCCCGAACAGCGGCGACGGCTCCGGGGCAACGACGAGGTCGTCGCGATGTCCGACTGCGTCGCAGGCGGGAGCCGATAGGAGCATTGACGAGAGATCAAGCGTGCTGCGAATGCGCGCAATGCGAGCCTTCCCGATCGCACGAACCGGATCGGCATGGAGCCCGGCAAACCGAATCGCCGCGCGAATCGCGTCGCGATGGTCGGCAGCGACGTAAGGTACCTTGACGCGCTCGCTGAAGCTGCTCGTCAGCCCGTTCTCATACGTCGCCCGGAAATCGATCGCGTCATAGAGCTCGCGTGTGATGACGTCGGCAAGCCCGATCCCGATCGCGTTTCCGTGGCTCGCCTCCGTCAGGCTCAGAACGACGAGGCTGCGAACACGCGGTCGCTCCGGTTCCGGCTCGCCGTGGATCCGGATTCGGCCGATCACGCCGGTATCAAGACCGGTTCCGCTCTT
>SKZO01000262.1 GCA_007127335.1 Spirochaetales bacterium | reverse complement strand
GGATGCTGCTTATCTTCGGGGTGTCCACCGGCACCCTCACAACGGGGCTGGCACTTCTGCGCGTCGTTGATCCCGACTTCGAGACGCCGGTGGCGAGCGACTACGCCTACGCCTCCGGGATCACCTTCGTGCTTGCGATTCCCTTCATCCTCTCGATCAACCTCCCGGTGAGCGCCTACGAGACCGGCGATATGCTCTACTTCTGGCTCGCGCTGGGCGTTGCCCTCGCGTATCTGCTCTTCGTATTCATCGCCTACCTCGGGCTCGCAAAGAAACGCGCCTTCGCCCGCGCGAGCCAGGTATGGCACCGGGATTGAAGAACATGGATCGATCCGACTACGATGTGCGAAACCCCTTCGTCGGGGCCGACGGGTATCAGTGCTTCGGCTGCGACCCGAACAACGGGATCGGGCTCAGGCTCACCTTCCACCGCTCGGGCGACGTCGTGACAACGAGCTGGCACCCGCGAGGGGATCTCGAGGGGTACCCGGGCGTCGTGCACGGCGGGATCCAGGCGACGCTCGCCGACGAGGTGGGCAGCTGGTACATCTACGCGGTGATCGGTACCGCAGGCGTCACCAGGGACCTGCGCATCACCTACGAGAACACCGCGCGGACTGACGACGGGCCGTTTCGGATCGTCGCGAAGAGTACCGAGCGCTCGGCCAAGGAAGCGCTCGTCGAGGTCGAGCTGTTCAACGCCGCCGGGGTGCGCGTTGCGGTCGCCATGGTGACGTACGCGCTCTTCAGCGAGGCAGTCGCCCGCAAGCGCCTCCTGTTCCCCGGGGCCGACGCCTTTCTCCCCGACGCCCCGTGACGTACCCCCACAAACTCTTCGATCTGCTCATGTACCCGCTCGAAGCCGTGAGTCTCACCGCCCGCCGCAGGGAGCTCATCCCGCAGGCGACCGGTGATGTGCTCGAGATCGGGGCCGGCACGGGGGCGAACCTCGCGCACTACGACGCCGACCGCATTCGCTCGCTTGCGCTCACCGACCTCACCCTCTCCGGGGCACTGCGCGAGCGCGCAGCGCTCTGGCGCTCGGGCGCCGCGGCGACGAACGGTTCGGTGAGGCTGCAGGAAGCCGACGCCTGTTCTCTGCCGTTCCGCGGCGACTCGTTCGACGCAGTCGTCACGACGCTCGTGCTCTGCTCCGTCCCGGACCAGCGTGACGCGCTCGCGGAGATCGCGAGGGTCCTGCGTCGCGGTGGCCGGCTTGTGTTCATCGAGCACGTCCGGCCACCGGGACCCGTGCGGCGCCTCGTCGACTCGCTCAATCCGGCGTGGCACGCTCTTACCCGCGAGTGCAATATCAACCGCGACACCGGTGCCGCGATTGCCGGCGCCGGGTTCACCCTCGAACGGTTCCGGCGGGGAGGAAAGGGGTTCCTGATCGACGGGATCGCCGTGCTGCCCTAGCCGTCGCGTTCGATCCGTGCGGCATCTCGCAGCGACTCGACGAAACGGTCGAGTGCCGCCTGTCGCTCGCGCTCGCGCAGCGCCTTTCGCACGTCGGCCTTTGCCTCTTCGAAGCTGCGCTCCCGGGCGGGGTGCTTTTCGTGGACGAGCGCGATGTGGTAGCCGAATTCGGTCTGGAAGACGTCGCTCGTCTCGCCTGCCTTCATCCGGAAGACGACGTTCTCGAACTTCTCGACCATCGCGCCGCGCGCAAAGGTGCCAAGGTCCCCGGCCTGCCCGTGCTGGTCCGAGAACCGTTGTGCGACCGCTTCGAAGGGACTCCCGGACTTCAGCAGTCGTTGCGCCTCCATGATCTGTTTCAGCGCGACTCCCGGGTCCGCCCCGCCGAATGTGTGCCGCACGATGTGGCTCACGTGCACGCGCTCGGGCTCGGCGTAGCTCGACCGGTTCGCTTCGTACTCCGCACGGGCCGCCTCCTCGCTGACTTTCGGGGCCGACGCCTGAACCTCGCTCACGAGCCTGTCCGCACGCACGTCGTCCTCGATCGCTTCCCGGTGCTGCGACGGGTCGAACTCCTGGCCGAACCGCTTCCTGAGCTCACGCACCCGCCTGCGTACCTCGTCGGCCGTCACCTCAGGATAGCGGCGGCGGGCTTCGCGCAGGATCAGGTGCTTGTTGATCACGTGCTCGACGGCGAGCTCGCGGACCTCCTCTTCCGGCAGCCGCAGGGCGTCCGGGCGATCCTGCTGGCTCTGCATGAGGCGGCGAAACTCGGCGCTGAGCTCCTGCGGTTCAATCAATTCGCCGTCGATCTTCATGGCGCGAGCCTATCACAGCGCCGGTAGAGGTGCTACCTTACACCAATGATCTACGATGCTCTGCTCGTTGGCGCCGGCCCCATCGGGATCGAGATGGCGAGCGTTCTCAAGCGGACCGGTCTGAGGTACCTGCACCTCGAGGCCGGCCAGATTGGCGACACGATTACCCGGTGGCCGCGGAACACGCAGTTCTTCTCCAGCCCCGAGTGGATCGCGATCGCAGGCGTTCCCATCCAGACCGCCGCACAGGAGATCGTGACCGGCGAGCACTACCTTGCCTATCTGCGACAGGTGGTCGAGCTCTTCGAGCTGGAGGTCCGCACCTACGAAACTGTCACCGCGGTGAGGGGGCCCCTGGGAGACTTCACCACGACGACCCGCGATCTCGCCGGCGAGGAACACCGCTACCGCAGCAGGGCCGTCATCCTTGCGACCGGAGACATGAACCGCCCCCGCCTGATAGGCGTGCCGGGTGAGGATCTGCCGCACGTAACCCACTACTGGAACGACCCGCATCTCTACTTCCGGCGACGCCTCCTCATTGTGGGCGGAAGGAACTCCGCGGTGGAGGCGGCGCTGCGCTGCTGGCGCGCCGGCGTGCACGTGGCGATCAGCTATCGCGGGGATGAGCTCGACGAGAAGCGACTGATCTCACGGCTGCATCTGGAGATCGATCTCCTGATCAGAAACGGCCGGATCGAGTTCTATCCGCTGACCGAGCCTCAGGAGATCCGGCCGGGGGTCACGGTGTTGCGCTCGCTCGCCTCACATGGCGAGATGCGCGAGGTCGCAAGCGACTTCGTCTACCTCGCGACGGGGTTCGAGATGGATCAGCGCCTCTACGAGCAGCTTGGTGTCGCCGTGGAGGGGGAGGAACGCAGGCCCGTGCACGATCCGCAGACCATGGAGACCAACATGCCGGGCGTCTACGTCGTGGGTACCGCCGTGGGCGGGAATCAGCGGGGGTACAAGGTATTCATCACGACGAGCCACGAGCACTGCACGAAGGCGGCGAGGGCGATCGCCGAACGGTACCGCCCGGACAGAGCGTCGGCTGTCAGCGAAGAGTGGGTTGGGAATCTCCCGCGTCGCGATTATCCGCTGACGAGCAGGGACGTTGAGTAGGCGTCGGAGGGGTGCGACGGATTCTTCGAGAAAATGCCCGCGAGGGTGTTGACAAAGCCGACGTGCCGGTGCATACCTGTACCACCCTTTTCCAGGAGGCAACTTGATGAAGCACGGAACCCCTATCGTCGTCGCCAGTGGCGCCGGTTCTGCGCGCGCTGAGTTCGGTAGTTGCCTGCCTGAGCTTCGGAGGATGCCGGGCCACCCGGTCTGAACCGCATCCGCCTTTCGTAGTCAACTGCCAGTTTCTCAGCATGCCCGTCGGGCCTGGGCAGTGGTGCGCGTACGCGCATCGCGGTGCAGGTGTCGTTCTGCTCGAGTGGTTATCTATGAAGAACAGAGAACAGACATCACAACCAGCGAAACTCTCTTCGGTGTGGAAGTACATGCACGGGTACAAGCTGACCTATGCCGGTGCGATCCTCGCGGTGGCCGTGGCCACCATGGCCGCCTATGCGGTGCCGCTCGTGGTGCGGCTGACGATCGACTCCGTCATTGGCGATCGGCCCGTGGACCTTCCGCCCGTGCTCGCGGACTGGATCACGGGTCGAGTTACCGTCGCCTGGCTTGCGGCCAATCTCTGGGCTCCCGGGCTGTTCATCGTCGCGGTAACGGTCGCCGGCGGGGTATTCCAGTACTTCCAGCGCAAGTGGTCGGCGGTGGCGAGCGAACGAACGGCGCAGCGGATCCGTGAGGATCTCTACGACCATCTCCAGCACCTCTCGTACGACTACCACGTCAAGGCCGAAACGGGCGATCTCATCCAGCGGAGCACGAGCGATGTAGATACCGTGCGCCGATTCCTCGCGGTCCAGCTCGTCGAAGTCGGACGCGCAGGGATCCTCCTTGCGACCGCGTACCCCTTGCTCTTTGCGTTGCACGTGCCGCTCGCGCTGCTCTCGCTGCCCATCGTCGTCGTGATCTTTCTCTTCTCCGCGATCTTTTTCCGCCGTGTCCAGCGGGCATTCAAGCTGAGCGACGAGAGCGAGGGGCGCCTGTCCACCGTGCTCCAGGAAAACCTGACCGGCGTTCGCGTCGTGCGGGCATTCGCTCGTCAGCGGTTCGAGGAGGAGAAGTTTGCGGAGCGCAACACGGAGTTCCGCACGCTCAGCCGCAAACTCATTGGGGTTTTTGCCGTCTACTGGGGAACGAGCGACTTCCTCGCGATGGCGCACATGCTCATGATCCTGCTCGCTGGTACGTGGTTCGGGATCCAGGGAGAGCTCTCCATAGGCGATATCGTGGTCTTCCTTTCGATCGAGGCGATGTTGCTCTGGCCGGTTCGGCAGCTCGGGCGCATCCTCGCCGACATGGGCAAGGCGACCGTCAGCCTGGGGCGCATCCAGCAGATCCTTGACACGCCGACCGAGTACCCGCCGCAGCCCGGCCTGCGTCCGCAGATTACCGGTCGCGTGGAGTTCCGGGACGTGCACTTCGCCTACGATGACGGCCGCGAAATCCTGAAAGGCATCAGTTTCCGCGCCGAGCCCGGCATGACGATCGCGATCCTTGGTCCCACGGGAAGCGGCAAGAGCTCGCTCGTCCACCTGCTCTCACGCCTGTACGACTACACGGCCGGGTCGATCACGATTGACGGTGTTGAGCTCAAGGAGATCGACAGGAAGTGGGTGCGTTCACACGTCGGGCTCGTGCTCCAGGAACCGTTCCTCTACGCGAAGACTCTGAAGGAGAACATCCGGCTCGCGCGGGCAGACGGTGCAGAGGCGGAGGTGTTCGGCGCCGCGAGGGACGCCGCGATACACGACGTCATAGAAGGGTTCGAGAGGGGATACGAAACGCTCGTGGGCGAGCGCGGGGTGACGCTCTCCGGCGGTCAGAAACAGCGGATCGCGATCGCCCGGGCGCTCATCACCGGCAACCCCATCCTCATCTTCGACGACAGCCTGAGCGCCGTGGACACGGAGACCGATGTCGCCATCAGACGGGCGCTCGCACGACGCGCCCGCCACGCGACGACCTTCATCATCAGTCATCGCGTGACGACGCTCGCTTCGGCGGACATCATCCTCGTACTCGATGACGGCAGAATCGTCGAGTCGGGGACGCACGAGGAACTCATGGGTCGCGATGGGCTCTACCGGCGGGTCTGGGCGATTCAGAACTCGCTCGAGGACGAAATGCAGAGGGAGATGAACCGTGAACCAGTTTGAGGAACACGACTACAGCAAGGAGTTCGACCCCCACCTGTGGCGGAAGCTGCTGCGGTTTGCGAAACCGTACAGATGGCAGCTCACAGGCCTTGGATTCGTCATGATCATGGTGGCCGTGGTCGACGCGCTTTTCCCCATGATGAACCGGATCGCGATCGACCGGTTCATCGTCCCGGCCACGACCGAAGGGCTCGCCGGTTTCCTCGCGCTCTACGGTGTGCTCGTCGTCGTGCAGGCGGCGAACGTGTTCACCCTGATCACGCTCGCCGGCCGCGTCGAGGTGGGCATCGTGCACGACCTGCGCGAGGTGGGGTTCCGCCGGCTGCAGGAGCTCTCGTTCAGCTACTACGACCGCACGCCGGTGGGCTGGATAATGGCTCGCATGACGAGCGACGCCCAGCGGCTTGGTGACACGATCAGCTGGGGGCTTGTCGACATCGCGTGGGGCGGCGCCATGATGGTCGCGATAGGTGCCTTCATGATCAGCATGAATGCCCGGCTCGGTCTGATCGTGCTCGCCGTGATTCCGCCGCTCGCCGTGGCGAGTATGTACTTTCAGAAGCGGATACTCGAGGCGAATCGTGAGGTGCGCAAGACCAATTCGCGGATCTCCGGCGCCTATAACGAAGGCATCATGGGGGCGAAGACGACGAAGACCCTGGTGCAGGAGCAGGCGAATCTCGCGGAGTTCACGACCCACACGAACCGGATGCGCGAGACCAGCGTGCGCACCGCGATCTTCAGCGGTCTCTACATGCCCATCGTGTTGACGCTCGGGTCGATTGGCACCGGGCTCGCGCTCTGGGCCGGTGGCACGGGGGTGATGGCCGGCGTGATCACCTACGGGACGCTCGTTGCCTTCATAGGGTACACGGTACAGTTCTTCGAGCCGGTGCGCGAGCTCGCCCGCGTGATCACGGAGCTCCAGGCGGCGCAGGCGAGCGCAGAGCGGATCATGTCGCTCGTGGAGACCGAGCCTGATATCGTCGACTCGCTCGAGGTCGTTGCCCGCTACGGAGACTCGTTCCACCCCAGGCGCGAGAACTGGGAGCGTCCCTCCGGACGCATTGAGTTCCGAAACGTCTCGTTCACCTACAAGGAGGGCGAGCAGGTGCTCTCGAACTTCAACCTGGTCGTCGAACCGGGCGAGAGCATCGCGCTCGTGGGCGAGACGGGAAGCGGGAAGAGCACGATCGTCAACCTGGCCTGCCGCTTCTACGAGCCCACCAGCGGAGAGATCCTCATAGACGGAAGGGATTACCGGGAGCGGAGCATTCTCTGGCACGAGTCGCACCTGGGCTACGTGCTGCAGCAACCGCACCTGTTCAGCGGGACGATCCGCGACAATATCAGGTACGGCAGGCTCGACGCGTCCGAGCAGGAGATCAGACGCGCCGCGGAGCTCGTCAACGCTCACCAGTTCATTGCCAGGCACGAGAACGGATATGACGGTGAGGTGGGCGAAGGGGGGAACCTCCTCTCAACCGGCGAGAAGCAGCTCGTCAGCTTCGCGCGCGCGATCATCGCAGACCCGGTCTTCTTCGTCTTCGACGAGGCGACGAGCTCCGTGGATACTGAGACCGAACGGCTGATCCAGGACGCGGTCCAGACCGTGCTCGAGGGACGCACGAGCTTCATCATCGCGCACCGGCTGAGCACGATTCGCCGGTCGGACCGGATTCTCGTGATCGATTCGGGTCGCGTGGTCGAGGAAGGCGCGCACCGCGATCTGCTCGCCCTGCGCGGGAAGTACTACCAGCTCTATACCAGCCAGTTTCTTGAGGAGGAGGAAGAGGAGGTTCTCGCGCACCATTGAGCGTGTCGTCCCGGCGGCCGGCCCTGTCATTCCACGTCCGGATGCGCTATACTTCAGGTATGGTAGCTTCGATCGCTTCCGGATACACCGACTACGCCCAGGTGCAGGTTCAGCGAGAGGCGCAGACGGCGGTCCTCGCTCAGGCGATTGACGAGGTTGAGCGTCAGGGTGAGGCGATCGTCGGCATGATCAGCGACTCCGGCGTCGCCGGCCGTCAGGACGTGTTCAGCGACCCCATGCTCGGGCAGAACGTCGACATGCTTGTATAGTCTGCGGTCGCAGACGTTATTGCTCCACGGACCACCCTGTCCTATCTTAAGGGTGAATGAAGCTCTCTCAGTCTGCTCGCCGACGCGGGTGGCGCATCGCCGTCATAGCCCTTGTGGGTCTCACCTTCCTGGGCCTGCCTGCCGCTCGCTATCTGATTGAGACGCAGCGAGCAGAACCGGATGACCCTCGCACGCCCGTGGTCGTTGGCCCGCCCGTACGACGCGACGCCGAACGCACCGTTCGCTACACAGGGAACCTCACGCCGGAGACCATGACGACCGTTGTCCCCAAGGTTGGCGGTCGGATCGTCGAGCTCAACGTCCGTGTCCACCGGTCCGTAGCCGCCGGCGAGGCGATTGGACGCGTGGAGGACGATGCGCTGCAGCTCCAGGTAGCTCAGGCCCGCGCCGCGCGGGAGGCGGCGGACGCTCAGTACCGCCAGGCGGTCCGGGGGGTGAGGTCCCAGGAGCTTGAGATCGCTCGCGCGGATCTCGAGCAGGCGGAGTCCGCGCTCGAGACCGCCCGCTCGTCTCTTGGGCGGACCGGGCGCCTGCTCGAGGCGGAGGCCGTTTCCCGGAGGGAGTACGAGGAGGCGCAGGACCGGTTCCGCGCGGCTGAGACCCAGGTGGAGAATGCCCGCCGGCGGGTCAGGCTCATGGAGGAGGGCGCCGGCGACGAGGAGCTCGAGGCGGCGCGTGCAAATGTGGATGCCGCTTCCCGGCAGCTCGAGCTCGCGGAGCTTCGTCTCGACCACGCGACAATCCGTTCACCGGTCGCGGGAACCGTTGCCCGCGTGTTCACCGAGGTGGGACAGACCGTTGGTCCGGAAAGCCCTGTCGTGGCGATCGTCAACGACCGGTTGATCTACGCGACGATGCGGATTCCCGAACGCCTCTACGGTGAGTTCCGTGGTCGGGACGGCGCGATGCCCGTGAGGGTGTTCGCTGAAGCGTACGCCGGGGCGTCCGCCGACGGGGAGGCGTTTCGCGGAACGGTGAGCACGGTGGCGCCGTTCATTGACGCGGCGAGCCGCACATTCGAGGTGGAGGTCGCGATCCCCAACGATGACGGGATGCTGCGGCCCGGCATGTTCGTGAGCGCGGTATTCGTGCTTGAACAGTATCCGCAGGCGCTGCACGTTCCGGGCTCCGCGGTTCACCGCCGGCAGGGCGGCAGCGTCGTCTACCTTGAGGTTGACGGCTACGCTCGTGAACGAGCCGTGCAGGTGCGCCCAGGGGGCGACGCGTTGTCACAGGTTCTCGAGGGGCTGTCCGGAGACGAGCGGATCATCATGGAAGGCGGCGCCTTTCTCGCCGACGGTGATGCGGTCAGAGTGGTCGACGAGCGATGAGTATTCCCAGACTGAGCGTCAGCCATCCGGTGACGACCGCGATGGTCTTCGTGCTCCTCCTCCTGTTCGGCATTGTCTCGCTGATGAGGGTGGGGCAGGAGCTCTTTCCGGACATCGAGCTGCCAACCGTCGTCGTGGTGACGGTGAGCCCCGGTACCTCCCCGCAGGAGATGGAGCGGCGAATCACGCGCAGCATTGAAGACGCTGCTGCAGGCATCAACGGCGTTGAGCGGATCAGTTCCACGTCGTTTGAGTCGTCCTCCCAGATCGTCATTACCTTCGTCGAAGGAACTCCCATGGGAACGGCGGTCGTCGACGTCCGGGAGGCGCTCGCTTCGGTTCAGGGAGGATTCCCGGACGGCACCGAATCGCCGGTGATCTTCCGGTTCAGCGCGTCGGCTACCCCAAGCCTCCAGCTCAACGTCGTCTCCACCGGGGGAGAATTCGACGTGCGCGAGACGGTGAAGGAGACGATCGTACCGGCGGTCGAACGGGTGCCAGGCGTTGGTCGGACGCAGGTGTTCGGCGGACGTGACCGCGCGGTCATGGTCAACCTCGACCTCGATTCGGTTATCAGGACCGGGATCCCCGTTACCCAGGTGCTTCAGGCATTCGGAGGCGACAACGTGTCGCTTCCGGTGGGCACCGTCACGGTTGGAGATGAGAGCCTCGCGCTGCGGGCCGTGGGCGAGTTCGAGTCGGTGGATGAAGTGGGCTCGCTCGTGATCGGGTACCGTGAGGGCGTGCCCGTACGCCTGCGGGATGTTGCCGCGGTCTCGCTCGACTACGCGCCGCAGGAACAGCTCGCCACCTCCGGCGGGCGTGACGCGGTGCGACTCATTGTCAACAAACAGCCGGACGCGAACACGGTGGACGTCAACGACGGGGTCTTTGCCGCAATCGAGGCTCTGCGGGACCGGCTGCCGCCCGGACTCGCGATCGAAATCCAGGAGAACCAGGCGGATACCGTTCGTGACAGCATCGGCGGCGTCGTGGCCGCCGGCTGGCAGGGCGGACTGCTCGCGATCCTGATGCTGCTCTTCTTCCTGCGCAACGTACGCAGTACGGTGATCATCGCGACCGTCATCCCGGTCGCCGTGATCGCGACGATCTCGCTCATTGACCTTGGCGGGATGACGCTCAACAT
>SKZO01000298.1 GCA_007127335.1 Spirochaetales bacterium | reverse complement strand
TAGCCTGCGGCGGCCTGTCCAGCGGCATCGAAGAGCTCGTTCGTGACGCCCCGCATCGCCGAGCAGACGACGCAGACGCGCTCGGTTCGGCTGTTGGCGGTGACGATATCCAGGGCAGAGGAAATCCGGTCAACGTCAGCCAACGAATTCCCGCCAAACTTCATTATCTTCATAGTAGTATCGACCCCGTCGTGGATGGTCGCAGACTCAGAGTATGATGAAGAACGCTTGATGCGCAACACAGTACCGAGCGCCGCCTGCCTGCTCATTCTCACGCTGATCTCGTCGATCATCACTGTCCCGGTCCACGCGGAGGAGACCGACGAGATCACGAGTTCCGCCGTCCTTGAAGAGGCGCTACGATTCTCTCCTCAGTACACGAGCCCGATTCTCGCGGCGAACGGCGTACCGGTGGCGGTCTACGACGATCTGAACGGAAACGGCAGGCTCGACGTTGCGATGCTCACCATCGTCGGGGACCCGCGGCTCGAAGCCATCGCGGACAGGCTCTCGAATCCGCTGCGAATCTACGACGCGGACGCCGTCGCGCCCACCTATATCCTCGAGACGTATTTCGACGGTCAGGAAGCCATAGTGACGGTAGAGCTCGGGCGACACGAAGTCTGGAGCGGAATAGGCCTCAGGCGCCTGACACCCGAACCGTACCCTTTGGCGATCGAGATCAGCTTCCGCAGCCGGGCAGGACTGCGTACCGACCTCGTCATCTACCACGCCGGAGGTTCCATCTCGAGGTTCTCGGTTGTTGAGAGCCGGAACCAGCGGGGGATCATCGCGGACATCGACGGAGACGGGGCGCTGGACATCGTCACCGCTCAGCGTGCACCGGAGGCGGGACGGGGATATGAGACGTTTCTCGAGCTGTACAAGCTTCGGCCCCAGGGATACCGCCGCACCGCATCGCTCCCACTGGTGCGCGCCACCAACGACTTTCTCACCGCAGCCGCGGGTGAGATGACATCAGGCTCGTGGGACACACTGTGGCATCGACTCGGACCGACGTCGTCGACGACGCCGGAGACGGACCGTGTGGCGACGGACCTGGCGAGAGCGTTCGCGGGCGTCCTCGATGAGGAAACCGACGGGAGCCGCTTCGACTACCCTGTCACCGACGCTTCGGTAGAGCGCGTCACCTTCCCGCGACTGGTGGACAATCCTTTTCCTGCGCCCTTTCTCGGACGGAGCTTCAGACTCGTGTTCCGGGTGGAGTGTTGCGACGAGGCGCCCCGTTTCTTCGAGGCCGTCGTGGGTCTGGCAGCGAATCCTTTCTCCGGACGGCCGTTGGCTTTCTTGACAGAGCACGAAGCCGGGCGGTAGCATCCGGACGTGAACCACTATCGCATAGAAGGCAGCTATCCGATCCGCGGACGTATCCGCGCGAGCGGGAACAAGAACGCGGCGCTGCCGTGTATCGCGGCGACGCTGCTGACCGATGAAACGGTTGTGCTCCGCAATATCCCCGACATAGAAGACGTGCACGTGATGCTCGAGATACTGTCCGAGCTCGGCGCTACGGTGGAGAAGCTCCCCGAGCACGGGACCTGGAAGGTGACAACGCACGACATCACGACGTCGGAAGTGCCGTTGGAGCTCGCACGCAGGATCCGGGCGTCAATACTTCTGGCCGGCCCGCTCCTCGCCCGAACCGGGCAGGTGCAGTTGCCCCCGCCGGGCGGTGATGTGATCGGTCGGCGTCGCCTGGACACGCATTTCCTCGCTCTCAGCGCCCTGGGGGCCCAGGTGGAGATCGACGGTGTGTTCAACCTGACCGCGAACAAGCTCGTGGGCGTCGAGATCTTTCTCGATGAGGCGTCCGTTACCGCAACGGAAAACGCCATCATGGCCGCGGTCCTTGCCGAAGGCAGGACGATCATCCAGAACGCCGCAAGCGAACCGCACGTCCAGGACTTGTGTCGCATGCTGAACGCGATGGGTGCCAAGGTTACCGGTATAGGCTCCAATATACTCACCATCACCGGTGTCTCCCGTCTGCAGGGATGCGAGTTCAAGATCGGGTCGGACTTCATGGAGGTAGGATCGTTCATCGGACTCGCAGCGGTCACCAGAGGCGAGCTGATCATCGAGGATGCAACTCCCGGCAACCTGAAGATGACCAGGCTTGCGTTCGCGAAGCTCGGGATTCACTGGGAACGCGACGGCGAGGACATCCGCGTGCCGTCCGGCCAGGCGCTTCGAGTGGTGCCCGACATGGGCGGGATGATACCCAAGATCGACGACGCGCCGTGGCCGGGCTTCCCGCCGGATCTCACGAGCATCATCACCGTCGTGGCGACGCAGGTCGAGGGAACGGTGTTGATCCATGAGAAGATGTTCGACGCACGCATGTTCTTCGTCGATAAGCTGATAGGAATGGGAGCCCGTATCGTGCTGTGTGACCCGCACCGGGCAGTAGTCAGCGGCCCTTCACGGCTCTCGGGCAGCGAAATGACGTCTCCGGACGTACGCGCGGGCATGGCGATGGTCATCGCGGCGATCTGCGCGGAGGGTACGAGCATCATCCATAACGTGTACCAGATAGAGCGCGGATATGAGGATCTCGTCGGCCGCCTGCAACAGCTCGGTGCGCAGATTTCGGGAGATCAGGGGTAGCGAACCTTTTCGTACGCCGCCTGGACCTGCTTGAACGCCTGCTCGGTCGCCTCGCGCTGACCGTCGCTCAGAGAGCCGGCCGTGTCCGGATGGAACTGTGCCGCGAGTCGTCTATACGCCGATCTCACCAGATCCGGGCTTGCATCGCGCGGTACACCCAGCACGCGACACGCCTCCGGATCGAGGAGCCGCTCGACGACGAATGTCTCACGGATGAATCGTTCGCATACTCCAGCCCGACGCGCAAGCTCACGCATCCGTTCGCACCCTGCGGGGCTTACGCCGTCGTGACGTGCCGCCTCCCATACAGTCGAGAACAACCGCTCCAGCTCGTCCGGCGTGGCGTGCGTCCGTGCCAGCGCGGCGAACCGCTCGCTGCCTACCCACTCGTGCGTCGCCGCCGCGATGATCATCTTCTCGACCGGTCGGCGCGACCAGGGGTCCGGGAAGTACGGTCGGCACCTGTCAACGAGCACGCCGAGAGGCTGCGGCGCCGGCTGCTCGTGACGTCCGCTCAGGCGGGCGTAGAGCGAACCTGCGAGCACGACGAGGCGGGGAAGCCATGGTGGTGCCGGCTGCCCCTCCAGGAATCGGAGTGTTGCCACGGTAACCCGGCGCTCAACGAGGACGAGATCGCACAGCATGCCCAACAGGAGCCCGAAAAGGGCTGCGAACACCCCGCCAAGGGCACCCACAGCCACCCCGGCGATCATGCCCCAGTAGCTCCTCATTCGCGCGCTCCGAGGGCCAGATAGGCGAGCGATGCAAACAGCAGCACGGCCTGCAGTACAACTGTCAGCGCGAGCGCGCCGCCAAACCCGACGGCCAGGAGGAACGCGGCGAGCACGATGCGTTGGGCGTAGACAAGGCCGAAGGAGACCGGAATCAGGAGGAACGGGATGAGCGGGACCAGAACGAGGGTCGGCAACGGCGGCAAGTGGAGGTAGCGGCTGCGGTACCTCCAGCCGAGTCCCATGAGGGCAAGAGAAAGCACGAGGAAGGAAAACGGCACAACGACGCGCATCAGGAACTCGAGCTCGATCGGCTCGGGCACCATGCCGTACACGCCGGCGGCTCTGATCGTGCGGGAGAGCGCAGCGATATTCGCCGCGTCGGGCCGCCGCGACACATCAGCAAGCAGGATCAGCTCGTCCGCAGCCGGTCGGACATCAAGGAGTCCATCGGTGATCGCGCCGGGCTCACCGCTGAGGACAGTGGGCCCGGTCACCCGAGGAGTCGAGCCTCGATCGATGACATTCAGGATGAAATGCCCGGCGGCATGCTTCCCGTAGGGACTCGAGCCATGCCTGAGCACGCTTCCCTCGCGGTCGACTTCGATCCACTCTATCTGCTGCGCGTAGACCCCGGTGCGGGCCGCGACGATCTTGTCGATGGCGACGAGCTCGACCGACTGCTCGTCGGCCCGGTTGACGAATACGAGCCCCGGGGTGCCGGGCAGGCGAAGTGCGTCCTCCACGTCGTCGCGAAAGACCGTGAGCCCGGCAACCTGCTCCTCGGCCGCGCGAAGGTACCGCACGACGTCCGGATCCCGGGGGTACTCTTCCGCGAGCGCTGCGAACTGGTAGTAGGCGTCCACGTAGTCCTGCCGCGTGAACGATTCCCTCGCTCGCTGCTTGCGCCAGAAAAGCCTCCCTTCATCACTCTCACGATCGCCCGGCGCAAGCGACGCGAGCACCTCGAGCGACCGCGCGCCTATACGCGCTGCCTCGTCGTTGTTCGGCTCGAGCGCTTGCGCCAGGATCGCCATGTAGTGCGCCGTGGAGTAGTCGGACCTGTCCATTGCCGCGACCGCGCGGTCAACCAGCTCGGCAGCCGTCGCTCGCACAGGAACCCGCAGCTCCAGCGGGGCCTCCTCCACTGTCTCGGGAGCAGGTTGCAGACGCGCCTGTTCCCGGACCTCGATCAGAAGGCCCTCGACCTCCTCACTGCTGACGACGAGTGCAAGGTACTGGTTGAGCAGCTCCTCGGCTCGTTGATAGTCGCGCTCCCTGCGTGCGGTCTCAGCGGAGTCGCGCAACCGCGATGCGATCGTCGTGGTCAGCTCGAGCGATTCGACGCGCGCAACAGCGCTCGGGTAGCCGACGAGATACCCTACGGAGAACACCAGCGTGATGGCAAGCAACACGATGATCGACCGCCCGAATCGGTCGAAGCTCGATCCGGCCCTGCCGGCGGCGGACATTGGGACGATCAGGGCAGACACCAGGAGCACGGCCCACCCCTGCACCGCAGGGGCAAGCCGGTAGAACTCCGCCCACGTGGTGGCGACGATCCACTGCCACTGCAGCTCAGCGAGCACCGTCCTCGTGGTGAAGGAGAAGACCGACAGAAGAAGGAGGAATCCGAACGCCACTGCGTGACAGAGCAGGGAGCCGGTCAGGAGCTTCTTCCAGGAGTCAGCCATGGCGGATCTCTCGCCTCCACTCCGTGAAGGGCGGCAGAAAGACCAGGAGAGCCAGCAGCCCAAGGCCCGCCGCAGCCAGGATGATCGCCGACGCAAGGGGCAGAACCGTGGAATCAAACGCAGCGATGAGGACGGGGCGTAACGGACCGGTGCGGGCAGCGGGGACAACCCAGAGCGCGAGCCGGATGCACGCGAGTGCCAGCCCGGCGTTGAAGAGCGGCCATCGAGTGAGACGCACTACGGTCCAGCATCCCAGAATGAAGAGGGCAAGGGCCATCATATTGAGTATCGTGGAGAGGGCCCCGGGTTCGTCCAGCGCGAAAAGCCGGGCGGTCTCGGCGATGTCGGCTCGCAGCCCGGACGCGTGTACCGGAGCCTGCACCATCGACGGGTAGGAGTTGGCAAGCCGTCGCAGATCGATGGGTGAGCGGGGATCGCCGGGGAGCTCGAGTTTCCCACCGGGCGGGTCGGCATAGCGCCCGGCACGAACCTGGAACACCGGCTGCTCGCGCTCGTCGTGGAGCACCAGTGGTCTCGGTTCTCGCCCAATCGTCCCCAAAGGGTAGAGGCGATGGGCGTCGACCCGCACGACACGTTCCGGTGGAAGCACGGCATACCCGCCGACCGGGGGCGGAACGGAACCGAGCACGAATCCGCCCGCGATCAGCGTCAGGGTCCAGGATGCGAGGAGCACGGGCAGGGAGGCACGTGAGAGGCGGTCCAGGCGAGCGGCCGCGAGAAGACTGATGAGGCCGGACAGAAGCGCCGCCGGTATCCAGGCACGCGCAACCCCGGAGAGAAAGAGCGGCATCAACGGCGTCTGATCGACTATCCGGGCCGGATCAAAGCCGGTAACATACCCGTGCGCGGTGATGAGTGCACCGGCAACGACGACGAGCGTGACAAACCAGATGAGAAAACGCACCAGTAAGCGGATCGCGGTTTTCACCGGGCAGATCGTAGCACGAGCCCCCGTTGAATGCAATGATCATCAGATCTGGTGAATAGGACGGCCAGTGTCGGGTATCAGAGAAGAGGCCGAAAGGGCCCTGATCGAGCGCGCCAGGGGAGGTGATCGAGTGGCATTCGGACTGCTCGTCGAGACATACCTGCCGCGGGTCTACCGGGTTGCGTTCGGGATCGTACGCAACCGGGAGGAGGCAGCGGATATCGCGCAGGACGCACTCGTGCGCGCGTACCGCGGCATCCGCCGGTTCGATCCGTCACGACCGATGTTCCCGTGGCTCTACCAGATTACGCGGAACCTCGCGCTGAACCGGATCCAGCGGGTTCGCAATCGGGAAGTGACGCTCGTGACCGATTCGCTCGTCGCGGACGGCCGGGGTCCGGAGGATGTCGCGGTCGCTGTCGACGAGCGTGCACGTATACGCCGTGCGGTGTCGCGCCTGGAGGCACAGCACCGCACGGTGATCGAGCTGAACCATTTCCAGGAGTGCTCGTACCGGGAAATCGCGGAGATGCTTGCCATACCGGTCGGAACGGTGATGTCGCGCCTCTACCACGCGAGGAGAAGGTTGCGGTCGGCTCTGGAGGAGGAATGCGGTGAGTCCTGACAATGAAGACCCCGAAGACATCCCGGTCGAGGATGTCAGAATGAAGATCCAGGCGCTCGTGGACAACGAGCTTCCTGAGTCAGAGATTGCGTCGGTGCTGGAGGAGATCCGGGGATCGTACGAGTACCGCGCAGAGTACGCTGAGCTGCTCCGGCTTCGGCGTCGCCTCTCGGCAGGGCCCGTGCCGCCGGTCTCGAGCGATTGGCTGACCAGGGCCGAGCGGCGGATCTCCCGGCGCATTTCCCGAAGCGTCGGAGTGACGCTCCTGATCGGTTCCTGCGTCGCCCTCCTGGGGTACGCCCTCTTCACGCTGTTCGCGGACCCGGACGTCCCACGACCGGTCATCGTGCTCGTGGCACTGGGCGTGGCAGGTATTGTCGCGTTGATCGCCAACGCAATCGCGGATAGAATGCGCGAGAGAAGAACCGACCGTTACCGGGAGATCATACGATGATAGTAGCCACGAGCGAATCGATCGTCGGCAAGAGGGTGTCGGCCGTCCTCGGGATGGTTCGGGGTAATACGGTTCGTGCGAGACATATCGGCAACGATGTAGTTGCTGCCTTCAAGAATCTCGCCGGCGGAGAGATTACCGACTACACAAAGATGCTGGCCGAGAGCCGCGAGCAGGCCATTGACCGGATGATCGAGGACGCAGAGTCACTCGGCGCGAACGCGATCATCGGGGTTCGCTTCACGACCAGCTCGGTCATGCAGGGCGCTGCCGAGATCCTGGTCTACGGCACCGCGGTTCGCTGCGAAGACGAGTAGAGGGAGTTATCCACAGCTTATCAACAACGCCTGAGTCGGCCCGGCGGCCGACAGAAGCGGGGGGTACGACGCCTGCAACACCCCAAAAACGTCCACCTGAGCGGTAGAGTGTCTTATTTACTTATATCAAAATGAATTACAAGAAAGTCAAGCGGATTCACGCGTATTGTGGGGATGAATCTCGCCATCCGATCTAAAAATCTGTGTAGCTGTTCAACGAAAAAGTCCGAGTTTTGCACGGTTTGTCCACAGCCGTGAGCGCTTGCGGGTACCGTGCCAACTACGATCGCTCGAGGCGATACCCCCGCCCGCGATAAGATCGTATCTCCGGCGGCAGGCTCCATCCTGCGGCAACCGTACTCAACGTCGTCCGTAGGCGTGAGATCTGCATGTCGAGGGCACGGCTGTGGCCTGACGCGACTCCTGCCACAGCGGCGAGGACTTCCCTGACCACCGGTTCCCGACCCGAACGCGCGAGCACCTGCAGAATCTCGTACTGAACGGGTGTCAGCGGCGCGGTGTGCTCCGGCCCCCTGTGCCCGACTCCGGTGATCCAGTACGGCCCCCAAGTGAGGGTACCCGCGGACAACACAAGACGACGATCGCCGGCCATGCGTCGCAGTCGGTACTGAAGCTCAGAGGCGGACCACGGGTCGCACAGGAAGTCGTCAAAGGCGATGCCCTGAAGAGCGTCGAGCCACGTGGGAGACCCGACTACGAGCAGAGGAAGCGAGCGGGACACGGGAAAGGCAGGATCATCCCCAAGCACGGAAGCCGGCACAAGGAGCACGGAAGCCGTGCCTCGATCGCTGTCTTCGGGAAGCGCCCGCGCCCCGTCCGGAAGAACCTCGATCTCCCATTCGGTGCCGTCGAGGGCGAGTCGCAGTTGCTCCTGCAAATAGGAGTCGCCCGACTTCAGCCAGAGCCGGTCAGGATTCGTCCTTGAGCTTCTGTTTGAGCGCTTCGAGCTCTTCGTCAACATCATCCCCGGTCCCGGCCGACTGCGGATGCGTCCCGGGCGGTGCATCGGAGCTTCCGGCGGAGCTGGCACTGCTCTTGTCTTCAATGGCAATCTTCTTCTTGAGATCCTCGAGAAGACGGTCCGTATCGCCACCCGACTCCAGTTGTGCAAACTGCTGCTCCAGGCTGTCACCCTTGCCAGTGTCTTCGATCTCGAGCATCGCTTCGTTCTCGGCTTCGAGCTGATCCATACGCCGGCTCATCTGCTCGAATGCCTCGAAGGCGGACGTATCCGCCATGCCGCCGATCGTCTCGTTGATGCGTTTCTGAGCCTCGGCCCGTCGCGAACGCGCGATCAGGAGGTTCTTCTTCCGCTGGGCTTCCTCGATCTTCTGCTGCAGCCCGCGAAGCGCGATCTTCAGCTTCTCGACGGACTCGTGCTGCGCCTCCCACTGTTCGTTGTACTGAGCAGCGGTCTTGTCGAACTCCTGCTTGCGCCCCAGCGCTTCCTTTGCGAGGTCGTCCTTGCCCGCACGAACCGCGAGCATGGCCTTACGCTCCCACTCCTGCCCGGCCGCGAGATTCTCTTTCACCTGTCGCTCGAGCTTCTTCTCGTCGGCAATTGCGGAAGCAACACTCTTCTTCGACTCGATGAGCTGCTGGTTCATGTCCACGATCAGCTGGTTGAGCATCTTCTCCGGGTTTTCGGCCTTGCTGATCATCTCGTTCAGGTTGGACTTCACTACTCGCTTGAAGCGATCGAAGATTCCCATGGCCGGCCTCCTTAGTCGACGGTGCGGTATCTGGCGAGGGTCGCGTAGTGCTGCGCCAGGGCCAGTCCGGTCGAATCGAGTGATGCCTGGAACTCTTCCAGGTCCATCGTCGGCAGCTCAAGCGTGTCGATCAGGATGACGTGCTGATCCTCGACAGCGTACGCCCCGTGAACCATGTCCGCATTCAGCCTCAGGAGGTCTTCGAAGAACGCCTCGCGTTCAGCCGACGGTATGTCCATGACGTTCGCCCGCAGCGTGACGAGGTCATCCTGAACGAAAACCACGATCGAACGCAGCCCGTTCTCCTCGTCGGAGAGTAACCACATGTTCTCACCAATCTCCTCGTACACGAGTTCGAGATGGATGAAGAACCCTTCCAGCTTCTCTTTGGCTGACAACGGCATTGGTCGAGCTCCTTTGGTACTGTATACCGATTCCCGGCGTCCGGTGTCACCGGAATCAGCCGAGGAAAACCTGCCCGGCCGTATCAATCGCGAGAATCGTCTTGCACTCCGAGCACCGGAAGCGCCCGGCCTTTGTTGCCTTGAGCTTCTTCCCGCAGATCGGACACTTGAAGATCTTTGGAAAGACGTCAGAACGCTGGGCCACACCGCCCTTGGAGAAGAACTCCACGGCTTCGTCGAGACTGTCCTTGATGTTGAAGAACTGCGAGAAGCCGAGCAGCTGGAACACCTCGTATACCTTGGGCTGAATCTCGAGGAGTACGAGGTCTCCTCCACGGGGACGCACCGACTTGAGGAAGGCCGTGAAGGAACCAATGCCCGTACTGGAGACGTAGTTGAGGCCGGCGCAATGGAAGATCAGTTTCGTGAACCCCGCTTCGATCGCGCGGTTCACGCGCTTCTGGAAGAAGTTGCTGTTGTACGTGTCGATATAGCCGGTGAGAAAGAGTACGAGCCCGCCCTCAACATTGTCGATCTGCTGGAGCTTGATCTTCAGGCTGTCGTCTTTCTCCTCGTCGAACCCTGCAACAATGTCGTTATTAGCCATGGTTC
>SKZO01000079.1 GCA_007127335.1 Spirochaetales bacterium | reverse complement strand
TAGGCCAGAAGTCCGCTCTCGTCGGGAATCTGCCGGGCCACCTCATCAGGCACCTCTCCGGGCGGCAGAGACTGGTTGAGCAGCATCCTGCCGGACCGGTTGTAGACGCGGAGGATCACGTTGGAACGGTAGTCGATCACCATCTCGCGCCCATCGATCCGCAGCGACGGAAAAGGAAGAGTCCGGTCCGGAATCGCGGCGGTGATGGAGAACTCTGACTCGTCACGGGTCAGCGCGGCGTCCTCGACGATCAGACGATACCTGCCGCGCGGCATCGCTGCCCCGTCCGGCATCCGAAGATCCGGCATCCCGTACCACTGCTCTCCGGCGTGTTCGACGCGCACCCACTCGCTTCGGTCCATCTCCCAGCTCACCGCCAGGCCGTCGTGTATCACGAAGATTCTCAGGGGATCGTCGGCGCCGTCGGGATCCCGGACGGCAACGAAGAGACGCAGTACCTCGGCGATATCGCCGGTTGCAGGATCCCGAAGCAGGGAGAGACGCGCATCGTAATGAAGGATCTCGGGCGGACTGCCGCTGCATCCGAGCACGAAGACGGCACCGGCGAGCGCCGCGACCACGGCTCTTCGAAAAGCGCGGGTCGGCTCGTGCGACGACGCAGTCGAGGTATACCGTTGCCGATCACGCCTCACGATCGCCCTCCGCGACGGCATAACGCCCCTCCGCTCGCAGCACGAGCCCGTCGCGCACCATCCGTGCGAGCACCGACCGCGATCGCCCGTGGGAACAGGCCCAGAGAGTCGCCACGAACCGGGAGTCGAACCCGGGAGCATGACCGCAGAGCAGGTGGAAGCACTCGCGGTACGTCGTTCGAGCGATGAGGTGTCCGCGCTCGAGCTCGAGAACCTCGTCTGCCGCGACGAGCTCGCCGAGTACGTTCAGGAGTCCGCGCTCCTTCACCTCCGCACGATGAACGGGAGTCTGGTCGTTCAGGCCCTCACGGGTGCGGATCTCTTCAAGGAGGGAGCGAGCGGCGGGGCTCAACGCAGGAGGGGGCGTATTGTCCGGGTGCGATGCGGTCACCCGGGATCTCCGGGAACAGAGAAGGGTGCACCTCGCCGGATGCACCCTTTCGCTGATGACCGGACCATCAGTAGCTCTTGGACTGTTGAATCTTGCGGGCCTTCTTCTGAAGCTTCCGCTCGAGGCTCTTCTTCTTCCTGTTCTTGATCGTGGAAGGCTTCTCGTAGTACTCACGCTTCTTCCACTCGCGGATGATTCCCTCTTTCTCGACCATGCGTTTGAACCGCTTGATCGCCTTCTCAAGGTTCTCACCATCGTCAACACGTACGTAGGCGATACGAATCACCCCCTTCCCGACGCGGATTCCGTTTGACGGACAACGGTGCGCCTGCTGGTAAGTTCCCGCAAAAAGCGCCGGCTGTCAACCAGCCCCACGAAATAGTCGTGTACCCCTGACAGAGATACGGCTCCTCAGCGAGGATCCTCGTCGCCGTCGCGCTCGAACCTCTCGAGCAGTCGGTGAGGCAGTAAATCGGCCGCCAGAGGATGCTCGGTCGTCTCAACCGGAGAGATCGCAACGCCCCCAACCCGGATCTCCCAGTGCAGGTGCGGTCCGGTAGCAAGGCCGGTAGCGCCGAGGGTTCCAACCTGTTCGCCCTGTTCGACCACCACGCCCTCAGAGACGGATATCTCGTCGAGGTGGTAGTACATGGAGTAGACGCCGGGGAGGTGCTCGATGACGACGGTTTTCCCGGTGACGATCCGGCTGCGAGCCATTCGAACGATTCCTCTCCCTGAGCTGAGGACGCTCGTTCCCGGCGCCCCGGCGAGATCGAGTCCCATGTGAACGGTCCGCGCTCGCGATCCGTCCGCGTAGACGAAGACTCGTCGATCACCGTAGAGCGACGTCTGTCGCGAGTCTTCGGGCAAGGGCCAGGCCAACGGCCCTGCGTGGTAGAGCGCGTCAGGGTCTCTCGAGAAGATCAGCTCCGTCAGTTCACGGCTCTCGGCCGTCTTCGCCGGGTCGGGATCACGACGCAGAGCCGTCAGCCGACGGTCGAGCGCGATCTCCTCGGTGCGAAACTCGCGTTCGCTGATCTCAATCTCGCGCAAGAACCCGATCTCGTCGTCCGCCGTCAATCCGCGCAGGGTATACGCTCCCGGTACTGTGGTGGAATCGATCCCGATGAGGAAGACACCGATCTCGGCCGCGCCGGTCATCCGAACCCCTATGCGTTGGGCGCTCGTGACCCTGTGCCCATTGTCCCGCAGTTCCACCCGACTGACGGTCGGCCTGCCGGTCGTCGCTACTCGCAGGAGAGAGCCGGGAGCCGCCGCATCGGGTGCGATGACGACGGGTGAGGACGCCGCAGAATCCCCGCTTCGCCCCTCCGTGAGATCGGCACCGGCACGCCCGAGCGAGGCGTCGGGATGCGACTCCGCCGTAGCGGTAAGGGTCGCGAAAAGGAGAATCGGTATGATCACGGAACGATGCATGTGACTACCCACTCCTCAAACTACTGCCCGTTGCGACGCACGTCGAGCACGGTCAGCTGGGGCGTCTCCGTACCGCGGTAGAAGTTCATCCCTACGTTCACGACGGCGTCCACCAGATCGTCTGCGCCGAACGATCTGCCGACCTTCTCG
>SKZO01000139.1 GCA_007127335.1 Spirochaetales bacterium | reverse complement strand
TCCGGCGCTTCCCGCGGCTTCGCGAAGCGCGACCGATCCCTCCTCGTGTCGCAGATTGTGAATCTGCACGGTGACATGCTCGTGCGTACGATCGATCCCGGCCAGCTCGCCCGCGATCGCGTCCATCTGCGCCGTCTCCGGGCAGGTGGGGCAGAGCGGCAGGAAGAAGTACGATAGCAATACCGGTTCGGGCGCGCGGCCGCAGCCAAGTACCGCGAACAGCGCAGCCATCACGAGCGCGAAAGCAGGTGTGCGTTTCATTGAGTCTCCAGTCAGTGGTACCATTGTCCGCTTTTCGTGAGATTCGGTCAAATGCTACACTGCCGCATGGCTCGCCGCTACGTCGTGATCAGTCTCGTGTTGCTCGTTCTGCTGGCGTTCGTACTATTCGTCGGTCCGTGGCCCACAGTCGTCTCCGAGCGGCGCGCCGTCGACCGACCGCTCGAGCGTGCGCTGGAGGAGATCGAGGCGAGGCGGTGGCCGATCGCGGAGGGCGAGTCGCTCGTCGCGGGCTGGGCGACCGTCCCGCTCGAGCTGCCGGAAGGGACGCCGCTTGCGGGGTACGGAGCGAGGCGCGGGGAGCCCGCGACCGGGTACCATGACCGCCTTGAGGTGGGGGCGCTCGTCCTGGGTACGGGCTCTGTGACCGGAGAGGCGGTGGCGCGTGTTGCGATCCTCGCCTCAGACCTGCTCGTGGTTACGCCGCGGATCGCGGCCGACGTGCGGTCGCGCGTCGGCATGCCTGTACTTTTCACCGCTTCGCACACCCATTCGGGGCCAGGTGCCGCGATGCCGGGCCTGATAGGCCGGGCATTCGGAGGGGCCTACCGTGTCGAGGTGGAGCGGGCTATCACCGACGCGATGACGGCCGCAGTGACCGCGGTGCTCGAGCGCGCGGGGCGGGCGCTTCGTCCGGTGCGGATGTCGCACGAGGCAATCGCCGTTCCGCAGCTCATCCGAAACCGTGCGCGCGATACGACGGCCGGCTACCCGCCGGTTGACGACATGCTCGATCTTGTCACGTTTGATGATGACGGGGGCGGGCGGTTGTCGCTCGTCCGGTTCTCCGCGCACCCGACGATCATCGGCGCGTCGAACCTCGAGTTTTCTGCAGGCTACCCCGGGTTTCTGCGTGAGGCCGTTGCCGAACGGCTGGGAGGCGACGCGTTCTTCCTCCCCGGGGCGATGGGCAGCATGAGCCCCCGCGCACCGGAGGGCTCCGACGGCTTCGACCGCGCCCGGGGCTACGCTCGCCTGCTTGCCGAAGCGCTTCCCGCCGAGCCGGGAGCCATCGAGGTGAGCGAGCTCGGGCTTGTTGACGCTTCGCCGCGCTCGCCTCCACTCCAGTTGCGCATCGCGCCGCGGCTTCGCCTCAGCCCGATCCTTCTGCGCCTGAACGGCATCACGCGAGAAGCACGGATCACCCTCGTTCGCATAGGGCCGCTCGTGTTCGCGGGCTTTCCCGGGGATTTCAGTGGCGAGCTGGGAGCCGATCTGCGGGCCGATCTTCGGGCCGATCTTCGGGCCGACGCCGCAGAGCGCGGCGCAACCCTCCTTCCTCTGAGTTTCTCAGGCACCTACCTTGGCTACATATCGCCCGACGCCTACTACGACGAGCTCTACGACAACACCTCGCTCGCCTACGAGACGGGTATCATGTCGTGGACCGGTCCCGGGCAGGAACGGTTCTTCACGGGGCTCGCCTACGCCGCGGTAGACGAGCTCGGCTTTCGCTGACCGAACTCCGGTTCGATCTGCGCGCGCTTCAGCCGCAGGGAATTGTACACGACGTTCAGCGAGCTCATCGCCATCGCCGCGGCGCCGATCATCGGGTGAAGCAGGCCGAGCATCGCGATAGGCACCGCAACGGCATTATAGCCCCAGGCCCAGAAGTAGTTCTGCTTGATCTTCCGGAAGGTCGCGGCGGAGAGATTGACTGCCGTGACGAGCGTTCCCAGGTTTCCGCGAACGAGGGTCACGTCCGCCGCCTCGATCGCGACGTCGGTCCCGGTCCCGATCGCGATGCCCACGTTCGCCTGCTTGAGCGCCGGCGCGTCGTTGATGCCGTCGCCAACCATCGCGACGAGCTCGTACTCGTCCTGCAGCTTGCGAACCTCGGCCACCTTGCCGTCGGGGAGGACGTTCGCGATGACGCGCGAAATCCCCACCCGGTCGGCGATCGCACGCGCGGTCCGCTCGTTGTCTCCGGTGATCATCGCGGTGGAGATACCCATGCGCTCGAGCTCGGCGACCGCGGCGACGCTCTCCTCCTTGATGGGGTCCGCCACGGCAATGACGCCGAGCAGCTTGTCGCCTCGGGCCACGAGGATCGCGGTCTTCGCCTCCTGCTCGAGACGGACGAGATCCTGTTCGTGCGGCGACGGGTCGAGCCCGGCGTCGGCCATCAGCGCCCGGCTGCCGACGAGTACCCGAGCTCCCTCGACGAGTCCCGTGACACCGCGGCCGGTGACCGCCTCGAAGTCGGTGGGACTCGCCGCGGAGATTCCCCGCTCACGCGCGCTCTGCACCACCGCGTGGGCAAGCGGATGCTCGCTTGCGCCCTCGAGCGCGGCGGCCGCCGCGAGGAGGGTTTCCTCGGGGACATCCCTGGCAGGCAGGACGTCGGTTACCT
>SKZO01000408.1 GCA_007127335.1 Spirochaetales bacterium | reverse complement strand
TCGCGCCGCCGGCGATTCCCGGCACCTTGCCGGTGCTGACGCAGGCATCACGGACCCGCAGAATCGCCTCCTCGTGTCTGCGACGGCCGGAGCTGGTTGCGAGATCGACGCCCATGCTGAGCGCCAGATCGCCGGGGCCGATCCAACAGCCGTCCACGCCGTCGACCGCGAGGATCTCCCGGGCGGATTCGACCGCTTCAGCCGACTCGATCTGGACGGCAAGGAAGAGCTCGCGGTCTATCCAGGATTCGTAGTCGTCCGCGGTGTAGAGGGCGGTCCCGAATCCACCCTGGGAGCGGCTGCCCCGGGGCGGAAAGCGTGCGGCACGCGCGGCGGCGTGCGCCTGCTCCGGGGTATTCACCATGGGCACGACGATCCCCATCGCGCCGCGGTCGAGGACCGCGCCTATGGCGAAGAAGTCGTTGATGGGCACACGGGCCATGGGAACCGCCCGGCCAAGAGCGATGCTTCGGAAAGCAACGGTCATGGTGTCGAGGGTCCAGTTGCCGTGCTGGCCGTCTACGAGCACGAAGTCCCACCCCTGCCGGGAGTAGATCTCTCCGGCGAGTGGCGCTCCCAGCGCGATCCCCACACCGAGCGCCGGGCGACCTTCGAGCATCCGGCTCTTCGCGGTGTTGGTCACCTTTCCTTCGCTGTACGCCATCGCAGCCTCCCCTTCTCGCCGCCGGGACGACGAAAGCGCAATCCTACCACGGAAGCCGCCGCTCCGGCTCCCCGCTCACGCGGTCGCTCGCGATCCTGAGTGCGCAGAGGCCGGCTGCGTAGCGGCGGTGGCCTCTACCGGGTACTCCTCGCGGTCGAGCGGGAGGGTGATGCGCTCGCCGCGAGCTGCTGAGGTGTAGAAGGCGAGCACGAGCTCGTTTGTCACCGAGCCTTCGGTGAAGCCGACCCATGGCTCGTACGGGCTCGAGCCCTGAGGGCCCGAGCCGTTGTGCGACGCGTGGAGCCATGCGATGAAGTCGCGAAACTGCGCGGTGTGCAGGTCCGAGTAGTCGGACTTACCCGGAAGGCTCGGAAGGTTCAGGTCTTCGCGGCCTGCCGCGTCGAGCGCGTCGCTCCATTCGTCGTCACGAACGGAGCACGCGACGACGGTATCGCTTCCGTGCAGCTCGATCTCCCCGGCATCGCATCGTACCGTGAGTCGAGGCCGCCAACCGGCGTCTCGGCGGTTCTCCGCATGCAGCGAGACGGTCGTCTGCTCCTGGAGCCACGGAGCGTCGGCACTATCATACCCGAAAGACCCCTCGGCCCAGTCCTCGGTCTCGATGTTGGGGACCCATCGACGCGCGACACTCCCGGAGACCCAGGAGGGGTCTCCGAGGAGGAATACGGCGAGATCGATCGTGTGGATCGCCTGGTTGATCAGAAGCGAGCCGCCTTCGGTCGCCCACGATCCGCGCCACGCTTCGGAGTCGTAGTACGACTCATCGCGATGGCACGCGAAGTCTATCCCGAGGCTCTGAACGCAGCCGAGTCTGCCTGAACGGATCGACCGGCGAAGAAAACGGGCGAGCGGCGAGTAGCGATGCTGGAAGACACCCATCGCGGGAACCGCAGCCGCGGCCGCCGCGGTTCGCATCGCTACGAGGTCCGCCATTGAGGTTGCGTACGGCTTCTCGCACAGCACGGCCTTGCCCGCACACAGCGCGGCTTCGAACGGCCCGCGGTGTTCTGCGTGCGGAAGAGCGATGGTCAGCGCGTCGACTTCACTACGGTTCAGCGCCTCGGCGGTCGTCTCCGCGACGGCAGGTTTCTCGAGCGACGGAAAGGCCGTGACGAGATCGGCGGCGAGACGCTCGGCGCGTTCGCGTCGCGTGTCGACAAGAAGCGCCGGTGTGGCGCCGGGAAGCGCGGCGAGCGACCAGGCGTGGACCCGACCGATGACGCCGCATCCGATGACTGCTAGTGACACATTACTCATGCAGTGGCCACTGTACCGATTCTGTCGGAGTTCTGCCAGAGTCCTTTTTCCGTCGAAGCGATGGGCGAAGCGTCGCGGCTTTCTTTCAACGCCCGACCGTGCCTGATAGGATGGAAGAACCAGGACGAGGAGGACGTATGAAGCTCTCGTTTATGACACTCGGCTGCCCGGAGTGGGACCTGCAGACGGTGATCGATCGCGCAGTGGAGTACGGGTACCAGGGGGTCGATTTTCGCGGGCTACGCGATGAGATCGACGTGACGACGCTGCCCGAGTTCACGACCGGCGTCGCCGACACGAGGCGGCGTTTCGATGACGCGGGGCTGCGGGTATGCACGATCAGCTCGAGTCTGCGCGTCTGTGATCCGGAGCGCCGCGGAGAGAACCTTAACGAAGCGAGGCGCACGCTCGAGGTAGCGGCAAGCCTGGACGTGGAGAACGTTCGGGTCTTCGGCGGCGGGCCTGTTGAGGAGATCGGCCACGAGAAGGCCGCAGACATTGGCGTGGAGACGATGGGCGCGGTGCTGGACCTCGACGGAGCCGATTCGGTTCGCTGGTTGTTTGAGACGCACGATCATTGGATCCGCAGCAGCGATTGCGCGCTGTTGCTGAGCCGAATCACCTCGCCGTCGTTCGGCGCGCTCTGGGACATTGGCCACACGTCGCGTGTGGGCGGCGAGAGCCCGGAGCAGACGTTCGCGGCC
>SKZO01000023.1 GCA_007127335.1 Spirochaetales bacterium | reverse complement strand
CGCGCGGGTCCGCCCCCGTCTGCGTCGTTGACGTGGATCGAGCAGACCCGGCCCTCGTACCTGTGGATCCAGTCCGGAAGCGCGATGCCGCGGTCGGGCAGGAACTGCCCGATGTGGAACTGCGCCCTGAGCTCAGGCATATTGTCGAGCAGGTGTTCCATCACGTACTTCTCGCCGTGCTTCACGAGCTCCATGTGGTGGTTGTGGTAGCCGATCGACAGGCCGTCGGCGGCGAGCACCTCGCCCATCGCCCTCCACTTCGGCAGCATCGCGAGCCACTCGTCGAGCGTCTCCGCCTTCGCGAAGGGGATCACCCAGTCGCGTGACCCGTAATCGAGGAGGAAGCGCTTCCACTCGTCGTAACGGGCGTCGAACTCCGCGACGGTCATGTGCCCGCAGGTCAGCTTCATGCCCGCGCGGTCGAGGCTCGCCCGCATCGAATCAACGGACGTCTCCGCCGCCGGGTCGTTCGGTACGGCTCCGCACCACGCCTCGATCGTGTCGATCCCGAGCGACTTCACCGCGTCGAACGCGGCGTCCCATCCGCCTTCGTAGTTCCGCAGACTGTAGAGCTGCATTGCCAGCGTGTTTGCCATGTCCGTCTCCTTGGGATTGCCGTGCGGCGGTGATTGTGCCGCTCTCATACGGCCTGCTCGGTGCGTGAGATGATCTCATCCTGCGTCGCCTTCGAGAGCGTCGTGAAGTTGGCGCTGAACCCGGCGACCCGGACGAGCAGATCGTCGTACTCCCGCGGCCGTTCCTGCGCGCGCCGAAGCGTACCCGCGTCGACGACATTCACCTGCACCTGCTGCCCTCCCGACTGGAGGAAGGTCGTCAGCAGGGCGCAGAGCGCGTTCATCCCGCGCTCTGCGGCGATCGTCGAGGGAGAGAACTTGATGTTGAAGGTGTTCCCCGCGCTCCAGTGGTCCCGGTTGTTCAGCCGCGCCACGGATGTCACGAGGCTCGTCGGGCCGCTGCGGTCGGCGCCCTGGCACGCCCCCACGCCGTCGACGAGCGGGGCTCCGGCCCGCCGGCCGTCGGCGCCCGCGCCGGTCTTCGCGCCCGCACCGACGTGTCCTTCAACCGGCCAGACGCCGCACGTGAACCGACCGCCGCGCCCATCGGTGTGACTCCAGAAGAACTCCGCGTGAACCGTGTTGATGTCGTTCGCGAGCGCGTCCACCGCCCCGTTGCCGTTGCCAAAGCGCTCCGCGTGGTTGGCGAGCATGAGCCGAAGCGGCTCCGCCCCCTCGAAGTCGGCGGCGAGCGCGTGTACGAGCTCTTCGAGCGTGAGCGCCCCTTGCTCGAAGACGAGACGACGAATCGCGTGCAGCGCGTCGTACGCGTTGGTGGGCCCGTAGATCGCGACGCCCGGGAGGTTGTACCTCGTCGACCCGAAGACGAGGTCGCGCCGCTTCGCGATACAATCGCACAGCAGCGCGGACTCAAGCGGGTAATGGCCGCTTCGCTTCTGCTCCTCGCCGGCAAGCGTCGCTGCGAGGACGTCGAGCGACGCGAGGTAGCGCACCTGCTGCTCGTAGGCGTTCCAGACCTCCTCGAACGACGAGAGCGATGCCGCCGGTCCGGTCTTCGGGCCGACCTGGCGCCCGGTCGTGAGCGACCTCCCGTCGTTGAGCGCGAGCTCGAGCGCCTTTGCCACGTTCAGATGCCCGCCTGAGGTGACGCCCTGCTCCTTGCCCGGGATACTCGCCTCGACGCACCCCACAATGCCGTAGCCGACCGCGTCGTCCGGCTCTACACCGTGATCGACGAGTGCCGCGACGATGACTTCGTCGTTGAAAATCGCCGGCATGCCGGTGCCGAGCGCGATGAGGTCGAGACACCGACGCCAGAAGCCCGGGTCGATATTGCGGTGCCACCGCACCGAGAGCGCCGGCTGGACCATCCGCAGTGCGGCGGTCGCTGCGAGACACAGATGCGAGAGCTCGTTCGATTCGTCGCGCCCCTGTGCATCACTTCCGCCGAGCGTGAGGTTCTGGAACACCGTCTGCTTCACCTCGGTGCCGACGTTCTCCATGGACTTGACCCACAGGCTCAGCAGCAGCTCCCACGCCTCGAGCCGGGCGGGCCGATCCCCGGAGAGCAGGTCACGGGCGTACGGGTACAGGTACTGGTCCAGGCGGCCGGCGGAGATCGACCATCCGAACTGCTCGACGTGCAGCGCGAGATGCACGAACCAGAATGACTGGAGCGCCTCGTGGAGGGTGTGCGCGGGCGCTCGAGGAACCCGACGGCAGATGCGCGCGATGTCGAGGAGCTCGTCGCGTCGACCGGTCTCCTGCTCCTGCGCGGCGAGCGCTTCGGCGAGCTCGGCGTACCGTTCGGCCCAACGGATCAGGCCGCGCGATACGATCAGTACAGACTCGAGGAACGCCACCCCTTCCGCGTCACCGTCCGCGCGCGCGGCGAACAGCCCGTCCCCGGCCTCGCTCATGATCCCTTCCAGCCCGACCCTGAGCACCTTCTCGTAGTCGACGATCATGTGTCCGAATCCGGACGAGCTTCCCGTGCAGTACCCGGCGGCGAGCTCGTCTTCGGCGAGCCGCAGGGCATCCGGATGGCAGGCGCGCGTGCGATCGCCCATCGTCCTGCCGTGCCAGAAGTCCCAGATCTCCGGCGGCGTCGTGT
>SKZO01000406.1 GCA_007127335.1 Spirochaetales bacterium | reverse complement strand
GGTCGTCCATACGCTCGCCGGGCATGGGGTCGAGGGTACTTCCGGATCGCCGCCCGGTCAAACGGTCGGTCAGACGACGATCGCGTGGATCCGTGCGCTATTCGTTTTGCTCCTACCCTCCGCTTTGGGTACATTTACCCGCGAATGGAGGAACGATGGCCCTACGAGAGAAGATTCACGAGGCTCTGAATGAGCAGATCGCCCGGGAGTTCCAGGCGCACTTCATCTACCGTGCGATTGCGATGGACCTCTACGAGAAGGGGTACGACGGCTTCGCCGGATGGATGGAGCAGCACGCGAAGGAGGAGTACGGACACGCTGAGCGAATTATCCACTACCTCCGCGAGAACGACGCGCGCGTCACCCTGACAGCGATCCCCAAGCCGCAGGACACCTGGCCGACCGTGAAGGGTGCGGTCGAGGCTGCGCTGCAGCACGAGAAGAAGCTCACCGCAGACATCTACGAGCTGCATCGGCTTGCTGACGAAGACGGGGATCTGGCGACGGTCTCAATGCTCGACTGGTTCGTGTCGGAGCAGGTTGAGGAAGAGCACGTCGTGAACCGGCTGCTCAAGCGCATCGCGCTTGCCGGGGACTCGCCTATCGGGCTCGTCGTGATCGACAACGAGCTCAAGAGCGGTGCCGAGGCAGCCTCCGGGAGCGAAAACGGCGAGTAGTCAGCGCCCGAACTCCCCGATGAGACGGCCGGTTTCCGGGCTGTAGACGGTCCCCTGTTCCAGCGTGACGGTCCGCCTCCGGCCGATCTCCTCCTTCTGCACCAGCGTCGGGTCAGTTCTGACCACAAGCGGCTTGTACGGTCCGCCAAGGTGAAAGTGGACGAAGCACTGACCCCCTTCGGGCAGTACATTCTCTATTTCCAGTGATGTGACGCGTGGTTCGGCTGGGCCGGCGATTCTGACTTCCTCAGGACGCACGTGAACCGTGATCCGCTGACCGCGAAACTCCATGAGCTCGGGAGGCACGCGCAGCGTCTCAGCTCTCGACTCGATTGGCACGAGCAGCTGTTCGCCGCGGTACTCGTCTACGACGCCCTCAATGAGATTCGTGACCGGACGCCCGGTGAATGCGGCGACGAAGATCGTCTGCGGACGTCTATAGACCTCCTCCGGCGTGCCTATCTGCTCGACCCGGCCCCTGTGCATCACCGCGAGTCGGTCGCCCATGATCATCGCCTCTTCCTGATCGTGAGTTACGAAGAGCGATGTGATGCCAAGGCTCATGATCAGCTGCTTGAGATCCGCTCGGACCGCCTTCCGCAGCAGCGGGTCGAGGTTCGAGAGCGGCTCATCGAACAGAAGAATTCTCGGGTTGCCCGCGATCGCACGGGCGAGTGCAACTCGCTGTTGTTGCCCGCCTGAGAGATGCGCCGGCCTCCGATCAACGAAGTCCTCCATCTCCACGAGACGCAGCGCCTCCGACACGCGTGTGCGAATCTCCGGCGTCGCGACCCGTCTCGTCCTCAGTCCGAAGCCGACATTCTCTGCGACGTTCATGTGGGGATAGAGTGCGAAGTTCTGGAAGACCATCCCGACCTGACGGTGCTGAGCGGATACCGACTCGCCGGTCGTTGCCGAGTACACGGTTCTCCGGCCGAGTGAGATTTCGCCGTGGTCAGGCTCCTCGAGACCGGCAACGCAGCGGAGGAGGGTCGACTTCCCGCAGCCGGACGGTCCGAGAATCACGAACAGTTCCTTGGGGTTCACCCGCAGGTCCACGCCGTCGAGCGCGTACACCCCATCCTGACTCCCCGGCTTCAACGGGAAGATCTTGACAAGGTTCTGGACTTCTATGCCGTATTCTGCAACGTCAAGCACACCTTAATAATAGCAACGGCATCGCACCGATGTGTAGCTCCGTCTGCCTACCGATATGGTGTGCGGTCGTAAAGCGGGTCTTCGCCGACCCACCGACCCGGGGCGACGGCCGGTGTCTCTGCGCGCTCCTCAACGGTAAGCCTGCGGCCGAGTGCACCCAGAGAGTCGTTGAGTTGCTCGACGCTTCTCGCGCCGACTATGGGGGAGGTTATCCGGGGATCGGAGCGTACCCAGGCGATCGCGAGCTGTGCCGGGGTGAGCCCCAGATCCGCCGCATACTCAACGAATCGTCCGGCTATGCTCAGCGCCTCGTCCGTGTAGTACCTGCGGTGGTAGTTCGCGTCGGCTTCGAGTCGTGCCCCCGAAGGAAGAGAGGCCCCCCGTGTGTATTTTCCGGTGAGCAGCCCGGCGGCGAGAGGGTTGTACGGGATCACTCCTATGCCTTCTCGCTCTACGAGCGGAAGAAGCTCGAGCTCGATGGCGCGGTTGAGCGCGCTGTAGGCCGGCTGCAGAGACACGAACCGTGTCAGGATATTCGTGTCAGCGTACTGGAGATAACTCAAAAGCTGATATGCTCGGAGATTCGAGCACCCGAGGTACCGGACCTTTCCGGCGCGTACCAGGTCGTCGAGTGCACGCGCAGTCTCTTCGAACGGAGATTCGGTGTGCCACCGATGGATCTGGTACAGGTCGATCACGTCAGTCTGGAGCCGACGGAGGCTGTGCTCAACCTCCCTGATGATGTGGTAGCGCGAAAGCCCGCCGTCGTTCGGACCCGGTCCCACATGCGCATGCACCTTGGTGGCGACGATCAGTGATTCGC
>SKZO01000014.1 GCA_007127335.1 Spirochaetales bacterium | reverse complement strand
GCTCGCGCAGCGACCTGACCCGCACCGTTCTGATGTCACGGCCGTCGATCAGGATCCGTCCGGAGGAAGGATCGTAGAAGCGGGGGATGAGGTTGATGATCGACGACTTGCCCGAACCGGTTCCCCCAAGGAGCGCGAGCTTCTCGCCGGGCTCAACGAGGAACGATACCCGGTCGAGCACGCGTCGGCTTCGCGCGTAGGAGAACGAGACGTCCTCGAACCGGATTTCGCCGCGGACCACCGGCAGGTCGACGGCGTCGGGAGCGTCGGTGATCTCCGAGTCGAGGTCGAGGATCTCGAAGATGCGCTCGGCGGAGGCCGACGCCTGGGCGATCGCGCTCAGAATCCAGCCGAACCGCCGGACCGGCACGAGAAGCTGGGCGAGGTACGTCATGAAGGCCACCAGCGCCCCGATCGTCACGGCGCCCTGGATTACCATGCGGCCGCCGCCCACGATCACGATCAGGGTACCGGCAGCGGCGAGCAATTCCATGGACGGCAGAAAGAGCGCTCGCAGCCGTGCCTCCACGCGCTGGATGCGGAGAAGCGCCCGGTTCTGCGCCTCAAACTGCTCGATCTCGCGTGGCTCGCGGGCGAACGCTTTGACGATCCGGGCTCCGTGGAGGTTCTGCTCGAGCCTGGAGGTGAGCTGCGCCTCCCGGTCGCGCACCTTCATGGAGAGCGGACGAAACCGGGAGCCGAACCGCAGCGCGCCGAAGACGAGGAACGGCATGACGGAAAAGGTGAGCAGCGCGAGGCGCGGATTGATGATGAACATCGCGACGGTAACGCCGATCACCTGGGTACCGAGCTGCACGAGATGCAGCACCGCGCGGCCGGTGAGAAAGCGGATGCGGTCCACGTCCTGGACGCTTCGCGCGAGAAGCTGACCGGTCTCCGACTCGTCGTGGAAACTAAACGAGAGCTCCTGGAGCTTCTCGTGGAAGCGGTTGCGGATATCGTAGGCGACTCCCTGCGAGCTCGTCTCCGTCCAGACGCCGGTAAGGTAGGTCATGACCCCCTTGAGCATCGCAAGGCCGAGCAGGAAGAGCGAGCCGCGCAGGATATGCTCACGCACTCCCGCCCGGATCCCCTCGTCGACGATACCTCCAATGACGATGGGCATCCAGATATTGATGCCGTTGATGAGGAAGGTCACCATATACGCGGCGACCATCATGGGCCAGTACGGCTTCAGACAGGCGAGCGCGCGGAAAACGTAGTTCGCACGTACGGGTTGGCGCATCGTCCCTATACCAGCTCCTGGTAGAGGGGCTTGATGACGAGCTCGGAGACGTGCGTCGTCGCCGGAAGCCTGGCGATGAGCGCGACCATCGCGCCAATGTCCTGCGGCTGGACCATCTGAGCGCGCCGCTCGGCGGTGGGCGGGACGGCACGCTTGTCGAGGATAGGGGTGCTCACCTCGCCGGGGTAGATGTTGGTCACGCGGATCCCGTGCGCGGCGAGCTCGTTTCCGGCGAAGATGCCGAGCGACGAGGAGGCGAACTTGGAGGCGCAGTAGCCGACGCCGCCAATGGTGAGCGAGCGGATGCCCGAGATCGACGAGATATTGACGATGAGCCCGCCGCCGGCCTTCTTCAGAAGCGGCACGACCTGCTTCATCACGAGGAAGGTGCCGGTTGCGTTGACATCGAGCAGCCTGCGCCACTCGTCCGGCGTCGTGTCCGCGAGCATCCGGTGCGGGATATTGATCCCGGAGCTGATCGCGACCACGCCGAGCTTGGCGTCGCGCCCGCCTATGCGGTTCACGACCGCCTCGACGTCGGCCTCCTTCGTCACGTCACCGGGGGCCGCGACGAGCGAACCGCGACCGGTCGCACCGCCGGACGCCGCGCGGGCGCCGCCGCCCTCCGACTCGTACGCCGCGGCGGCCTGCTCGAGGACCTCCGCGCGCCGGCCGGTGATGAACACCTCGTACCCCTCGTCGGCCAGCGCCCTCGCAATACCCAGCCCGATTCCGCTTCCCCCGCCGATCACCCATGCCGTCGCCGTACTCATGTTGCCTCCGGAGGCATTGTACCCGACCGGCCGCCAAGGCCAAAGCCCTTGCGGCAAGGACGCAGCAGGGGTATCGTGGAGTGAACCCAGCAGGAGGCGGCATGACCAGCAGAAAGCGAGTTCGGGCGGCGCTCGATCACACGGAAGGACCGGTCCCCATCGACTTCGGCAGCAATGCGGTCACCGGAATGCACGTGAGCGTGGTGGCGGCGCTTCGCGACCACTACGGGCTGGAGCGGCACCCGGTACCGGTGATCGAGCCGTACCAGATGCTCGGGGAGATAGAGGAGGACCTGAAGGTCGCGCTCGGGGTGGACGTGGACGGGCTCTACCCGCGCAATACCATGTTCGGCTTCCCCAATACCGGCTGGAAGGAGTGGCGCACGCCGTGGGACCAGGACGTCCTCGTGCCTGCCGACTTCAATGTCACCTGCGACGCCAATGGAGACGTTCTCATCTATCCCCAGGGCGACACGAGCGTCCCGCCGAGCGGTCGGATGCCCACGAACGGCCTCTTCTTTGACTCGATCATCCGGCAGGACCCCATCATCACGGGGGCCGACGGCGAAGAGGAGCTTGACGTCGACGACAATCTCGAGGAGTTCGCCCCGCTCGCGGAGGCGGATCTCGCCTGGTTCGGATCG
>SKZO01000053.1 GCA_007127335.1 Spirochaetales bacterium | reverse complement strand
CGACATGGCCAACCCGAACCGCCCCGATTGGTCCGTCGAAGGGTATATCGCTGATGGTCACCGCCGCGCTCGCGGCGTTCATCGCTATCACATCGGGTACGTTGATGTTGTCCGTGCCGATAACCGTTGGCACCACCTGGATGTCGCGCCCGAACTTTTTGCTGAACAACGGCCTCATGGGCCGATCGATCAGTCGGCACACAAGAATCTCCCGATCCTTGGGCCGCCCTTCGCGCTTGAGAAACCCACCGGGTATCTTTCCTGCCGCATAGTACTTCTCGTTGTACTCTACCTGGAGCGGCACATAGTCGAGACCTACCACCGGCTCGGCCCCGCAACAGGCGGTCGCGAGCACCGCTCCCCCGCCATAGGTCGCGAAGACGGCGCCGTTTGCCTGCTTCGCCATTCGGCCGGTTTCGAGAACCAGGTCGATGCCGTTTATCGTGAGACTTACTCGATCCATTGTGAATCCTTTTCTTCCGTCAACCGAATCGTTCGACCCTTGTCTCTCGTTTCGATCGTGCTACTTCCGAATTCCGAGCTTCTGGATGAGCGCCCGGTACTTTTCCAGGTCGTTCCTGGCCAGGTAGTCCAGCAGCCGGCGTCGCTGGCCGACAAGCTGGAGCAAACCGCGTCGTGAGTTGTGGTCTTTCTTATGGGTCTTGAAATGCTCGGTCAGTTGGATGATGCGTTCTGTCAGAAGAGCGATCTGTACTTCGGTGCGACCCGTATCCGCCGGCCCGGCACCGAACTCGCTGACGATCTCGTTTCTTCGCTCCTTGGTCAAGGGCATTCCGATAACTCCTTACTCTCGATTCCTGCTTGGTGCGGTACAATATAGCGAATACTCTCGTCTACTGCCAGAGGCCAGCTCAGAGAATTTTCCCCTATCTCCAGCTCCGCCCGATAGGCTCCCCGATCACCGATGAACTCCGCCGGGTATACGCCCGAAGGAGGCACCAACTGCCGACTCTCCGGCAGGAGCCCCCGTGGGCTCTTCACGATGTAGAGCCGCTGATCGTCACGCTCGATCTCCTCATCCGTCACATCGAGAACATACGGCCGGCCGAGCAACTCCCGCGCTGTACCGAGCTCTCCTTCGCAGATTCGCGTGCGAATCAGCGTGCTCGAAACGGCCACACCGCCCACGGTCCGCGGATCCACCGGGATCACCTCGACATCCCGCCTTGCGAAGTATGCCCCAATCGTATCGGTGTTGGTGTCCAGCTCGTACCCGCACCGGAAGTCATGACCGACCACCATCCGGCGGATGTGAAAACTCGAGTCGAGACGTCGAAGAAACGCTACCCCCGGCATCGACCGAAATTCCTCGGTGAAGTCAACCTGCACGACCACCTCGACTCCCATGTCCCTGAGCATCGCCCGCTTCTGCCTCAAGCTCATGATATATCCCGGGATATCGTCGTGCAGCAGCCGCTCGGAGGGGTGTCGCTGAAAGGTGACCACGACGGGCATCCAACCGGAATGCACGACGCGGTCGATCAGCGTCCGGTGACCAAGATGGAGTCCGTCAAAGACGCCCACGGTGATCGAACTCTCGCGATCGGCGTACGCGCCGTCGAGGTTCAACCAGTCGATCTCAACCATGCGCATCCCCGGCGACGAGTACCGCCTCGTACCGAACTCGCGCCTCCACTATGCGCGCTACGGCGAGGATCTCCTCGTCTCTCACGAGTGCAACCCGGTGCGGCGCCTCACGGTCGTGGTCGCCGTCAAAGTCGAGATCGTCGGCAGAGATCGGACGCCCGTGCGTCACGTCACGGGCACGCGCCGCCGAGACTCGGGCCACGGCAAACCCTGGAAGGCGTCCGAGCACCGGCGCTAACCCCCGCAGGTCCTGTGAAGGGTCTATCGTCGCGCCTGAGACCGCGAGATCAACGGGAAACGGACCGATCGCCGTACGACGCAGCGATTCGGCGTGAGCCGCGCTGCCCATGCGACGCCCGAGATCGCGCGCGATCGACCGGATGTACGTACCGGCGGAACACGATATCGCGAGCGATACGGATTCCACCCGCCCACCGCTCTGCACCAGGTCCTGAACCTCCAGACTATCCACGCGCACCGTGCGAGGCTGTACAGCAGGCGTCTCGCCCGCGCGCGCGATCTGGTGAGCACGACGACCGTCCACGTGCACCGCGGAGTAGGCCGGAGGCAACTGTTCGATGGAACCCTGAAAGGCTTCGATCGCGGTGGCCAACAGGTGCTCGCGGGGTAGCTCCCCGCGGCGCACGACGGTGCCGGTCGCATCGTCGGAGTCCGTCTCGGTCCCGAAACGAACCACCGTCACGTACTCCTTGGACAGCCCGTTGAAGTAACGGGCGCACCTCGTGGCCCTGCCAACGAGCGCCACGAGCAGCCCGGTAGCGAAGGGATCGAGCGTACCGGTGTGGCCGACTTTCTTCGTACCAACGGCCCGCTTCACCGCGCCGAGCGCGGCAAACGAAGAGATGCCGCGGGCCTTGTCGAGGAAGACAACGCCTGTCGGCGCCCTACTCCCGGGCGGAGACCCGGTTGGCATCGTCGACGGCCCGGTTCACCTCGAACCCCTCTTCTATGCTGTGGTCCACGAGGAACTTCAGCCGAGGAGTCGTACGGAACTTCAGTTTGCGGCCTATGCGACTCTGGATGAACCCTGCGGCGTGATTCAGGCCTTCAACGGCCGATTCGAGGTCCTCTCGCTGTTTGAACCCCGACACCCGGACCTTTGCGTATGCGAGATCCTTTGACACCGAGACACCACTGACGGAGACCATCGTATCCACCCGCGGATCCTTCACCTCGTCGCGCAGAATCAGCGAGCCAATCTCCTCACGCAGCAGGCTCTCTACCCGTCTCAGTCGTACGTTAGCCATTCGCGTCTCCGAGCGTCTTCGCTATCTCCTCCATCTCATAGGCTTCCAGACGGTCGCCTATCTTCAGGTCGCTGAAGTTGTCCACTCCGACGCCGCACTCGTAACCGGCGGAAACTTCTCGCGCATCGTCCTTGAAGCGCCGCAGGCTCGACACCTTGCCGCTGTATACCTGGACACCGTCGCGGATGACGTGGACACTCGAGTTACGCCGGATCACACCATCAGTGACATAACAACCGGCAATCACACCGATCTTCGGAACCTTGAACGTCTCGCGCACCTCGACCTGCCCGATCGTCCGCTCCTGGTAATCAGGCGCGAGCATTCCCTCCATCGCATCGCGGATCTCGTCAACGACATCATAGATGACGTTGTACTTCCGGATTTCTACCTTCTCCTGGTCCGCAAGCTGCTGAGCGCTCGGAGTCGGGCGAACGTGGAACCCCACGATGATCGCCTCGCTCGCTGCTGCGAGCCGCACGTCATCGTCGTTGATCGCGCCGGCGGCCGCACGAATGACCGACAGTCGGATCTGGCTCGTCGAAAGCTTCTCGAGGCTCGCCTGGATCGCTTCCACCGACCCGTGCACGTCTCCCTTGATGATCACCCGCAGTTCGTCGATTCCACCTTCCTGGATCGTGTCGTAGAGGTTATCGAGCGTGATCTTCTTGACGTTTCGCGCCTCTTCGACCTTCTTCAGCTCCTGCCGCTTATCGCCAACCTGGCGGGCCATCTTCTCGGTCTCAGTCACCTGAAACGGATCGCCTGCCTGTGGGATGCCGGTAAACCCGAGGATTTCCACCGGCATCGCCGGCCCGGCTTCGGACACCCGCTCGCCCCGGTCATTGAACATGCTGCGCACCTTCCCGGGGTATACCCCGGCGACGAAGCTGTCGCTGACCCGCAACGTTCCGCGCTGAATGAGCACGGTCGACACGGTCCCGCGGCCGGGATCCACACGGCTCTCGATGACCGTACCTTCGGCATCGCAATCGTGATTCGCCTGCAGTTCGAGCACCTCAGCCTGAAGCAGAATCGAGTCGAGCAGGTCGTCGATACCGGTGCCCTTGAGCGCGGAGACATCCGCGAAGAGCGTGCTGCCGCCCCACTCCTCGGGCATCAGATCGACTTCTGAGAGCTGCTGCTTGACACGATCCGGGTTCGCGTCCGCGAGATCGATCTTGTTGACTGCGACGATAATCGGGACCTTCGCCGCCCGCGCATGGTCGATCGCCTCCCGCGTCTGCGGCATGACTCCGTCGTTTGCAGCGACGACGAGCACCACGATGTCGGTTACCTGAGCGCCGCGCGCCCGCATCATGGTAAACGCTTCGTGGCCCGGCGTATCGAGGAAGGTGATCATCTGTCCGTCGCGCACCTGGACCTGGTACGCCCCTATGTGCTGCGTGATGCCGCCGAACTCTCCGTCAATGACCTTGGCCGAGCGGATGGTATCGAGCAGCTGGGTCTTTCCATGGTCGACGTGACCCATGATCGTCACCACCGGCGGCCTGCCCGTGAGGTCGGCGTCGGCGTCCCCTCCCGTCTCGATGATCGTCTCATCGTAGAGCGAGACGATATTCACCTTGCAGCCGTACTCCTCCGCGAGAATCGTTGCGGTCTCGGCGTCGATCTGCTGGTTGATCGTGACCATCATGCCCATTGACATCAGTTTACCGATGAGATCCGAAGCCTTGAGGTTCATCTTCCGCGCGAGTTCGCTGACGGTGATGACCTCCATGATGGATATTTCTTTCGGAATCGGGTTCGCGCGAGGAGCCGACTTCTTCTGCTTGAAGTGGATCTCCTTCTCCTGATGTCTGTCCCGACGCGGATAGTCGCGCTTCTTCGACTTGTAAAACTTCTTGCCGCCCGGCTTCTTGTCCTCCGCCGGCGGCGGTCCGCCTCCCGGGCGAGGACCGCGGAACGATCGCGGTGGCCCCCCTGGACGCGGACCTGCAGGACGAGGACCGCCGGGACGAGCGCCGGCCTGCCGGTTCCCGAACCCCGGTCCGCTGCTGCGTCCACCCTCACGAGGAGGACGAGCCCCGGGTTGGCCGGTGCCCCGACCGTGTCTGACCGACTCGCGTACGGACGGCGGCGGCTCTTTGTAGTCGCTGACGGTGAACCGGTTCCGCGCGGTACCGGACTCATCCTGGCGGTCGGCGCCCGGCTTCTTCGGCTCGGGCGTCTCGACGCGCACGGTCGTCGTCTCCGGAGCCTTCTTCTCCGGTGCGCTCGTCTTGGGAGGCTGCTTCTTCTCAGGACGCGACTCTTTCGCCTCGACCGTCGGTTCGGCCCTGCGGGCACGCCCCTGCTCCCGAACCGACGGTGGAATCTCGTCGGCCTTGCGCACGACGGACGGCTTGTACCCTTCGCTGGTGGCTGAGGTTACTTCGTCCTCGCCCTTCTCGCCGCGTTCCGGTTTCCTGGCCTTCGGCTTGGTGACCTTCCGGCGAACGACAACGCGGACCTTCTTCCGCTCCGCTTCATCGGCGGCATCGTGGTCTTCCTTGCGATGCTTTATGAGAGTCGTCTTGGGCTTCTGCTTATCCTGCTCTTCAGCCATACAGCTCCTTTGGCGCGCGAAGCACTACTCGGCTTCGGTATTATCCTCATCCTCTTCAATAATTTCAACATTGTCCGAGATAATCGCCTGGATCGCGGCGACATCGTCTTCCGTGATCCCCTCGAGCTTCCTCAGTCGATTCTCCGGCATGTCGAGGAGATCAAGAATGTCGTTGATGCCGGCTTCGTTGAGGATGCCGACGACCCGATCGCTGATGCCCGGAAGCTCGGAGATGAGGGTGATTTCCTCCTCCTCCTCCTCTTCGTCTTCCTCCTCATCAGCAGGCTCCTCTTCCGCGGGCTCCTCATCGGAGGCGGGCTCCTCATCGGAGGCGGGCTCATCGCCCGCGGGCTCGGGTTCCGCCGGTGCTGCCTCAGGCTCCTGCGTCGCGGTCTCCTCGACGCCTTCCTCGGCCTCGGTCGTCTCGACAGCCTGTTCGGCAACGGGAACGGCTTCGGGCTCGTCAGTCGCGACATCGGCCACATCGTCGGTGTCCTGCTCGGACGAGACAACCGTCGCCGATTCTCCGTTTTCGGTTTCGATGATCTCGACGTTCTCCGCGATGATCCGCTTCAACGTGGAGACGTCCTCGCCGCTGAGCGCCTCGATCGCGTCGAGTTCCTCATCACTGAGGCTGACGAGGTCCTCGATATACTCATACCCGGCGCCCTCGAGCATGGAAACGATATGCGCGGGAATATCCGGCAACTCGGAGATACGGGAGATCTCGTCCTCTTCCTCGGGAAGCTCCCCGAACAGAGCGCTCACGGCCCGTTTGGTCTCCGCGGTGAGGTCCATCTCTCCGAACTGGGCCTGCGTCTTGACGTCGATACTCCAGTCGACCAGGCGGTTTGCGAGTCGAACGTTCAGCCCCTGCTTGCCGATGGCCAGCGAGAGCTGGTTTTCCGGCACCACCGCGAGCGCCTGTCGCTTCGCCTCGTCGAGAACGACGACGTGGCTCACCTCTGCAGGCGAAAGGGCGTTCCGGATGAACTCTCTCGGATCGTTGTCATACTTCAGAATGTCGATCTTCTCGCCCTCGAGCTCGCGCACGATCCCCTGGATGCGCACACCGCGCAGACCGACGCACGCGCCCACCGGATCGACGTCGTCGCGATTCGAGTACACCGCCAGCTTGGTCCGGTATCCGGGCTCGCGCACGATCTTGAAGATCTCGACGGTGCGATCGTACACCTCCGGCACCTCGAGCTCGAAGATCCGTTTCACGAACTCCGTGTGCGTTCTCGTCAGGACGATCTGCAGGCCGTTGGGGTTCTTGCTGACCTCGTAGATCATCGCCTTGATGCGGTCGTTCGGTCGATACACCTCACGAGGGCTCTGGTACCGCTTGGGCATGATCCCCTCGGTCTTTCCAAGATCGACGAAGATGTTGCCGTTTCGCTCGCGCTGGTAGTACCCGATGATCATCTCGCCCACCTTGTCCTTGAACTCGCTGAACAAGGTATCCTTCTTGATCTCCCGCAAGGTCTGCCGCGCCTTCTGCTTGGCGCTCTGAACCGCCACACGGTCGAACTCGTTCGGGCTTATCTCGATGAGCAGCTCATCTCCGACCTCACAGTCTTCGTTGTACGCGAGCGCGTTCTCGAGCGCAATCTCGCTGACCGGATCATAGACTTCGTCGACGATCTTCCGCTGCGCATACAGGGTGACATCACCCCCATCGTCGGAAAAGCGGACAACGGCGTTGTCCGCGGTACCGTACTTCCTCTTATAGGCGGCGAGAAGAAACTCTTCAACAGTCCGGCGCACGAGATCCTCACTGATCCCACTGTCCTGGACGAGTAGCCGGATGGCAGCACCCAGTTCATTTGACATCGGTCTTAGCGACCTCCTGTGTATGGTCAAGTCTTGCTTTCTGGATATCGTCGAAAGCGATCGTTCGCGGCCCCTCCCCGGTCGAGAGCTCCACCGTCGTGTCCGTCACCGAAGCAATGCGGCCTGCGATCCAGTCGTCATCCCGAAGGAGGACCTGCACGCCGCGGCCGGTGAAGACCGCGAACTCGCTCATGTCCTTGAACGTGCGGGTGATACCCGGGCTGGCGACCTGCAGAGCCACATCGCGGTCATCCAGCAGGAGCTCGACACGCGGCAGCAGCGTACGGTGGATCTCCGCACAGTCGTCAATGCCGACCCCTTCGGGACGGTACACAACGATGTTGACGTGCGTGCGTCCCTTGATCACTCCGGCATGGAGCTCCACTACGCGATACCCGGCCCCCTCCACAATAGGCCGGAGATCTTCCTGAAGCGCCGTCGTGATATCAGCCACGTCACCCCCTTCCCGAACATAAAAAAAGAGTCGGTGGCCGACTCTTCATCGGGAAGACATTCTTGCATAACACTACCAAAGGAACCGACCTGGTGTCAATGTCTGCGTCGGAACAGCGTCGCACGAAAGCCGTGCATCCGACGGTCGGCGGTCGCGCGAAACCGGCGGCCGACGTGGCGCTCGAAACGGCTCACTGAGGTGCTCCGTGACACCAGAAGCAGCTGTCCCGTCGGCCCGAGCATCCGGCCTGCGGAGTCCGCGACCGCGTCGTTCCAGATCGACCCCGGCACCGGGTCGTCGTTGACCACGAGCCAGTCCACAGAGCCCGGCTCAGCGACGTCGGCAACCGCGCTCAACCCGGGTACGATCTCTCGCCTGACTCCGGTCAGCCCCACATGCTCCGCATTGCTGCCGGCGATCTTCAGAGCGAGCAGATCACGATCCGCGACAACGAGCCTCGCGTTCCGGGTCATCATCTGAGACAGCCCGACTAGGAGGTGCCCCTGTCCGCAGCCGTACAGGACCGCGGACCCGGCCACCCGCTGCAGACTCAGCAGATCGAAGGCGAGCGCCGTACGATAGCTCAGGCCGTCGAACTCGGGCAGATTGTACACGGTCTGGAGCCGGTACTGCCCGCGGGGGCCCTGAAAATCGCAGACAGTCCGGAAAAAGGCCGAGAGCTCGTCGGGCCCGCCGGCCTCGCGCAGCGCCCCCCCGCGAGCGTAGACCGCGAGGTGGTTTGCCGTCCGGCGATCGGCGATCACCTCAGCACCGCTCGCGCGCAGCTCGTTCTCAAGGAACTCGGCCAGCGGCGTGACGATCACCAGGGCGCAGGCGCCCTGCGACGCCTCTGCAAGCCGGATCATCCGGGAGACCAGCATCCGGAGCACGGGCTCTCCCGCCTTTGCCGGCAGATTGCATACGACGAGCTCGCGTTCGGCGCGGGCACGATCGTCCCGCGGCTGCGGAGGGCTGAGCGCAGGATACACATCCGCACGCTCGATCGAGTTCAGCCGCGCATTGCGTTCGGTGAACGCGACGGCGAGCGCATCACGGTCCAATGCTTCGAGACGGGCGCCACAGCTTCCGGCGACGGCGACGCCAAGCGTGCCGGCACCGCAGCCGACGTCGACCACACGGGAGAATGACTCCGTGGCGAGTCGTCCGGCGATGAGGCCGAGCAGCAGCTGCGTGCCCGCATCGACGCCTGCGCTGGAAAAGAGCGCCTGGGAGAGGTCGAACTCGAAGGTGCGTCTGCGGTACGAGTAGCGCACCCGCCTGCATACGAGCGATTCCAGATGGCGGTCGCACGGCATGAGACCGATCATAGGCGGATTCGGCGGTCTGGGAAAGGCGGTCAGTACTCGATCGCGTATGCGAGAAGGCACACCTCAGTCGCCCCGCCTTCGATCAGCCGGCGCGCGCAGCTGTCCGCCGTCGCGCCGGTAGTGAGCACGTCGTCGACGAGCACGATCCGCCTTGGAACAGCGCGTCGCGGTCTCAGCGAGACCGAACGGAGCGCGTTCGCACGTCGGTCCTCATACGAGAGCGCCTTCTGCGTCCGTGCATTTCGCGAGCGCAGCAGCTCCATGGCAGGGACGCGAGTGATCCGCTCGAGCTCACGGGCAATGACCACGCCCCCGGCGAACCCCCGGCGGCGCACCGAGCGGACCGACGATGGCACCGGCACCAGCGTCACGGCCGCGGGAAACGAGTCGCCCAGCACCGGCGCGAGTTGCTCCGCAATGAAGCGGCCGAGGCTTCTGTGCGGGCCGAACTTGAACGCCGCCACGACGCGTTCGGGCACGCCCGAGTAGCGATGCACCGCGACCGCCCGGCTGAACGCGAACGCTTCGCGCCTGCACCGTTCGCAGACGCGGATGAACCGGGGAATCGGGACGCTGCACACCTCACATCTGTGTGCTGCCGCAGAAGGCGCGCACGATCCGCGGCAGGCGGGACACAGCGCGTACCCGAACAGTACCTCACGAAACGGATGGTCTCCATAGCGGTAGACAGCGTCACAGACGGTGCAGCGCGCGGGCGCACAGGCATCGAGGAACCCCATGACCTGTAGACGACGAAAATGTTCGAGACGCTTTCCTACCCTTTGCCAACCCGACGCTTCTACGCTACGCTGCCTGCCATGGACCGCTACGACTACGTGATGGCCGGCGGAGGGATGGCCGGTCTGAGTCTCGCCTACGCCATCGCCGGAAGCCGGCTAACCGACAAGACGATGCTCATCGTTGACCCGGAGTCCAAGGGCGAGAACGATCGGACGTGGTGCTACTGGACCCGCGGCGGCCATCCGATCGAATCGGTCGTCTCGCATGTCTGGGGCGCTCTGCGGTTCGCGTCTCACTCGTGGACCCGCGATTTCGACCTGGGCGACTACTGCTACGCGATGGTCCGGGGAGACGATTTCTACCGCGAGACACTCGACCGGCTCGAGCAGCACCCGGGCGTCGAGTTCGAACGGGGACGTGTGACCGACGTCCGGGATGAGGACGGCTACGCGCTCGTGGAGACCGAACAGCGATCAGTTGCCGCGGAGTGGGTATT
>SKZO01000340.1 GCA_007127335.1 Spirochaetales bacterium | reverse complement strand
CTCGGCACAGGCGATGAAGTCGTCGAAGACGTTCTGCTTTCGCAGCTTCGTGCCGGCCTCGTGCCACTTCGTCCCGTACTCGCCGCCCCCGCGAAGACAGGCGACCGCAAGCACCCCGCCCAGCTCGAGCCAGACCGCCCGGCTCACGGTGAAGAAGGGGCGAATGGGGATGTTGAACCCGCCGTACCCCCAGAGCAGGGCGGGGTGCGACCCGTCGAGCTCGACGTCTCGGCGCCGCACGACGAAGAGCGGTACGGCGGTGCCGTCCCTGCTCGTCGCGAAGAGCTGTTCGGTCACGTAGGGAGCCGGATCGAAGTCAAGGGAGGCGGCGTCGAGCGTGGTGCTCGAGCCCGTCTCCAGATCGTAGGCGAGGTTGACCTCCGGCTCGAGGAACGAGGTGTACTGGTAGTAGACCTCGGGGTCCCACCGTTCTCCGGAGATGCCGCTCACCGTGCCGATCCCGGGAAGCGGAATCTCCGTGGCCGGCGGCGCGGCGAGCGGGCGTCTCCGGAGCCGACTCTGTGCGTGGTGGAGGTAGAGGAGCACGAGATCGTCGCCGAAGATCCGCGCGTGGATCAGCGTGTCAGAGCACGGCGCTACGATCTCCTCGAGCTCGGGGATGCCGTGCTGCGGCACGCGTGAGGTGACGTCGATCGCGACGATGCGCCCGGACTCGGCTTGCGCGTCGGTCAGGAAGTAGTACCGGTTTCCGTCGTTGCCGATGAACTCGAACTCCGCCTCAAAGGCGGTCACGAGCGGCGTGACCTCCCCGCCGGCGATGGAACGCAGGTAGACATGGTTCCTGTCCGCGCTCCCCTGCATCACGGAGATGACGATCATCTCGCGGTCGTCGCTGATCGCCGGGCTGAAGAGGCGGTCAGGATGGTCGGGCATGCTGAACAGCGACTCGTCGTCGTCCTGCGACGTGCCTATCCGGTGCAGCCGCAGGTGGGGCGCAGTATTGCTGTCCGCGAGCGCCTTCCGCGGCGCCTCGTAACTCAGATAGATGAAGCCCGAGCTGTCGGGAAGCCAGACCGGCTCGCAGAACTTGCTCCATCGCGCCTCGTCGTCCAGGTCTCGCCCGTCGTCAATGGACCTCACGCGAAAGGTGATCCAGTCCGACCCGCCGTCGTTGAGCCCGTAGGCGAGGTACCGCCCGTCGTAGCTCGCCGCGAAACTCGAGAGCGACACGGTCCCGTCGCGCGAGAGCTCGTTGGGGTCGAGCAGCACGCGGCCCTCCTCCCGCGGACTCTCTGACGCGTAGAGCACGTCCTGGTTCTGCAGCCCCGTGTTCCGGGTGCGCAGACAGCGACCACCGCGGCAGACCGGCAGCCCCGCGCGGGCGTAGTTCCACAGGCGTGCGAGGCGGTCGTGGACGGTCTCGCGGCGGCCGGTGGCCCGGATCACGGACGCGGTGAGCGTGTTCTGCTCCTCGATCCAGGCACGCGTTCGCGGCGCGTCGGTGTCTTCGAGCGCACGGTACGGGTCGGCGACCTCCCGGCCGTGGTAGCGGTCCGTGTGAGTACCGGCAGGAAACGAAGGGTACGAGACAGGCGCCATGATGCGCGGATGGTAGCCTGCCGGCGACGGGGCGTCAATGCCACGGGGGGCCGCCCACGGCGACTGCAGCGAGCGGCGGCGGTGGGGGCCGAAACCGGAAGAAAATCGTCGACACCGGCCCCCATCGCGATAGACTGCCGGGTCAAACTGCCGTACGCTGGTCGCAACCACCTTGAGGAGGGCCATCATGGCAAACAGACAGATCTTGCGGCTCGTAGCAGTCGCCGCGATGCTCCTGGCATGTGTCACCACGGTACCCGCGCAGGATGAAGCGCCGTGGCTGGGCTCCTACTACATGCCGGGCAACCTCGTGTTCACGCTCGGGGGCGAAGCTTCGTTCAGGAACGGATTCGGCGTTCGGGCCGTCCCCGGATTCGAGGTCATGGTTGCGAAGACACGCCCTGGAGACGCCTTCGCGCTCGACTTTGGGGCAGGGGTCCGGGGCCTGGCAGGGTTCCACCGCTTCACCATGGACTATGGCTATTCGGTGTTCGCGGTAGCACCCATGCTGTCCGCGCACCTTGGATTTCGCGGGCTTCGGTTTCCGGGCTCGGAGTACCTCGAACGGGTGGATCTCTTCACGGCGCTCGGGCCGAGCTATTCGTTCTTCAACACTACGGGCCGGTGGCCGACGACTCGACCTCAGGCCGGCCTCGGTATCGCGTCGGCAAACGGTCTCAACTTCTTCCTGACCGACAACCTCGCGGTCACGGTCTCCGGAACCTACTTCGGGCGGTTCGGCGGGACCTATCGCGGCGCGTTCGCAACCGGATTGGGCATCCTGTACCGGATCGGGCCAATGGAAGAGCTCGCCGAGCGCGACCCCATCGTGGTCCCGCGGGTCGAGCGACCGACGTTCACCGGGCCGATCATGTACACCACCTTCGTCTCGCTCTACTGGTCCACGATCGCGATGGGCGGCTTCTGGTACGACGACGAGACCTTCGAGGAAGGACAGGGCGTCCGGGTCCAGTACCGCTACCAGCAGGGCCGGAACACGGAGCAGATGGAGTACCTGCGCGCGCTCCTGAGAATCAACCCCGACGGCACGAGGTGGTGGCGCTTCGTCTTTGACACCGACGAGGATCTCGCCTTCGAAGCGCTCATTGACGACGACTACTCGCTCCTGAGGATCCGGTACCTTGATCCGGGAACCGAGCGCGTGGAGGAGTTCGTTCCGGACGATCCGCGCGTCTGGCAGCAGGCTGCGATGGAGGCACGCCGCGAAGAGGCATCGGTCGCTCCTACCACCATTGGAAGTGCGAGAATCACCGTAACGGCCGGCACCTTCGACACCGACGTATACACGTACGAAGAGGACGAGTACGCCTTTACCTGGTGGGTCGCCGAGAACGTTCCGGGACGGGTCGTCCAGCTCGAAGGGAGCAGCGGCGACATGGACGAGATTCACGGCGAGCTGCTCGAGATCCTGTCAGGGGTTCGGTCTCCGTGGGGTGAGCCACGGTAGCGGCCGACGGAAGCAGCGCGGCGGCAGACGGACGTCAGTCGCCGCGCAGGCGCTCGAGCGCCTTAGTGACGAGCCGCTGCGTAAGCTCCACCTTGTACGCGTTATCGCGGAGCGGTCTCGCTCCGCGTACGCTCGCCGCGGCCGCGGCCCCGATCGCGTCATCGTCGAGTGGCCTGCCAACGAGCGACTCTGCTGCCTCCGCGGCGTCCCAGGGGTTCGGCGCGACGCCGCCGAGGACGAGCCGGGCGCTTCGCACGGCGCCGTCGGGGCCGGTATCGCAGAGCGCGCTCACGCTCGAAAGGGCGAAATCCCAGGCGGTGCGCTCGCGCGCCTTGAGGAAGGCGTTCGCGAGGCCGGCGCTCGACGGCAGAACAAGACGCGTGACGACCTCTCCGTGGGCAAGCACATGCTCGTTATGAGGGTCGACGCCAGGACCGACGAAGAGCTCTGAGAGCGGCACCGTCCGTTCGGTTTCGTCGGGCGCGGTCACGACGGCCGACGCCCCGAGCGCGAGGAGCGCCGGTGCGAGGTCCGACGGGCAGACGATGTGACACGGTCCGCCACCAAGGATCGCGTGGTACCGGTTGTCGCCGGCCACCGCGTGACAGTGTTTGCCGCCCTTCCGCAGACAGAACGAGTCCGGATCGCGGTAGTACCAGCACTGTGGCCGCTGCAGGATATTGCCCGCAACCGTGCCCATCGCGCGCAGCTGCGGCGTGGCGACTTCGCGGGCCGCCGCCGCGAGGAGCGGCGCGTGTTCGAGCACGACCTCGTTCGACTCGAGCGCCTGAATCTTCGTGAGCGCGCCGATCTCGAGCCGTCCGTCGTTGAGCGTGATGCCATCGAGCCGCGCGACACGGGAGAGATGAACCACGAGCGACGGCGAGCGGATCCCCCGCTTCATCTCGTGACCAAGGTCGACGCCGCCTGCCATGAGCCGGGCGTCTTCGTTCTCGGCGAGCAGCCGGACCGCTTCGCGAGCCGAGCCGGGCGCAGCAAAGGAAAATCGTTTCATCACCTGCGCTCCTTGAGGGCTGCGAGCACCCGCTCGCGGGTCAGAGGCAGCTCGCGAATGCGCACCCCAATCGCGCTGGAGACGGCGTTCGCGATCGCCGCGGCGGTTGGGATGATCGGCGGCTCGCCGGCTCCCTTCGCGCCGGTATTGTTCGACTGCTCGTCCGGCGGGCCAACAAAGAGCGATTCGACCTTTGGCACGTCGAATGTCGTGGGCAACCGGTACTCGGAGAAGTTCGGGTTCACGAATCGTCCCGTTGCGGGATCGAGCACTCGCTCTTCCATCAGCGCCAGGCCTGCCGCCTGGAAGACACCGCCCTCTATCTGGCTGCTCAGCGTCAAAGGGTTGAGCACGCGACCGAGCTCGTGCGCGGCGACGACCCGAAGGACCCGCACCTCCCCCGTTGACGTGTCGACCTCCACCTCCGCAAACTGGGCGCCGAACGTGTTCACGCTGACGTCGCTCGGGTTCGGACCGCGCGCGCCCTTTCCGATCACCATGTAGTTCCCGATCTTCGCGGCGATCTCGTCCACGCTCACCGTGCGAGACGAGTCACCCGAATCGGAAATCACGCCGTCAGCGACGGAAAGCCTCCCGGGATCCACGTCCAGGAGCGAGCCCGCGATGTCGAGGATCTGCCGCTTCGCGTCGTGTGCGGCCGCGCGAACGGTGGGCCCCACCGAAGGCACGGTGAGCGACCCCGCGCTGAGGAGCGAGTACGGACAGGTAAGCGTGTCGCCGATCGTGATGCGTATTCGGTCCATGCCGACGCCGAGCTCCTCGGCCGCGACCTGCGTCATCACCGTCTTCGTCCCGGTCCCAAGGTCGTGGGTCCCCGTCATCACGTCGAAGGTGCCGTCCGGATTGAGCCGCACGAGCGCGTACGAGGGCGGTGATCCGCCGCCGCCCCACCCCTGGCTCGCCATCCCGATTCCGCGGACGGTGCCGGAGGCCGCATGGCGCCCACCGGTCGCGGTGGGCGAAGCGGTATCGCGTCGGCCCTTCCACCCGATCGCCGTCGCCCCCTGCTCGTACGCTTCGAGCAGATGCTTCTGCGAGTAGGGCATGTCGCGCGGCTGGTTCCGTTCCGCATGGTTCCTGATGCGGAGCTCGAGCGGGTCCATCCCGAGCTTCCCGGCGAGCTCGTCCATGGCGGACTCGAGCGCGAACGTGCCCTCTACGTATCCGGGCGCCCGGAAGGCGCAGGCGGGACCGGTGTTCGTGTAGACGGCATCCTGCACCGTCTCGACGTTGTCGCACTGATAGTACTCGCGGAAAGGCCCGCAGACCTGGAACCCGCCGCGGCCGTGTGCGCCGGGCGTGGAGAGCGAGCGGGCCCGGATGAAGGTGAGACGTCCGTCGCGCTTCGCACCGAGCTCGACGTTGACGATAGCGGGAGGCCGGTGACCGGCCGAGAGGAACTCCTCCTCCCGCGAGAGCATGATGCGAACCGGCCTGCCCGTTCGTCGAGACGCTATCGCCGCGAGGATGGTGTACTTCCCCACGTCGTTCTTGCTGCCGAACCCTCCGCCCATGTAACGACTGATGACCCGCACCTTCGCAAGCGGCAGGCCGAGCTTCGACGCGACGCCGCTTCGAACGCCGAAGATGTTCTGCGTGGAATCCCAGACGGTCAACTCGTCGGCTTCCCAGCTCACGACGCTCCCGTGCGTTTCGAATGAGCTGTGAAGCGCGCACGGGGTACGGTACGAAGCGGCGACCGTCACGTCGGCTTCGCTGATGCCCTGCTCCATGTTGCCGCGCAGATAGGTTGACGGCTCGGCGGTCCGGTTACCGCCGGGTTTGAGTCCGGGATGAATCTGCGGCGCCGTAGGCTCGGCGGCCGCCTCAATGTCCACGACGTGATGGAGCACCTCGTACTCGACGGCTATCAGATCGAGCGCGTCGAGCGCGGTCTGTTCGTCTTCGGCCACGATGCAGGCGACTTCCTCCCCATGGTACCTCACGGTCGAATCGAGGAGCCGGCTCTCGTCGTACCACGATATGTCGCCGCAGTTCTCATGCGTGAGGATATCGACGACTCCGGGAAGGGCGCGTGCGGGCGAGGTGTCGATCGCCCGGATGCGTGCGTGCGGGTGAGGCGAGCGCTTGACCACCCCCCAGAGCATTCGGGGGAGCCGTACGTCGGAGGTGTACTCGGCGGCGCCGGTCACCCGCGCCGGTCCGTCAATGCGCGGCCGCGGCTCGCCGACGTGCGTCATCGGCGAGGCGGCGGACCAGGCGGTGAGATCGTCGCGTTCGACGACGACCTCCTCCTCGCGGATATGGCCCTCGAACTCGACCTTGGTCTTGACGAGTTTTGCCATCGTTCAACCCTCCCCGCTCATCTCGTGCGCGGCTCGGCCGACCGCTGCGAAGATCTTCTGATAGGCGCCGCAGCGGCAGAGGTTACCGGACATGCCTCGCCTGATCTCTTCGTGCGAGGGTGCGGCGTTTCGAGCGAGCAGGCTCTTCGCGGCCATGATCTGGCCGGGCGTGCAGAAGCCGCACTGGTACCCGTCTTCCGCAATGAATGCTTCCTGAATGGGGTGGAGAGCAGGGGCGTCGGCAGAGGATCCCGTAAGCGATTCGATCGTCTCCACGCTCCGCCCCTCGCAGGTAATCGCGAGCGTCATGCACGAGTAGACCGCCTCGCCGTCGAGCAGCACGGTGCACGCGCCGCAGGCGCCGCTGTCGCAGACCCGTTTTGTTCCGGTGAGGTTGAGCTCCTGACGAAGGGCGTCGAGGAGCGTCGTCCGCGGCTCGACGGAGAGCTCAACCTCCCGATCGTTTACCTTGAGGCGGACAGGAACCCTACCCGGCCCCCGAATAGCGTCACTCTTCATGCTCTCAATCATATCCGGAAGAGTCGAGAATGCCAAACCATCGCATGGGCCATCGCATGGGCCGCTGGAGCCGGAGGCTTACTCTTCCACCAGTTCGACCACGGTAACCGGCGTGCCGGGCCATCCGCGCACCGCCTCGGAGCGGACGAAGAGGCCGTCGGAGGTCCGAAACCAGTAGGTGGCGCTCCAGAAGAGACTCGCGATGCCGGGCAGGCTGAGCCTGATCTCCCAGGCGTCGGTGGGAGTGTCGTCGACGGCAACCGTGTCGCGACCACGCCTGACGGCCTGGAGCTTGCGGAGCTGGATGTCTCCGGGCTGAACCGTCCAGAACTCGATCCGTGAGTCGTCGGACAGCGCGAAGTCCCTGAGCGACCGCTCGATCGACTGGATCCAGGGGGCATCGTCGCTCAGCGTGAAGGTCTGCGCCACCTCGTCGCCCTGAGACCGGCCCGCGACCTCTATAACCTGCCCGTTTCGCACGGCGGTGTACTCGATCTCCTCAGCCACGTTTCGGTGGGTCCAGCGCAGGGATTCGAGGCGCTCATTGACCACGACGGTATGCGTCTCGCCGGTCGTGCTGCGCGAGCTCAGCTCGAGCGTATCGTTGACGACCCGCTCGGTCGCGGTGAGATACTCAACGTCATCACCGGTTCGCTCGCGGTAGCGCAGCGTATCCGGACCGGCGGACAGATTACCCGAGGCAATCGCGATCACTGCGAGTGTCAGCCACCATTCCCTTCCGCGGCTTGCCATGCTGCGGGACGCTTCAAACACCACGGACCAAACTTAGCTGTGCGGAGCGCCTTCGTCTGCCTATATTTCACGTGACTACCATGCTGTATTTTTTGCTGTCAATCATGCTTCTCGGCTGGTTGGGCGGAGCGATGCTCTTCTCGCTTCCCCTGACCCAGCGCCGTAGCGGAACTCTGCCGCCTGCCGCTCCCGTTCCCAACGGTCCCGCGGACAGTGGGGCATCCGGTGTGAGCGTCATCGTCCCGGCTCGCAACGAGGCAAACCGTATTGGCGAGCTCCTGCGCGCCCTCTCCGTGCAGTCGGCGCAGCCACTCGAGGTAGTCGTCGTAGACGATGAGTCTGCAGACGAGACGGCGATCGTGGCCGAATGCCTTGGGGCCCGGGTGGTGCATGCGCCTCCACGGCCCGAAGGGTGGATGGGGAAGACCTGGGCGTGCCAGTCGGGTGCGGACGAGGCTGCAGGCGACACATTGCTCTTCCTCGACGCGGACGTGTGGCTCGCTCCGGATGCGATCGAACGGCTTCTCGATGCGCATGACCAGCAGGCCGCGGTGATCTCGGTCCAGCCGTATCACCTCGTCAGGCGACCGTACGAGACGCTCAGCGCATTGTTCAACGCGCAGGTCGTGGCGTCCATAGGGGTGGGAGCCGACCCGCGCGGGCTGTACGGCCCGTGCATCATGATGAGTGCCGACGAGTACCGACGATGCGGAGGCCACGCGGCGGTCCGCGGCTCGATCGTCGACGACATTGCGCTCGGCCGCCGTTGCCGCGCCGAACGAATCCCGCTTCGCACCTACCTTGGCGGCCCCACGATACGCTTTCGGATGTACCCGGAAGGGATCCGTCAGGTTCTGTCCGGGTGGACCAAGAACTTCCTGCACGGCGCCGACGCCACCCCGCGATCGATGCTCTTCGCGCAATCGATGTGGATCGTCGGAGCCGCCACTGTCGCGGTGCAGACCGCCTTCGCGATCGCCGGCCTGCGCCTGGGGATCCTGCCGCCGTTGCTCGCTCTGGGCGCGTACGCGGCGTACGCCGGCCTGCTCGCGGCGAGCCTTCCGCGGTACGGACGGTTCGGTCCGGGGACGGCTCTCCTCTTTCCGGTCCATCTGCTCTTCTTCGCCTGCGTGACGGCGTACGCACTATGGATCCGCGTCAGGGGCGGATCGGTAAACTGGCGCGGACGCGCGGTGACGCCGCACGGGACTCCCGTCTCTGTGCCGATGGTGGATGCCCGGCGATCAGGCGTGACGTGACGGTCGCAGCTCGGCTTCTCGCGATATCCGGCGCGTGGATCGCAATCCAGATAGGCAGCGGCTACCTGACCCATCGCATGCCCGCCGAATGGTTCCAACGCGACGGTTGGCTCTTTCGCTGCCGCGGTTTCGAGCGAGGCGGGCGGCTCTACCGACGTGTCTTCCGCGTGCACCGCTGGAAGGACCGCCTCCCGGAGGCGGGCGCCCTCTTCGCCGGCGGGTTCAGCAAACGCCGTCTGGCGTCCAGCGACCCGGCAGGCGGGTCGCACGTGCTCGAGCGCTTCGCCGCGGAGACACGGCGGGCAGAGCTCACGCACTGGCTCCCGGTTCTCCTTTCGCTCTCCTTCTTCCTGTGGAACCCGCCGGCGATCGCCGCCTGGATGCCACCAATAGGCCTGCTCGGCAACCTGCCGTTCATCATCGTACAGCGCTCGAACCGCCCGCGGTTGATGGCACTGCGAAGACGGACACCAGGCTGACGAAGGCCGTAGGCCGCTTGCGCCGCGCAGATCTCATTCCACGAGGAAGGGCAGATTCGCAGTCGCCGCATGACCGTGGGCGTCGAGCAGATAGACGAAGAGACGGTGCGGTCCCGGTTCGCTCGGCGCCCTGACCACGATCGACTGCGGCGAGACCTCGTCGATGAGGCCGGGCACGGCGCTGGGACGAGGCTCATAGTCGCCGCCTTCGCCAAGCTCCGTCGCCTCAGGCAGAACCTCCGCGCGAACCCGCAGGCCTGAGGGCGGCGCGCCGGGTTCTTCGTCGGAGGACACCGCAGCGGTGTACCGCCGCCCGGCGTTCAGCCGCACGTTATCGTAGCGCCCCTTACCATCGACTGAGACTTCGGTGAGGCGAGGCGCACGGTGTTCGGGCCAGGAACCGGTCCAGACGTACTGCATCACATCGATCGCCTCCGTCTGTTCGCCCGCCTCGGTGAAGAGCCCGTACCAGGTGGGGGTACGCTCCTGCTTCTGCCCCCAGAGAAAGACGAAGGAACCCATGCACCGTTCCGGGTCGCCGAGGATCGCGGCGCGGTAGCGCTCGAGTATCGCGTCGGCCTTTTCGCTGGAGGTCTGCTCGATTGGCGCTTCCCAGTCGGTGGTCGAAACCTCCCAATGACCGGTCGCGCCCCATTCGGTGACGAGGTACGGACCCTCGTATCCGGAGTCGGCGATGAGCCTCCGCGCGTTGATGATATTTCCGTACATCTGGATGCAGAGGAAATCGAGCTCGCCGGCTCGATCGGCGATCGCCTCGACCACGGGTCTGCGGATGCCGGCCAGCATCGTGGTCGCGGGATGGTTTCCGTCCACATCGTGGATCATCGCGGCGATGTCGTTCACGGCGTTCCAGACCGACGCGTTTTCCGAGCGGAGGTTGAGCTCGTTACCAATACCCCAGG
>SKZO01000100.1 GCA_007127335.1 Spirochaetales bacterium | reverse complement strand
GCTCGACCGGCAGGCGGGTGTTCCACAGGAAGTCGACGCCGTCGCCGGCGACGAGCTCGTACTCGTCGGTGATGACGAGCAGCGACGGGTCCGGCGACTCGAAGCGTCGGGTCCAGCGCGCGTAGTACGCCTCCCACCCGGGGGTGAGATCGATCGTCGCGTCGAACGAGGTCTCGTCGCCGGACCCGGCCGGCTTCACGTCCACCGGCAGCGGCGAAGCGGGCCGTGGACGCTCTGCGGTGCCGCAGGGCAGCAGCATGTTGTGCCGTTCGCAGTTCTTCACGAGCAACGAGAAGGGGCTCGCGTAGTCGCAGGTGCCCGGGTCCATCGCGAAGGTCTCACCGGCGTACTCGAGGACGAAGCTCCCCTTGTCCTCGTGCGTGTGCCCGGCGCCGGCCTTGTTGCCCATCAGGAAGAGCTTCACCACCCCGTTCCCGTGTCTGCGGTACGAGGACATGACGCCCATCTCCGGCAGGAAGACGAAGGGGCGCGGTTCGGGCGCCTCCGTGGGGATGTCGTCGATCACCTGGTAGACGACGGGAAACTTCGACCCGCCGTCACGGTCGAATGCCTTGCGGAACATCCTCGTCCACTGGCTCTGCGGCAGGGCCGCGGCCATGAACGCGAGCGACTCGTGGTCGTGCAGCGGCCGCCCGTCGCAGATGGGGATCATGTCCTGCGCCGTGTCGGTAGACATGAGCGCCTCGCCAAAGTCGGCGGTCCGGCGCATCGAGTCCGGGATGACCGACGGAAAGGCAATCCCCTTCGCCCGCGCATAGGTGAACAGCGAGAGGCCGCCGTCGCGCCCGACGCACCGGAAGTAGGTGGGTCCCTCCACGTACCCGCCGTCGGGCAGGATCGTGAGGTCGAGGCTTTCCACGAGCTCGTCCTTCGCGCGGTCGAGGTACCACGAGGCACGCGGCCACTCGGTGGCAAGCGTTGCGAGACCGAGCATCCGGCCCGGGCTGAACCAGGCGAGCTGATTACAGCTCCAGATGTACTCGTGCTTCCAGGTCGAGAAGTTGATGTGCCCGATCGCTTCCTCGGCGATCCGCCGGAGGACCAGGTCCTTGCCCAGCGGGGTGAACCACTCGCCGGCGAGATCCAGGATAGCCGCGGTCTCCCAGGCGCACAGCGACTGGACGAAGCTGCGGTGCTCAAAGGTGCCCTCGCCGAACCGGCAGATGAACCCGTCGTCCCAGTTGCCGCACATTGCGATCGACATCGCGTAGCGCGCCGCGAGGCGCAGAAGCGTTGCGTCTTTCGTCACGAGCCCCGCTACCGCCGCGGCGATCCCCTTCTGCAGCAACAATCGATGGAAGTCGCGCTCGCGGCAGTAGCGCGTGTCGGTCGAGAAGTTCACGTACTCGCCTATCAGCGCCTCCGGCTCGGTGCGGCGCGCCTGTTCAGCGGCCTCGAGGATCCGGGAGGTACCAAGCCGAGCGACCTCTTCGTCGTGACGCAGCCGCAGCCGCTCGAGCTCCTGCGCCGAGAGCACGAGCTCCGTCTGCGGCACGAAGGCCGGCCCGTGGTCCCGCGGTTTGAGGTACCGCTCCCACCGCTCGTCGAACCGCTTCCACTGCTCGAGGTACCGCGGGAGCATTTCCGTGTTCTGCAGCCCGATCCAGTTGAACCACCCTGAGGCCACCCCGTCGGTACCGGCATGGACTCGCACCGTCAGCCGCCTGATCCGTGAGGCGCCGTTCAGCGGCAGCAGGTACTCCCGCTTCGAAGAGCCTGCCGGTGGGTAGGAAGCCGACGCGCTCCCCGCGTCGGTCTCGGCAAGGACGGAGACCACCGCGCCCTGCGGCGGCATGATGGAGAGCATGAGCGCATCGTAGCCGGTGCACGCTACGCCGCCGCTCGCGTGCGCGAGTCCCGCGTCGGTCCGTTCGCGCTCGTAGTCGCGTGTCATCTCGAGCGCCGGCCGCCCGGCCTCCGGTCGACGCGTCCAGGAAAACGGCGTGAGCGACCATCCGCCGCCGACCTCCAGACCGTGGCGATCGCCGGGGGCGATCTCCCAGCTCGAGAGCTCGTTCAGGTCATCGTCCCAGAAGGGTTCGAAGATCGCTTCTGCGCAGTTTATTGGTACCGGTCTCATACCGTCATCTGAAACAGCTCACGGGGTCCATGTCAACCATGGTCCGAAGCCCGGGGCGCGCCGTTCGAAGGAGCGGCATGCAGTTCACGGCGATCGCGCAGGTCGCCACATCACCGTGAAAGCCGCCCGGCACGAGAAGCTCGAAGCCCGGTTCTCCACTCACGACGACGCGGTCGGCGGGGTCGGTCAGGCCGAGCTCCGCGTGGAAGACGAGCTCGATCACCATCCGCCGGTCGCACCAGGCTCGCCCCACCTGGTGGACGCCGCGCACCTCGTTTCTGTTGCTCGCCGGCTCGACGTCGTCCGAGGTCTCTTCGAGATCCCAGCCCATCCTCGCGGCGATCATGTGCATGGACTCGGTGAGTCCGACGTGCCGGATCTCTCCCGCACGAGCCTTCTCCTCGAACTCGGCCCGCGAAAGACCCGCGCCAACTTTGTTCTGGAAGGGAAGCCGACGCCTGCTCGCATCCTGATACCGTTCGACGCGGATCGCGTCCACGCGCGAGCAGACGCCGGTCGAAACGATGGGCAGGAGGTCCATCACGAATCCCGGGTTGACGCCGGTCG
>SKZO01000214.1 GCA_007127335.1 Spirochaetales bacterium | reverse complement strand
GCGACGGATGTGCGGCTTCTCGAGCCGGTGACGGAGCTCATCGACCGGCTGCTCATCATGACCGTCGAGCCGGGATTCGGCGGACAATCGTTCGAGCCGGCGATGCTGCGCAAGATCGAGCGGGCCCGCGAGCTCCTGGGGCCGGAGGTTGACATCGAGGTCGACGGGGGGATCAACGACCGGACCATAGCCGACGTGCAGTCCGCCGGGGCGAACGTCTTCGTGGTGGGCTCTTTCATCTTCGGAGCCGACGACCGCGCAGAGCGCGTAGCCCGGCTGCGCGACGCGCTGCGCTGAGGGCGCGATGGAACGGTATATCGCGATTGACGGTGTCTGTGCCTGGCCGAATCTGACGAGGCTGCCCGACGGCACGATTGTCGCAACGATCTTCAACCAGCCCTGCCACGGTCTGTGGGAGGGCGACGTCGAGGCATGGGCGAGTGAGGATGGCGGACGGACCTGGGGCCTGCGCGGGACTCCCGCTGTTCACGAGCCGGGTACGAACCGGATGAACGTCGCGGCCGGGCTGAGCGCCGGCGGTGATCTCGTCGTACTCGCCTCCGGCTGGTCGCACCGTCCGCGCAGGGGTGAGGGGACCGCCGGGCATGGGTCGCCGGCCTATCCGCTTCCGCCGTGGATCTGTCGCTCCCGTGACGGGGGGCGCACATGGACGCATGAACACGTCGTTCCGCCGCCGGGAGGGGAGTCTCCGAACGACTCGCCGCAGAGCTCGCCGCGCATCATCCCTTTCGGCGATATCGTGCAACTCCCCGACGGAAGCCTTGGCGCCTGCCTGTACAGCTGGCGTCCGCCCGACGAACGCGGGTGCCACTTTTACACAAGCAGCGACGACGGGTACACCTGGTCGGTCCGTGGACCTATCCAGGTGGGCGACGTCAACGAGACCACCCCGATCGTCCTGCCGGACGGCGAGCTGCTTGCCTGCGGAAGGACGACCGGCGATCAGCATCTCGAGCTCTTCCGATCGATCGACGCCGGGGCGAGCTGGCAGCGCGAACAACAGGTGTCGCAGGGGGCTCAGCATCCCGGGCACCTCCTTGCGCTTCCGGACGGACGGATCCTGCTCACCTGCGGCGACCGGCGTGAGGGAAGGCACGGGATCGAGGTCCGTCTGAGCGACGACGGCGGTCGCACCTGGGGCGACCCGCGACGGCTCGTCGATCTCGACCCCGGTGACCTGGGCTATCCGTCCACGGTTCCCGGCGAAGAGGGAACGCTCGTCACCGCCTGGTACTCGGCCGGAGTGGCGGTACACGAGCGGTACCACATGGGGGTTGCCATCTGGCGGTGTGAAGAGCAGTTCGCCCGCGTGGGCGCTTGACAGGCCGTGTGTGCGGCGGTAGACTGACGTTAGCACGCAAACGTTTGCACGTTGCGAGAGCCCTGGAGATTGTTTGTGATGACGAGAGGTTCGGACACCACCGGTTCCCGCGGCGCCACCGTGACGCGCGCGGCACCCGTCACACTGCACGATATCGCCCGTGAGGCCGGAACCTCAGTGTCCACCGTGTCGCGGGTGTTGAACGGCAAGCCCGGGGCGGGCGAAGCCACGAGAACGAAAGTCTTCAACGTCGTGGAGCGCCTGCAGTACCGGGTCAACTACGCCGCCGCGAATCTCAAGAAGCGGACGGCGAATCTCGTTGGCGTGTTCGAGCAGCACGGTCTCCCGGTAAGCTACTACGCACGGCACATTGAAGAGGGCTACGACGCGTGCGCAGAGCAACTGTCAACGTTCAACGTGCAGTTCGCGAAGCGCCATGTCGGGAGAGATGAGGCCGGCATATACGAGTCGCTCTCCGACCTCTACGACCAGGGCTGCGCCGAGCTCGACGGACTGCTGCTCGTGCCGTTTCGTTCCAATCGGATCATCGCGCTCCTCAACCGGTTCGTTGACGCCGGTGTTGCCGTTGTCTTTGCGGACAAGGACCTGGAGGAGGTCTCGCGGGTGACCTGGGTGGGGCCGGATAACGAGATCGCCGGACAGATGGCGGCGGAGATCATGTTCCGTTTTCTGCGCCGGGAAGGTACGGTCATCGTCAGCAACCCCGACCATCGGTCCGTAGACCCGTACGCACGGCCCGGACATCTTGGCGCCGGAAGCTTCGCGCGACAGATGGGGCTCTACACGTCACGGATCCGGGTACAGTTGACGCAGGAGCCGCGACAGGACGATCGGCTCTACGCCGAGGTGCTCCATCGCCTCACGGCTGATCCGGACATCGTGGGCATATTTGCCGCCTCTGCCCGGGACACCGCTGCGATCGCTCCTGCGCTTCGCGACTCGGGCAGAGAAGACGAGGTTCAGATGATCGGCAGCGAAGTCTTCCCTGAGAGCCTCGCCATGCTGCGAGCGGGGGTGATCGATGCGCTGATCTACAAGAACCCGTTCCGGGTCGGGTTCAAGGCGCTCGACCATCTCTTTGGGCATGTCGTTCGTGGTCTCCTCCCTGCCGCTGAGTACCGTGTGATGCCGCGGGTGGTGCTCGCCAGCACCTTTCGCGAAGACAGACGGGGTTACGAGGCGCTTCTCGAAGTGTAGGTGATCAGTCGCCACAGCGACTAGTCGACGACGACGCCCTTCAGGTCCAGTTCCGCCGCGAAGTGACAGGCCGCGTAGTGATCCGACCCCGGCGTCACCTCCTCCAGGGGCGGGTG
>SKZO01000362.1 GCA_007127335.1 Spirochaetales bacterium | reverse complement strand
GAAGCGTGTTGCCCCACCAGCCGCCGGTGACGAAATCCGTACGGCCGTTCCCGTTGATGTCCAGGGGAATCGTCGAGAAGTCGTCGAAGTACTCCCCCTCGGGCATGACATCGCCAATGCGATGGGCCTTCGTATAGTCCGGGCCCTCGTACCAATATGCCCCGGAGACGATATCGAGCACTCCGTCGCCGTTGACGTCGAAGATGCCGGCGGACTCGTACCGCTCGTCGGCCAGTAACACTTTGCGGAATCGTAACGGCATGGTCTCCTCCTCAGGTGCCGGTGTGAAGGCGCAGGTACTCCCGCGCCACGATAAGGTCTTCGAGGGCCTCGGCCGCGCCGGTCATGGGCGCCCGCTCGCCGCGCACGGCGGCGAGGAAATTCGCCGCCTGCTGCCGCATCGCGTGGGTCCAGGGAAGCGTAGGGCTCTCCTCCATGGGTAGCGCGTCGGCTCCCGGATCCCGGTAGACGGTCACGCGGCCCGGCCGGTTGTGCGCGAGCGGCGCCGGCAGATCGAGCCGCACCCAGCCGCGCTCGAAACAGACGAGCGCCTGCTCCTGCCAGTCGATCGTCGTCCGGTAGGGCGACATCTCGATCGTCGCGGTCACGCCGTTGTCCGCCTCCGCGACGAGCAGCTTTCCGGCGCGGTCGGCGAAGACGGGCCGGTACGGTGAGCCAATGAGGTGCCGCAGCAGGTTGACCTGATGAATGTAGTAGTTCACGAAGGTTATGTACTGCTCTCGCCCCTTCTCATCCAGATCCGGGTCCGGCGGATCGCTCTCAAGGTGGAGCGCAGGGTCGCCCTCGTTCAAGAGCTCGTCGAACCCGTTCGCAATCCAGTCGCCCGCGGGCATGAGAATGCGTGCGTAGGTCATGCGGCCCAGCTCGCCGGAGGCAACGAGCTCATCGATCCGCTCCTTCGCGTACATCGTGGCAGGATCGCTTCGCTTATGGTACCCCACCATCACGAAGGTGCCGCTTCGCTCGGCCATCTCCGCGAGGCGGCGGGCGGTGGCGACGCTCGCGGCAAGCGGCTTCTCTATCAGCACGGGAACGCCCGCCGCGAGCAGCTCGTCGAGCACCACGCCGTGGCGGGTAAACGGCTGGCTCGCAACGAGCGCGTCGAGCTTCTCCTTCTCGAGCATCTGTGCGGCGCTCGGGTAACAGCGGGGTATTCGGTAGCGTTCGGCAACCGTCCTTCCCGTCTTCTCGCGGAGCTCGGCGAGCGCGACGATCTCGCACGGCAGTACGGCGTAGTTTCGCAGGTGCGCCATCTGTCCCATCGACCCGACCCCGACGAATCCGATTCGCGGTTTTCCTTCCATCTTCTCTCCTGCGTCCATCGTATCAGACCTTGCGCTCGGCGAGCTCGCCGAACCGGTTCGCGATCGCGAGCGCCGGATCAACGGGCACCTCCGCGCGTTTCACATCCGCCGGGATGACGATACGGGGCGTTGCCGCCGGCGTCCGCTGTGCAAACTGCGGCAGCCACTCGCGTTCGGCCTCGAGCATCTGCGCGGTCATCTCGCGGATCTCCGCGAGCGTGCAGACCGCGGAGGTCAGCGGGTCCATTGCGATCGCGTGCACGATGTGCTCCGGATCCGCGGTGAGCGCCGCCTCCACGGCGAGCGCCTGAACGGTGAGGTTGCTCTGGTTGAGCGCGGCGCACTGCGGCGGCAGCGCCCCTACGCGCAGCGGGTGCAGCCCGTGGCCGTCGACGTAGACGGGCACCTCTACGCAGAGTCCGTCCGGCAGGTTCGTGATGTAGCCGTCGTTCCTGACATTGCCCTGCAGCCTGAAGGGACGGTCGGTCCGGTGCGCCTCGAGGATATAGGAGCAGTACTCGTTACTCCGGTGGCCAATCGTGTCGTCCTCGCTCTCGAGGTAGTTCACTCCATCGTACTTCTCCGCGATCATCCGGCAGAAGTTATAGTAGGCGCCGCTCTCGCCGCCGAATGCCGGCTCATCGCAGTACTCCGCAAGGGCGCGCTCGCTCGAGCGGAACCACGGCACGTACTCGGAGAGATGACCGGTTGACTCGGTCATGAAGTACCCGAACTGACGCATGACCTCGCAGCGAACCTTCTCGTTGACGTAGTACTCGGGGCGCTCGCACAGCTCGCGGAACCGCGGATAGAGGTTCTCGCCGGTCTCCCGGTCGGCAAGCGAGAGAAACCACGCCATGTGGTTGATGCCCGCGCAGGTGTAGTCGACCCGCTCCTTCGGCAGCCCCAGATACCCGGCAACGAGGTCCATCGTCGTCTGCACGCCGTGGCAGAGCCCTATGGAGTCGATCGTGTCCGTGACACGCGCGATGAGCGAGCAGACCGCGCCCATGGGGTTCGTGTAGTTGAGGAAGAGCGCGCCCGGACAGAGCTCCTCCATGTCGCGGAGCATGTCCACGAGCACCGGCGCGGTTCGCAGCAGCCGGAAGACTCCCCCGGGCCCGAGCGAGTCGGCGATGCACTGATCGACGCCGAACTTCAGCGGTATCTCGTAGTCGTGCCCGAAAGCCTCCACGCCGCCCACCTGGATCATGTTGATCACGTAGTCCGCGTCGCGAAGCGCCTCGCGCCGGTCGAGGGTACTCGTGACGGTCGCCGGCAGACCGTTCGTCTTCACGACGCGCTTGAGAAACTGCTCCATCCGGTCGAGCTTGGGACGCGTGCGGTTCATG
>SKZO01000180.1 GCA_007127335.1 Spirochaetales bacterium | reverse complement strand
CGTAGTACCCGTAGGCTCGAACATCCGCGGCAAGCGCCTCGAGGCTGGGAAACCGCGAATGGTCCCGTTGGGCCGGCAGGATCTCGATCTCCGGCGTGTCGTACAGCGTCACATCCGCCTGAAAGTTCGAGAAGGTGAACGCAATAGTCTTGCCGAAGAACCCGTCCGACGGGTTCCCTATCAGCGCGGCGCGCGGATACGCGCGTGATTTGACGATCATTGGCGCAGATTCTACGGGGAATGCGGCCGGTCTGCAATGGCGCCGCGCTCTTGCTCTCACTCCTCGTCAACAATTCCGGCACCAGTCGTGTCGATCTCCGGAAGCTCCGCGATGAACGCAACGAAAGCCTCCAGCTCGCGTACGAGGCGAGGATGGGTGCGATGAATACGAGTGATGAGCTCGTCTATGCGATCCCAGTCGTACGCGCTGCCGAAGTAGTAGCGTCGAAAGTGACGGAACCGCAGTAGCTCGACCAGGTCACGGGTGGACTCGTCACCAAGCACTCGCGGGCGGATGCCTTCGATGGCGAGGGTCATGCGGTCGAGGAGCTCCTTGTGCCACCGCTCCGGTGACAGGTTGTTCTCGAAGAAGCGCGAAATCCGGACAAAGACCGTCTCGGCGCAGGTGTAGTAGTTCTCGATAAGCCCAGCGACCAGCACGGCCGCCCGGGGGGTGCGTCCGATCTTCGGGACATCGATCTCGACGGCAGACCGAACGTCAGATTCAATCTCGGCGAGCATCCCGACGTGCTTCCGAATGTGTGCGATGAGCTCGTCTCTATCAGTCGCCTGTGGTCGCGTCATGGACGAGTCTTCCCTCCTCTCGTATCGTCGACGCGTGACGCGGATCGATCCGGTCGAGCTCGACCACATCAACGGGAAAGTCAGTCATCGACGCGGCGTCGTCGGCCGCGCGGAGTCCATCGAGCGGATCAGTGAGGCCTTCGAGCGCGACGTCGATGTCCGACCATTCGCGGAACTCCCCGGGCTTCAGGAGCGACCCCCACTGGTAGACCCGGGTCGGATGGTATCGCTCAATCAGAAACTCGATGATCCGTCGCGCGTCCTCGTTCGCCCGCCGCTCGAGCTCCCGCAGATGCCGGCTCCGCCGCTCCCGTCTCGCCGCGAGAAATCGCGCCGTCTCCTCCTTTGAAACACCCATCCATCTCAGTATAACCGCTCGGCGTCTGAAGTCCATCCGCAATCCTCGCCCCGGAACCGATTGACCCCGCCGCCCGAACTTGCGATCGTAGGAGGCTATGAGCGAAAAACTCGAGCCCGGCTCGGCGGAGTTCATGGGCACGATGCCCATGGGCAAGCTGCTCGCGCGGATCGCGATACCGGGCTCCGTCGCGCTGCTCGTCAACTCCGCGTACAACCTCGTGGACACGATCTTCGTGGGCCAGGGCGTGGGGCCGATCGGGATTGGCGCGGTGTCGCTCCTTTTTCCGTTTCGTGTGATCGTCATGTCGTTCGGGAATTTCGTTGGCATAGGGGCCGCGTCGGTCGTCTCGCGCGCGCTCGGATCGGGAGAGACGGCGCGCGCGCGTGCAGCGGCGGGGACCGCGCTCAGCTCCGCGGCGTTCATTGGGCTCATCGTGGGCGTCCTTGGCGTCACCTTCGTTTCGTCGCTCGTGCGGATACTCGGCGCCTCGGACGAGCTCGTGCAGCCCACCTACGAGTACGCGCGCATCATCGTCCTGTCAGAACCCTTTCTCGTGTTCAACTTCGCCGCGAACTACCTGATCCGGGGCGAGGGACGTGCCCGGGTGGCAATGGTGGCGCTAACCTCCGGAGTCATGCTCAACATCATCCTGGACCCGATCTTCATCTTCGGGTTCGGATGGGGCGTGGGCGGCGCCGCGCTCGCCACGCTCTTTGGCCACATGCTCACGACCGTCTTCAGTATCGCGTACTTCGTGCGAGGAACGGGCGCGGTGCAACTCACGCTCGCCTCGCTCCGCCCGCGGCTCGATCTCCTGCGCGAGACGCTCGCGATCGGCTTCTCCGGTCTCATGCGGCAGCTCAGCTCCGGCGTCGTACAGGTGATTCGCAACAACCTCATCGTCGCGCTCGCCGGACCGCTCGCGGTCTCCGCATTCGGCGTGGTCTTTCGAACCATCCTGATCATGGCGCTGCCCGCGATGGGCGTCGCCCAGGCGCTCCCGCCCATCGCCGGCTACAACTTTGGTGCGGAGAATCCGCTGCGGGTGCGGCAGTCGGTCCGGCTCTCGATCGGCTTCTCGAGCCTGATCACGTGGACCGGTATGGGCGTCATGATGCTCTTCCCCGCGCCCATCTTCCGGATCTTCACTTCGGACCCGGAAGTCATATCCATTGGGATTCCCTTCATGCGCGTCAACGCGATCGCGCTCCTTGTCTTTCCCACCTATTTCATTGGCGCCGCCTTCTACCAGGCGATCGGCGCGCCTCGCCGGGCGCTCGTCATCGCGCTGCTGCGCCCGGCGATCGGGCTCGTGATCATGTTCGCCGCGGTGCGCACGGTCGGTACGATCGGCGTCGTCGCGGCCGACCCGCTTGCGATCGCCTTTGGCGCCTTCTCGGTCGTTGCGCTGCTCGCGCACAGCTTCCGCACCGACGAGCGGCTCGCGGTCTGCGCGTGAGATGGAGGAAAAAATGGATTTCGTGGAGTTCAAGAGACGGATTCTCCGGCTTGCCG
>SKZO01000042.1 GCA_007127335.1 Spirochaetales bacterium | reverse complement strand
CGCGTCCTTCGGACTCGTTGATCCGTCGCTGACGCTCACCTTCCGACAGGTTGATCTGGTGCTGCCGGCGCCCCTTCGAACGGTTGATGCCCGACTCGCGTTTGCCCTCGCTCTCGAGGATTGCGGCCCGTTTTTCGCGTTCGGCGATGACGAGCTGCTCCATTGCCTGGAGCGCGGAGTCGGTGGGAGTGATGTCCCGAATCTCGTACCGTGTGACCTTGATACCCCAGGAGTCGGAGGCCTGGTCAACCGACCGCACGATCGCGTCGTTGATGGCGTCGCGTTCGCTGAACGTGTTATCGAGATCGATCTTACCGATCTCGCTGCGCATCGTGGTTTGCGCTAGTTGGGCGGCGGCGAATCGGTAGTTGTCGATCCCATAGCTCGCCTTGTATGGATCGACGATCTGGATGTAGAGGATTCCGTCGACCTCCACCTGCGCGTTGTCGTGCGTGATGCAGACCTGCGGCGGGACGTCTATCACCTCCTCCTTGAGGATGTTCTGGTAGGCGACCTTCTGAACGATCGGGACCACCAGGTGCAGGCCCGGCCCGAGCGTCTTCTTGTACTTGCCGAACTGCTCGACGATCCACGCCTCCTGCTCCGGCACAATCCGGAGGAGCTTGAAGAAGACAATGAAGAAGGCGATCAGGATGACCGCCGTCAACAGATACGAACCCAGCATTCCCATATTCCCTCCAGGGTCAACTCATGAACGACTACCCGCGGCGGCGCCATCCTATTCACTCGTCGTCGAGCTGCGACAGGCCGGTCAACGACTTCGTCACGTAGAAGCGGGTTCCCTCGCGGCGGAGAACCTCTACTTTCTCGCCGGCCTCGAACGATTCGTCGAAGCTCTCGGCGACCCAAGTCGTGCCGTTGAGACTGATCCGTCCGGGCGCGTCCGGGGCAATGGCCTGCGTGACCTTCGCCCGGCGCCCAACCCAGTCGCTCTGGTCGTCCTCCACGAACTTCCGGCCTCTGAACCAGGCGGCGACGTACCGGCGCAGTGAGAAGAGCGTCGCCGCCGACAGCCCGAGCCAGGTGAGAACCTGCAGCGGGATACTCGCGGCCAGCCCAGGGATGAGGGCCGTGAGAACCGAGTTCAGCAACGCCCCGACGCCAAAAAAGAAGATCACGAACTCCGGCACGGCGAACTCGGCGAGGATGAAGACGAGGCCAAGAATGGCCCAGATCAGCGGAGCCATGTGATGACAGTAGCCCACTGGCCCGCGGAAGTCAATCGATCCGAGATGCCGGCGCGGCGGTGGGGCCGAGCCACTCCTCGAGCTGGAGTTCGCAGCGCCGTCGCGCGGCCTCCCGGTCCGCTACGCACGCGAGCGGCCATCCGAAGCTCTCGAGCGCGCTCCGGTACGGCTCGTCGACGGGTTCCACGGCGACGACGAGTGATGGGGCAAGGTAGGGGTGGGCGGCGATGAGCTGCGCCATGATCTCGTCGCGATCGGCAGGCGTCACGCCGGCGTCGGTGAGGATGCGCAGCGGATCGGTCGCGCCGAACAGGATGCGGTTGGTCTGCAGCAGCAGTGCCTCTTCGCTCGCAGACTGCGCTCGCGCGAGCGCGGCCGGTCCGTCGATCACCGCGTCGGCGGACCCGAGCGATCGAAGGTAGGCGGGGTAATCGGTGGCGAACAGCGTGTCGTACGAGCGGGCAAGCTCTTCAGCGAGTGTGCCGGACGGCTCGTGGAGAACGATCTTCCGCGCGAAGTGCGGACGCACGACGTGCGGCAGGTAGGTCCAGTTGCCGAACGGGTCGTCACGGATCGCGCCTGCGGAGACCGGGAATACCGCTCGCCGCGGGTCCACCGGCACGTACTCGGCGCCGAGCGCGGCGGCAAGATCGCGCCCGTACTCCTCGGAGGCGAAGACGTACCGCGGGTCGGCTTCGAGGCGCGTGCGAATCGCCTCCGCCCAGATCGCGTACGCGCCTTCCTCCGACCGCGACGCCTGCGGGATCTCTTCGGTGACGTGGATGAGTCGAACGTGAGGAAACAGGCGCGACATCCACGCGAACCTGAGCTCCCCGGGGATGGGTTCATGGGCGAGCGTACAGACGAAGACGGTGAGATCCCCCGTGTAGGAGCGAGCAAACTCGATCAGGTACTGATGTCCGGCGTGGGGAGGCATGAACCTGCCGATCACCACGCCGCCGTGTCGTGCCGGTGCCACCCGCAGAGCCTACCCCAGCCGTCGGCGCTGCGCAAGGGAACTCCTGAGCCGGTGTCACGGACGGCTGATTCGGGTACACTGCAGCAGGGGGAAGCTATGCCAGAGAAGAATCGCGTCATAGGCTTCGACATGGGCGGCACGAAGATGCTTGCCGTAGTCCTCAACGAGAAGTACGAGCCGTGCGGGCAGGCCAAGGTGCGCACTCCCGTCGGCGCCGGGAACAAGGAGACGCTCGAGGCGATCGTCTCGCTGATCCACGAAGCGCTCGACGATGCAGATGCCGGGACGAAGCAGCTTGCCGCGATCGGTATCGCCGTACCCGGCCCCATTGACCGGGAGGCCGGACGGGTGATCAGCATGCCGAACGTGGACATGCGGGACTACGCGCTGCGGGACAAACTCGAGGAGGCGATCGGCGCCCCGGTGGTGCTCGAGAACGATGTGAACGCCGGCACCTACGGGGAGTTCGTCTCCGGCGCGGCGAAGGGCGCCGAGAACGTGGTCGGGGTCTTCCCGGGGACCGGCGTCGGAGGGGGGATCATCATCGATGGCACGCTCTATCGCGGCCGCACGGGCAGCGCCGGAGAGGTGGGCCACATGATCGTCGATGCCGGCGGACGGCGCTGCGGCTGCGGCAAGTACGGCTGCCTCGAGGCCGTCGCGTCCAAGACTGCCATCGCGAAGGATCTCGTTCACCTCGCGATGAAGGGGCAGTCTCCGGTCGTTCTGGAGAAGGCCGGCACCGACATCGCGAAGATCAAGAGCAAGCTGATCAGGCAGGCGATGGACGCAGGTGAGAAACCCGCGGTGGAAGTTGTCGAGCGTGCCGCCTGGTACCTCGGGGTGGGGCTCGGGAGCCTCGTGGACATTTTCGATCCGGATCTCGTCGTCGTTGGCGGAGGCCTCGTGGAGAAACTCGGCGATCTCTACCTGAAGCCGGTGGAGGAGAGCATGCGTGCGCACTCGATGATCGACTCCAACGTCAGGCTCCTTGCCGCTTCGCTGGGCGACGACTCGGTGATCGTTGGATCCGCCGCGCTGGCCTGGCGGGAGCAGGAATGAGCCCCCGGAACGGGGGAGAGATCGCCGCCGTCATTGACGTGGGCTCAACGGCGATCAGGATGGTGATCGCGCAGCTCGGCGAGAACGGTGAGTGGGAGCGGCTCGATCGGGCCGCGAGACCCGTCGCGCTCGGGCGCGACGTGTTTATGTCCGGATCGCTCACCCGCGACAGCATGCAGCAGGCGATCACAATCCTCGACGGGTTCCGCGAGCTGGTCCGTGGCTGGCAGGTCCCGGACGAGGCGGTGCGGGTGATCGCCACGAGCGCCATACGCGAGGCTCGAAACCGGGATACCTTCCTCGACCGGGTCCTCGTCCGGACGGGCCTGCGCATAGAGATCATCGAAGGAATCGAAGAGAACCACCTGACCTTCCTTGCCGTTCAGCACGCGGTACGTCCCATGCAGCACCAGTTCTCGCGCGCGAACTCACTCATCATGGAGGTCGGCGGCGGCACGACCGTCATCATGCTGCTGCAGCGAGGGAAGATGGTCGCCGCTCACAGTCTCAGGATCGGCACGGTGCGGATGGAGCAGGAGGCCCGTCCCATGTGGTCGAGTGCCGAGCAGATCGAGGACTTTGTTCGCGAGAGCATGAGGGTCAGTCGGGAGCTGATCGACTCTGAGCTTCCACTCGACCGGATCAAGTATTTCGTCGCCGTCGGAGGCGATCCCCGACACGTCGCACACGCCGTGGGGAAGAGAGACGGGGAGCACTTCTGGACGATTTCGCGAAAGGAGTTCAACCGGTACCTCGACGAGCTTCAGGACCGAACCGTCGACGAGATCGTTCGGATACACAATGTCACGTATCACGAGGCAGAGGGCCTCGTGCCGGCGCTCACCGTCTACCGGCTGCTGCTTGGAAGTACCTCCGCGGACGAGCTCATCGTACCGGACGTGAGCATTCGCGAGGGCGTGCTGATGAGCTTTGCGCTCGGCAGTGACTGGGCCGTTGAACGCCAGTTCTACGGACAGGTCATCACGTCGGCGGAGAATCTCGCGCGTCGCTACCACTACGACGAAGAACACTCGCGGCACGTCGCGAACCTGGCGCTGTCGCTCTTCGACCAGCTGCAGACAGAGCACGCCATGGACAGGCATATGCGTATGCTGCTCGAGGTGGCCGCGATTCTGCATGACATCGGCACCTATATCCAGGCGAGTGGCCACCACAAGCACGGCCAGTACATCGTGCAGAACTCCGAGATCTTCGGTATCAGCCGCGATGATCTGCGGATCATCTCCAACGTCGTGCGCTACCATCGCAAGGCACTTCCTTCGCCCAACCACACGACCTTTGTTGCCCTGCGACGCGAGCAGCGCGTGCAGGTGCTGAAACTCGCCGCGATCCTCCGCGTCGCCGACGCCCTCGACCGCGGCCATGCTGAGCGGGTCCGTGCCATCGAGGTCGAGCTCGTGGGAAGCGACGTCATCCTGCACTGCGAGTACACCGGCGACATCTCGATCGAGCGATACGGCTTTGATGCCAAGGCGGACATGTTCGAGGACGTATTCGGCCTGAGCGTCGTCATCGCGTGAGAGGGAATATGAGTGCATCGCAGACGCGCCCGCCACAGTTCTTCAACCGCGAGCTCAGCTGGCTCGAGTTCAACGCCCGTGTGCTGTCACAGGCGTTGCGGCCCGACGTGCCTTTGCTCGAGAGACTGAAGTTCCTCTGCATCGTTACCACCAACCTTGACGAGTTCTTCATGGTTCGTGTCGCCGCGGTCAAACGGCAGATCGAAAGCGGCGACTACGTCCAGTGTCCGTCGGGGATTGCGCCGTCGGCTCTGCTCGCACGCATTCTCGCACGTGCCCGCGATCTGGCTACCCGAAAGTATCGCTGTCTTCTGGATGAAATCGTGCCGGGGCTTGCGAAGGCGGGGCTCGTGCTTCGCAGGCCGGACGATTACACGTCGACGCAGAGCTCGTTTCTCAAGAAGCTCTACCAGGAGGAGATCTTTCCGGTTCTCACGCCGGTGCGCGCCGCCGTCGACCAGCCCATGCCATATCTCACGAATCTGCGGCTCCATGCGGCCTTCGTTCTCGAGCCTCAGACCGACGCTGATCTGGTGTCTGCCGGTGACGAGGACGGCGGCGAGTATCTCGCGATCGTGCAGATCCCGAAGTCTCTCGATCGGATAATCTTCCTGCCCGATGAGGCGGGCAGCCTCTCGTTCGCCCTGCTCGAGGACGTCGTCGTGCAGCATGCCTCCTCGCTCTTCGCCGGGTACACGGTCGTCGAGCGCTGTGTCTTCCGGGTGACGCGCGATGCCGACGTCGGAGTCGACGAGGAGCGCGACGAGGACTTCGTCGAAGCGATGGAACAGATCGTGGCGCACCGGGAGTTCAGCAGACCCGTCCGCCTTTCGGTGAGCCACGGCGCCGGCCGCCTGCGGAAGATGCTCGGCGAGGTGGTCGGCATCGATGAGGGTGAGATCTTCGACAAGGCGGAGCCTCTCGACATCGGGGGGCTCGCCGATCTCGGCTCGATCTCCGGGTTCGAGGAGCTCAGATACCCGAGATGGCAACACTACGATTCGCCGGAGCTGCCGGTCGACGGCCCGCTGTGGGACACGCTGAGGAAGCGCGATGTTGCGTTGTACCACCCCTTCGAGACCTTCGATCCGGTCGTACGGCTCCTGCAGGATGCGGCTGCGGATCCGGGGGTGCTTGCCATCAAGATGACCCTCTATCGTACCAGCGGCGATTCGCCGGTCGTACAGGCACTCGAGCAGGCGGCAACCTCCGGAAAGCAGGTGATGGTCCTCGTCGAGATCAAGGCGCGCTTTGACGAGGAGCGCAACATCACCTGGGCCGAGCGGCTCGAACGCGCCGGCGTGATCGTTGTCTACGGTATCGCCCGGCTCAAGGTGCATGCGAAGGCACTGTTGATCGTGCGCCGCGAGCAGAACGCGATCCGCCGGTACGTGCATCTCGGAACCGGGAACTACAACGACAGAACGGCCCGTCTCTATACGGACTTCGGTCTCCTCACCACGCGCCCGACCATCGCCTACGAGGTCGGCCTCTTCTTCAACGCGATCACCGGTTACTCTGCGATCCCTTCGCTCAATGAGCTCGTGATGGCGCCGGTCGGTATGAAGGGCCGACTCCTGCAGCTCATCGAGCGCGAGGCCTCGCGTTCCCGCACCGGCGTCGTCGGCCGCATCCACGGGAAGCTCAACAGTCTCGCGGATCCTGATGTGATCGAAGCGCTGTACCGGGCGTCGCAGGCGGGAGTCGAGATCAGGCTCAACGTCCGCGGCATCTGCATGCTCGTTCCCGGGGTGCCGGGGATGAGTGAGCGCATCACCGTTGTCAGCATCGTGGACCGTTATCTCGAGCACGCACGCCTGTTCTACTTCCACAACGGCGGGGCTCCGGAGGTCTACGCCTCGAGCGCCGACTGGATGCCGCGAAACCTCGAGCGGCGGGTCGAGCTCCTCTTCCCCGTTGCCGATCCCGACGCAAGGACCCGCGTGATGTCCGTGCTCGGGCTCGCCTTCGACGACACCGCGAATGCGCACCTGCTCGAATCGGACGGATCGTACCGGCCTGTGCTGCCGAAACGCGGTGAGCCGGCCGTACGCAGCCAGCTCGAGCTCCAGGAGCAGGCCCGCGAACGAGCTCCCGACACCAGCGCGTCGAATCAGAAGGAGTTCGAGGTTCGGCGCAAGGCCGGTGATGCGTGAGAAAAGGACGATTGAATTCCGGCCGAATGCGACATACCATTAGCTGGGGGTATCCATGAGAGTACGTCTGGTCGCCGTTGCCGCGGTGGCAGTCCTGCTCGGAGCATGCGCCACGGTTCCACCGGCGCAGCGTGACGCGAGCATCATCGAGGTGATTGACCGTTTCAACACCGTGGATCCAGGCGAGTTCATCCCGCAGAGCGGCGTCCCGTTCCTGTTCAACGACCAGGTGCTCTACGCCGAATCCGATCTCATCGCCATCTTCGAACGCCTGCGCGAGGGCGGTCTGGTGATCTCGCCACGTGTCATCGCCAACGTGTCCGCGCGGAAGGTGGCGGAGGATGCGCGTTTTGACGTGCGGGTCTTCTTTGACCGGCTGCCGGCGGAAGCCCGGTTCGTCACTGCGCCGAGCAACGCCGGCGATATCACGCTCGTGTTCGCGGGAGAGGCGAACCGGCTTCCCATGCTCGTGGGTCTCGTGAGGGGGCGACTGTGAACCGACTTCTACTCGTGCTCTTCGTGCTCGGGGCGGCCCTGCTGCCCGCGCAGGACGCTACCATTGTCTACGTCGCCGGCGACGTCGATGTCCGGACCGAGGCAGGAAGAACCTTTCCCGCCGATTTCGGTGACGGGCTCGACTCCGGCGACCGGGTGATAACCAGGCCAATCGGGGAGGTCGAGCTCGAGCTCGCGACCGGGGGCACCGTGAATGTCGGGCGCGACACCGTCTTCCTCATCGGGTCGACGACAGGTGCTGCGGGCGAGCCGGAGAGCCGGGTTGCGGCCGCCGTCGGCTCGTTCAGCTTCCGGTTCAGCGCCGCAGTGGGGAACGAGCCGCGGATCGGGTCGACGACTTCGGTTGCCGGCGTCCGCGGCACGGAGGTGCGCGTCTACGTCGGCAGCGACGGGACGACGCGCTACGAGGTGGTCGAAGGCCTGATCGAGATTGAGGACGCGGCTCGCCGCGTGACGCTCGGTCCGGAGCAGGGGATCGAGATCACCCCTGGCGCAGGCGTCGGGCCCCAGAACATCTTCGCCTTCCTCGAGCGTCCAATCGACTACGGCGTCTGGAATGCCGGGCTCGTGGAAGGGTTTCTCGCCGACCCGCTGCCGTCGCTTCGCGGAATCGCCGCGGAGATGCAGGATCTTCTCGACGAGATCCGCCGACGCGCCCCGGAGGTCGAAGCGATGCTCGCCCGTTCCGCTGAGGAGAGCGACCGGCTCGATGCGATCGAAGAGGCGGACGGGCTCGAGGCGCGTCAGGAGCACTTCCGCGACGTCGTGATGCCGGCGCGTCGCGCCGCGCGCGCGGCCTTCGTCGACCTCCGGTTCGTCGTCCTCTCTGCGCTCTCGCTCGACCAGCACATATTCTCGCGACTCGCTGCCGAAATGGAGGCCCGGTCCTTCTTTGATCCGCAGAGCCGCGTGATCGACGAGTTCCGAAGCGATCTCGCCGCAATCCGCTCAGAGTACGAGTCCGTCGTAGTACCGTGGCTCGTTCCGAGTGACCTACCCTGGAGGTTCTGATGAAGCCCAAGACGAAGACCATGCTCGCCGCCGCCGTTCTGACCGGCCTGCTCCTCCTCTCCGGATGCGAGTGGTTTCTCGGCGAGCACCTCACCGACTCCGAACGAGCCGAAGCCTTTATCGAGACGGCGAACGAGTCCATCCGCGACTACGACGCAATGCGGGAACACTTTCACCCGAATGCGCCAAGCTACTCGTCGATGAACACGCCCGGCTTCTGGGAGGAGACTTTCTTCGACCTGGGTGAGCAGCCGTTTGCTACGAGGGGCCTCCAGGCCGGTGATGCCCTGAGCGGCTTCCCGGGGACATCGTCGCTCTCCGGGAGCGTCACGAGTCGGACCTTCCCGGACGACGGCGTCGCGATCCAGTTCGGCTTCCTCCCCGATCCGGACAATCCGCTGAACCGTCTGATCTACGTGATCATCGTCGAAGGGGATCTGGACGACATCAGGAGCGTTCACTGACCTCCCGCGCGGTCTCACCTCGTTCCAATCCGCGCGGTGACCCCGAGCGTGGTGAGCGGCGCGGCCTCCCCGCGGACCTGCTCGCTGTCCGCGGTGGAGTAGAACTCCAGCACGAGCTCGATCGCCGAGCGCCGTTCGAACCGGATGCCAACCTCGGCGTCGATCTCGGTCTGGACCGGAGGATCGATCTTCGCGTACTCCCACGCCCCTTCGGCACGCATGAACAGGATCCTCGGCCAGGCGCGGGCGACGATCAGGAGCCCCTGCGAAGCCGGCTCCCATCTACCCTCGAGCGGGACCTCCACGCGGTATCGCGTGCGCGGCCTGCGTAGCGGGCTGTCCCAGAAGTCGTAGAGGTCGACGTGGGCGAAGCGCAGGCCGGTGAGAAGCGCTCCGCGCCGCCACGTCAGCGGCTCCGCGTAGACCGAGAGCTGTATGAAGTCGGTCGAGACTTCGGAGTACCCGCCGCGAAGCGGGTGCTGGCTCGTGCGGCCGTACTCGAAGGTGAGGACCGGCGGCAGCCGCACACCGACGATCGCCCCGTACTCGAACTGGATCGCGTTCATGTTCCATTCGGCGATGCTGAACGGGTCCTCGCCTGGTTTGACCGGTCCCACGAGCAGGTGGTTCTGGTAGGAGAACCCGGCGGCGAGCCGGCCGGTATCGAGCAGCGACACTGCGGTGCGTTGCCGGATGGAGAACAGATCGTGCGGGCCCTTGAGAAAGGTGTAGTGATGGTAGCCAAGGTCGGCTTGGCCTCCGGGCAGAAGCCCCAGCTCGTCGGCGAGGGAGAACGGATTACCCATGGCGAACGGTACCGGGAAATCGCGTGCGAAGGCGGGGCCGCCGAGGAGGAGACCCGCGAGGCACGCGCTCAGCGCGATCCGCAGGTGCAGCGGGACGCGCGGGAACCGGTACGGCCGACGGTCGCGGGCTTGGGATCTCATGCGGTGAATCTACCCATGGGGCAGCCCCTTTTCCAGCGCTCAAACCGCCGTGCGCCGTGCGCGGCAGCGGCGCGACCGGCGAAAACGGTAGATTATCCTCACCGAAATGGGTATGATAGGCGCAGCATCCCCCGCCGCAGAGGTGCGCATATGAAGCGAGTGCTGGTACTGTTTGTCGTCGCCCTTGTCCTCGTGTCCGGCGTATCCGCTCAGGATCTGTCGGGACTTGGACGTGACTTCGAGATCGTGATAGAGGAGCTTGGCGCCGCGACGCTGCCGGCACTGACGCAGTCCGCAATCTGGGGCCAGTACACGGGGACCGCCTCATTCGTCGACGATTCCCGGTTCTTCCTGACGCTCTCACTCGGCACGATCCTCACGGACGGAATTCTGGGGTTCGTGGACGATGAAGAAGCGTTCACGGTGCTCAATGTCCCCGGGTTGTTCCGCACCATACTCGATGCGGCTGATGTGGATGCCCTGACGAATGCCTTTGAGGGGATGAAGACATTCTTTCCCGTGCCGGTTTCGCGGGTTTCGGCCGGGGTCAAGCTACCCGGTGACCTCGAGGCGATGGTGGGATTCGGGGGAGTGCCTGCCTTCGCGACGGCTCCGGTCCTCCGCGGCCTCAATGCGGACGGCCTCGAGCTCGGCATGGTGCACGTGGGAACCAAGGTACGGCGCGCCGTTCTCAGAGACGCCGGGCCGTTTCCCGCGATCTCCGTCGGCGCTGGATACGGCTACAGCGGGTTCCGGTTCGCCTACGACCTGGCTCAGCTCGGGGAGGGACGAGGCGAGTACGGCGGACTTTCCGTCGAGCTCGGCGAGCTCTACCTCAAGGGGGTAATGAGCGTGGACAGCCGCGTGCACTCCTTTGGCCTCGACCTCCATGCGTCCAAGGCGTTCGGGTTCTTCGTTCCCTACGTCGGTATCTCACCCTACTACCACATCTCCTCGTTCAGCGGCGGCGTCGGCAGCCCGGACAACGAATTCGACGCCTACGTGGACTATGAGGATGACGGCGAGAAGGATATCGAGTACACCGGACGCCCCCCCAGAACCGCCGTGGTCGACGACGATCTCTCGATCGTGGTCTTCAGCGGGTTCGACATGGTCTTTGGGCGGGTCGTGCTCCAGGTCAACGGCTCCTGGGGCATCGGCAGCGGGTACCCGGGCGTTGCGCTCAACGTCCGCTGGCAGTAGGCGCCACTCCTGACTTTGCACTACGACATCGTTCTGCTGGATGCCGACGACACGCTCTTCGATTTCCATCGTGCCGAATCGGTCGCGCTCGAGGAAAGCCTCAGCGCGTTCGGCTACACCGCTCCTCTTGACGAGTACCTTGGAGCATTCCACCGGATCAATGCGGAAGTGTGGCGTGCCTACGAGGCCGGGACCTCGACCTCTGAGGAGATCCGCGTCAGACGCTTCGTCCTGCTGCTCTCAGAGCTCGGTCACGACGCAGACCCGCACGCGCTGAGTGAGATGTACGTCTCGCGGCTCGGGCGGGCCGCGTATCTCCTGCCCGGCGCCCGGGAGCTGCTTGATGCGCTGCGCGGCGTGGTTCCGCTGGGTCTCGTGACGAACGGCATCAGTGAGGTACAGCGCTCGCGGCTTGCGCTCTCAGGCGTGGGAGAGTACTTCGACTCGGTCACGATCAGCGACGAGGCCGGTATCCAGAAGCCTGACCCGGAGATCTTCCGGATGGCGCTCGAGGCACTCAGAGCGGCCGCGGGGCCCCGCTCCGGTGACCGGGTGATCATGATCGGGGACGGCCTGCACTCGGACATCCGCGGGGCGATAGCCGCCGGGATCGACTCGTGCTGGTTCAACATCCGTGGCGCTCCCCCAAACCCGGAGATCTCCGCCACGTACACCGTGTCCGGGTATGACGAGCTCTACCCGATCCTCGGACTCGGTTGAGTTCCGGATGGAACCTCAGGTCGCGTGCGAGCCTCCATTTCGGTCAACGCGGCGAGTGCCTGATCGCGGTCGGTGCCGCACATCTCCGGTTCGGGGCGCAGAGCCAGGCACACCGCGGGATACTCGCTCGTGTTCCAGATCGTGCACCGGTAGGCCTCGTCGAGATGGACGCAGGCGATGCCGGCCGGTTTCCCGCCCGGCATCCCCGGCAGAGGCGAGCTGATGGAGGCGGCAATGCAGCAGGCGCCGCAGCCCGGTCGGCATCTCATGGACCCCACCAGGGCAAAAAAACCGGGCCGCGCCGGAGGAATAGCACGACCCGGAGGCATCCGGAAGCTTCGCGGATCACCTTGAGTACTCAATCAAATTGTATCGCGACGAGTCCACCGGTTCCGGAAAGCAGCGCAATTTCGTTCACCTGATCCACGAGAATCCCGGTCACCTCGCCCACCGAGCTCGCATAGAGCGGCACCTTGGTGAAGACAGGCGTCGCGGCCGATCCGTTCGTCGAGTAGAGCAGAAAGTGGTTCGTCACGATCACGATGAGATCACCCTGCGCAACGATATCCTTGACGACCTGACCGGTCGCCTGCGGAATCAGGAGCCCTTCCACCCGGTCGGTACCCGGGGACCCAATGCCTGCGATCCTGATCCGCATCGCGCCTCGCGGCGTTCCCACGTAGAGGTGCTCCGCGTCGCCACCGGGGACGTTGACGACCGCCACGTTCGTGATCGTCGCCACCTGCCCGCCTATCTCGACCTCGAAGAAGTCGGTGAACTCGCTTGCGAAGATCTCCTGGACCGTGGAGAGATCCAGGCCAAGGATATCCTCCTTGAGCCTGAAGGCGCCCAGCTTCGTCGCGAAATAGCCCGTGGTAGCGGTCGTTCCACGCTCGACGTCCATACTGTAAACCGGACGACCCACGACGATCTCGCTCAGGTCCGCCGGTTCGAGCCAGTTCGGTTCGGCCCCGACCTGATTCTGGACCGCGCTCACGCCGCCGTCGAACTGCAGATAGCCGTAGTGTTCAGATAGACGGTAGAGGGCGCCCGAATCAAGGATCGATCTCTCCGCGAGGCCGCTGTTGGTCATGATCGACCCGTCAAAGCCCGTGCCCACGAGGATACCCCTCGTCGTGTTGACCCAGACCGCCGGCCCCGTGTCGTCTGCCCCGAGCGACAGACTGTTGATCGTGCGGCCGCCGGGAACCGGGTAGTCTTCCGCGAAGGCGACGTCACCGTACTCGTCCACCGACGGGATGGTCGCTTCGTACAACCGCGTGCCCGTCGCGGCGTAGAGGCGACCGGGCAGCAAGGGATTGACATCAGGAACGAAGGTGATCCCCACCAGCTCCCTGCCCAGGGTATTCGCGAGATCGATCGGCGCGAACCGTGCGTCGGTGAGCGTGAGCTCTTCGGTCTCGTTGGCCTGTCCGGCGGCCACCGCGAATTCCTCGCTGAGCGCGTAGCTGGCGGGAACGAAGAACTCGCCCCGGCCCCCCGCCCGCGCGTACGAGCCGAAGACCACGACGACGCGGTAGCCCGGGCCGGCCGGCACCGGACCCACGCTGTACTCGGTCAGCCGTTCGCCCGGGATGGGCTCGAGGTCGAACTCGGCGTACGGCGCTTCATCGCCCACGTTGATGAGCGTCGCGCCGTTGATCACATAGATCCGCCCGGTCCGCTCGATTGCGGCGCCGGTCGCGCTCTGCGGCGGCGGCAGCTGGATTCCAACGGCGCCCGCCCCTTCGTCAAGGCTGACATAACAGCCGGCGAGCAGCGCCGCGATCGCGGCCGCCGTGCCGACTCTGATGAGCTTCTTCATGGTGACCTCCCTACCGTCCCCACCGGACGGTGATGTAGCCGGAGGGTCCACGACGGCCGCGGAAGTCTTCCGGGCCCTCTCTGTCGCCGACATTCGCCTCGTTGTTGTCTTCCTCGAGCGGATCCGTTGGACCGCCGAGTCTCGCCTGGCTGATCTGCGACGAGCGGATGATTCTCGACTGGCCGAGCTCGTTCCGGAACTCGACGCTGCCTTCACGGACGAAGATGCGCCACCCGTTCGTCTCGAAGTCGGTTCCTCGAACCGCGGCCGTCGACTGCGCGGTGCGGACGCGGAAGTCCGACGACCGGTCCGCGGGAGTCGTCACCGACGCCCGGACCCGTCCGACCGGTACGAACACCTCCGTACTCACGGTCGAACCATCGTCGACGAGCTCTTCGAGTGTGAGTCTGGTCAGCTGGGCCACTTCAATCGCTGACCCGGCAACCTCGAGCGTGGCGCTAGCGCCGAAGCCGGTGCTGATCGTCGCGTTGAGCGGGATCTCCAGCCCGATTCGAACCGGCTCCCAGCCGGAGGCGAGTCGATACTCGACCTTCCCGGAAAACCCCGTCACCGTGGCGCTCCGGGCGCCGACTGTAGCGACGAGCGCGGTGGCCACGACCAGTATCAAGAGCGTCTTCTTCATCCTTACTCCTCCCCTGCAGGAGCCGCGATTCAGAATCGCAAGACACCCTGCAGGGTCACCTGGTAATCAACTTCCTGGTTCTCCGGGCTCATCACGTCCTTCCTGGGCGCGAACAGGCCGCCTTTCAGCACGAACCGCAGATCGGACAACGGTACCGCCGTGACGGTCAAATTCACGTCCGTACCGACGTACGCGCCGTCGGACGTGGGGTCGACCGCCGCCTCGGATACCGCCCCGCCGGCCGAGCTGCGGAAATAGGCGACGGTGCTCAGTTCGGTCTGAAGCACGTCGCTCTTCCCGCCGGCCAACGGTCGCACACTATATGATATCCCCACGTGCGCGGAATTTCCGGGTTGAAGAGTGAACACGTCAGAAAACGCGGTTGGCGAGAGCGGTACGAACTCATCCGACCACTCCGTGTCTCCGGTGCTGAACTGGCCGAAGACTCTCGCCCGCGAGTTGAGCGCTTCGGGCAGAAACCAGGTCAGCTCCGTCCCGGCGAGGTGCCCAAGGAAGGTCTCGTACTGGTAGGCGAAGCCGGTGCTGCTCCTCTCGTCCTCCGCGAAGACCAGGTGCCGGCCGCTGTTCAGGCTGTAGTAGGTCCGCTGGTAGATTCCCGGAGCAACGGCTCCTGACACGACGAGGCTCAGGTACTGCGTGTCGAATCGGCCGCCGGCTCCGGGATCCGGCGTCGTGCCCTCGGTCCCGGCGGGAGTCAGCTGATCGGCCGGGCGAAGGTCCTCCTGGACCACGGCGCCGAGTGTCACCGCCTGACCGGCGAACGCCTCGAGAAGCTCGTAGTTGACGAGCGCGATCAGTCGTGGCGGAGCGAATCTCCGCTGCTCGTCCTGGAGGTCGAGCTCGTCAGGACGGCTGAGGATGATCCGGTTCGTGGGCTTCTGCAGGAGCGCCGTCGTGGCTATCCCGAACCCGAACGAGCTCTGTGCCCGATTGATCCGCACCCGCATCCCGTCGAGCGTGTGGGCGAGCACCATCCCCGTCGGGTCCGTGTAGGCAGAGCGCCCGATGGTGAGCCCGAAGGTCGTCGCACCCGCCTCCGTCGCGGGGACGTCGGCTGCAATGGCCAGTCGTTCGACATCAAAGAGCACGGGGATATTCGGCGTATAGGTGTAGCTGCCCCGGCCGTCGAGCGTCCATGCACCGAGCTTCTGCTCGATCCAGAGCGCGAGGGTCGTACTCTGGACGAGCTGGAGTTCGGTCTCCGCGCCGGCCGGCGAGCGGGCGAATCCCGAGGTATTGTCGAGGTAGCCGCCGAAGTCGAACGCCTGAACCGATGTGAGCGTCAGCGGCAGCACCAGAAGAACGATACAGAAGCGCCTCATCGTGAACCCTCCACGCGGTCGAGGAAGTTGCCGGTAACGCGAACGGCGAACTGGCCGGAGACACGCTCGCGCGGGCCAATCCTCTCCGGCGACCAGCGGCGATACGCGAACTCGCGCGCGGCGTAGCGGGGCCCGGGGATCAGCCGGTACATCAGCCCGCCGTTGACCCCCGTGGCTCGCATCAGCAGGTAGGCGAGCTCGCCGAACGTTGCGGGCTCGTCGGCGACCGCGTCGCCGGAGACCCAGCCTGCCTCGCGGGCAACGGTGACCGCGTGCCCAGGCGTCGCGTCATCGGCGATCAGCTGCGCCGCCGAGAGCGCGAGGTAGGCGGCCGAACCGATCGAGACGGCTTCCTCGGCAAGGATCGCGTCGATCATTTCATTGGACTGGGCGGAAAGCATTGCTGCTGCGAGGAGGAGCAGAGCGAGGAATCCGTAACGTGGGTGTCGTGCCATGGCGGTCTCCTGCCAAAGGTGGTCGGGGCCAATATACTCCATGTTGGACACTCCATGCAATTGTAGTACGATTCCGAGCACGGAGGTAGACAATGCGAAAGCGGCTTGTCGAGCTCGTGGTGCCCGTTGCTGTGGCGGCGCTTTTCCTTCTGCTCAACCTGCTCCCCCTCTACCGGACCGCCGAGCACCGGGTCTACGACCTGTTCCTCCACATCAAGCCTGCGGTCCCCGAACGCCCGGAGATACTCCTGCTCGACGTGGACGATACGGCGATCGACAACGTCGGGCTCTGGCCCTGGAGCAGGGACTACATGGCGCGCGGCCTCATGCTCCTTCGAGAGCTCGACTCCGGATACGTCGTCTTTGATATCGAGTACGTCGACGAGAGTCCGCAGGCGATCGACGGCAGGTACCTCCGGAACGTGCTTCCGGTCATCATCGAGAACGACTTCGCCTTTATCCAGCAGCAGATTCGTTCGCTCTTCCGCGCCCTCGTGGAGGGACAGATCCCCCTGGAGGAGGCCGCCGATTTCATCGACCAGCTCGCCGGCATCACCGACGAGGTCAAGCTCGATATCAAGCGGGCGGCGATGGACGTGGTGCGCGACAACGACACCTTTCTCGGCCAGGCCGCCCGCTTCCACGGGGAGGCCTGGTTCACCGTGAACATCCTGGTCGAGCAGAGTCCCCTCTCGATCGATCGCGAGACAGCCGCACGCCGGATCGGGCTCCAGGGCATCACCGCGCAGCCCGGTGCCGCGCTTCGACGCGGTGCTGATATCAGGCCGACGATCGACCCGGTGACGGCCGGCGGCGCGGGAGCCGGATTTCCGAATGTCGTGGTCGACCCGGACGGGGTTCGCCGCCGGATCGATCTCATAGCCGAAGTGAATGACACGTACTACGGCCAACTCGTCATGTCACCGCTTCTGGACTGGCTTGGCCGGCCCGGCGTCTCCGTGGCCTCGAACACGGTGATCCTGGAGGATGCGGTGCTCCCGGGCGCCGAGCACCCCGTCACCATCCGCATCCCGCTCGCCACCGACGGCCGTATGCTCATCAACTGGCCCAAGGCCGACTACGACGAGAGTTTCCGGCATGTGACCTACTGGAGGCTCGTCAGAGACTGGCTCGACGAGGAGGCAATGCTCGAGCGGCTGCGCGCCATGGACGAGCTGAACTACCTGTTCTACTACGACGAGGCGGACCTGCTGTTCGCGCTCTACGACTATACGAGGGAGCTCGAAAACGATGTGCTCGCCGGAGGCGACCGGTCGCAGATAGACGAGTGGCGGGATCTGCGGCGAGAGTTCTTCGCGATGATCGGCGGCCTGCTCGAGTCCGGGGCGCGGGAGCGGCTGCTCGCGGATATCGAAGCCGCGCTCGATTCCGATCTCGACCCGGAGGTCGAAGCCGACTACCGGTACGCGCTCGAGGAGGCGGCCCGGCTCTACGACGAGCTCGAGCGGATCTATGCCGGCTTCATCGCGAACCGGGCGGTTCTCATGGAAGAGATCCCCGGGAGCTTCATCATCATCGGCCACGTGGGGACCTCCACGACCGACATCGGCGTCACCCCCTTCGACGAAGAGTACATGAACGTGGGAACCCACGCCTCGGTCGTCAACACGATCCTCCAGGGGCGGTTTCTCGTCGACCTGCCGTGGACGGTTGCGCTCGCCGTGATGTTCCTCGCCGCCGTGCTCGTGACGCTCCTCATCAGCAATCTCGATCCTGTTCCGAGTCTGCTCGTCGGCTTCGGTGCCCTGCTCCTCGTCATCGGCGGGGGCATCGTGCTGTTCGTGACAACAGGGATCTACCTCAACATGGTGACGCCGGCCGCAGGCGTCTTTCTCACCTTCGTCGTTCTCACGGCGGTGAAGTTCGTGTGGGAGAACCGCCAGAAGACCGAGATCCGCAACGCGTTCGGACACTACATGGCTGAGGAAGTGGTCAGGCAGGTCACCGAAGATCCGTCCAAGCTCGCGCTCGGCGGCGTCAAGCGCCATCTCACCGCGATGTTCACCGACATACGCGGATTCTCCACGATCAGCGAGTCGCTCGAGCCGGAGCAGCTCACCGACCTCCTCAACCGGTACCTGGGCGCGATGACCGACATCGTGATCGACGAGGGCGGCACGATCGACAAATTCGAGGGTGACGCGATCATAGCTTTCTGGAACGCACCGCTCGATCTCCATGACCACCCGGTGAGGGCGTGCCGCGCGGCGATCCGCATGAAGGAGAAGGAGCGCGAGCTCAACGAGGAGTTCCGCGCCTCCGGCATTGCCCCGAGCCCCGTCCTCACGAGGATCGGCATCAACACCGGGGACATGGTCGTCGGCAACATGGGAACCGAGACGAGGATGGACTACACCGCGATGGGGCACAACATGAACCTGGCCGCCCGTCTCGAGGGCGTGAACAAGCAGTATGGCACCTGGATCCTGATGAGCGAACAGACCTACCTGGAGACCAAGGATGACGCTGCCGGGAAGCGGAGCTTCACCGTCCGCAAGCTCGACCGGGTGCGTGTCGTCGGGATCAGCGAGCCGGTCAGGCTCTACGAGCTCGTCAACCTGCGTGAGCCCGTGGACAACGACCCGGAGCAGATCGCGAAGCTGCGCACGTTCAACTCAGGACTCACGGCGTTCGAAGCCAAGGACTGGGCGGCCGCGGGTCGCTACTTCAAGGAGGTGCTCGACAAGTACCCGGATGACGGGCCGGCTCAGTACTACGTGGACCGGGTGAAGGCGTTCATGAAGCAGCCGCCAAAGCCCGACTGGGACGGGGTGTTCAACCTCAGCAAGAAGTGAGATTGACGCCGGGTCGGTACCCCGCTACCTTTGCGCCATGACATCCAAGGACGTACCCTTCGGCCGTGATTTCATCGAGCGGCTCGCGGTTGACCATCCCACGCCGTTCCACATCTACGACGAAGCCGGCATTCGCGCGACGGCCCGCGATATGGCGTCGGCCTTCAGCTGGGTCCCGGGCGGCTTCCGCAACTACTTCGCCGTCAAGGCGCTTCCGAACCCGGCTGTCATGAAGATCGTCGCCGAGGAGGGGATGGGCTTCGACTGTTCCTCCGCGGCCGAGCTGACTCTCTGCGATTATCTCGGGACTCCCGGCGACCTGATCATGTTCACCTCGAACGACACGCCGCTCTCCGAGTTCGTCCAGGCGAAGGAACTCGGTGCCATTATCAACCTTGATGACTACTCGCATATCGACTACCTGCACGAAGGCGCAGGGATGCCGCGCCGCATCTGCATGCGGTACAACCCGGGCTCGCTCAAGGAGGGGAATGTCATCATCGGGCGGCCGGAAGAGGCGAAGTACGGCTTCACGCGCGACCAGATCATCGACGGGTACCGGCGAGCCGCGGAGCTCGGCGCAGAGGAGTTCGGGCTTCACACGATGGTCGCGAGCAATGAGCTCAATCCGGACTATTTCGTGGAGACGGCTGCTCTGCTCTTCGAGCTTGCCGTAGAGATTCGGGAGAAGACCGACGTGCGGATCAGCTTCCTCAACCTCGGCGGCGGGGTCGGCATCCCCTACCGGCCGGACCAGGACGCCGTGGATCTCCACTATGTGTCTCGCGGCATACGCGACCTCTACACGCGGATCATCGAGCCGGCCGGCCTCGATCCCATGCGGATCTTCATGGAGAACGGGCGGTGCGTGACGGGGCCTCACGGCTATCTCGTGACCCGCGTGCGCCACCTGAAGGATACGTACAAGAAATACGTCGGGCTCGACTCGTCAATGGCGAATCTCATGCGTCCCGGCATGTACGGCGCCTATCACCACATCACCGTGCTCGGTAAGGAAGACGCCCCGGCGACCGAGACCTGCGACGTCACCGGAAGTCTGTGCGAGAATAACGACAAATTCGCGATTGACAGGCAGCTGCCACGTATCGAGGTCGACGATTACCTCGTCATCCACGATACCGGCGCCCACGGTCAGTCAATGGGCTTCAACTACAACGGGAAGCTGCGCAGCGCGGAGCTCCTGCTCCGTGAGGACGGGTCGGTGGATCTCATCAGACGGGCGGAGACTCTCGCCGACTATTTTGCCACGCTGGAGATCGAAGAGCTCACGGCCGGCAGGAAAAGAACACCGGTCTCCTCGCGCTGACCCTCCTGCCTACGCCGTTCGTCCGACGGTGCGCAGGCGCTGGCGTTCGATCAGCTTCGAGAACACCTCGCACAGTTTCTGCTCCACGGAGTCCGCATCCGTGCAGTTGAGGATCTCGCGGCGAAAGAGCTCGTCGCGGACCATCAGTACCAGCGTCGAGAGGATCTGCAGGTAGTCGACCTGTCGATCCGGATGGTTTGCGATGATGAAGAGCAGGTGCACTGGTTTCTCATCGTACGAGTCGTAGTCGATCCCTTCGTGTGAGATGCCGAGCGCGATCACCGGCTCATCGACCTGGTCCGTCCTGCCGTGCGCGACCGCGACACCGTGTCCAAAGCCCGTCGACTGGAGTTTCTCTCGCGCGATCACAATCCGGGTGAACTCCTCAACATGCAGTGTTTCGTGCTCGGCAAAGACGGCCGTGTTGTGGATGATCTCTCTGATCGCGTCAAGCTTGTCTCTGCTTCTCAGGTTCCAGACTACACTTCCGGGGTCGAAGTAGGCCAACGGGATTCACCTCTGGTTTCACTGTCCTTCGCGTGTCGTTCCTGCAGGCGGGTCGGTCCACCTGCCATAGTCCAAATGTATCAGAACCGTTCCAATGCATCTACCCGTCGGGCGGATCCTCCGGTACCCGGTAGCCGTGGTGCTCCCACGCGGGTATGCTGGCGGCAATGCGTGTTCAGGTCGTTCCGACAGCCGCGATCGATGACGGTCGCGCCCGTGGCGTCGTCGCGCGTCTCAACACCGCCGGGTACCAGGTTCGCGGCTGCACGATCGCCGACGTCTATCTCGTGTCCGGTGTTCCGGCGCTCGATGCGACGCTCGCCGCAGAGCTCTTCTGCGATCCGGTGGTGCAGGACGTGTTCATTGACGACGATCGCGCCGTATTCGCGTGGGATGTGCTGATCGAGACAGGCTATCGCCCCGGGGTTGCTGATCCGGTCGCGTCGAGCATCCGCGACGCGCTCGGGAGCGAGCTCGGCAGCCTGCCGGAGGCCGCCGTCGTGCAGACCGCTCGCCAGTTCTTCCTCAGTACCGACGTCGATCCGAAGGTGATCTCGCGGGAGCTCTACAACCCGCTGATCGAGCACGCGCTCGTCATCACCCGCGCCGACTGGCGCGATGGACGCCGCCCTCCGTCCTCGTACCCCACCGTCCCGCCGCAGGGGGCCCCCGCGGTCGAGCGCTTCGACGTCGCGGCCATGACCGACGCCGAGCTCGAGGAGCTCAGCCGCCGCCGGCTGCTCGCCCTCACGCTCGCGGAGATGCGTGCGATCCGCGACTACTACGCGCAGCCGGCGGTGCGCGCGGCGCGCAGCGAGCTTGGACTCGGCCCGCGGGCGACCGACGTGGAGCTCGAAACGCTCGCGCAGACGTGGAGCGAGCACTGCAAGCACAAGATCTTCGCCGCCCGGGTCGAGTACCGCGAGGCGGACGGCGAGACGCAGATCATCGACGGCCTCTTCTCCACCTGCATCAAGGCAACGACGGAGACGGTCGCGGACCCCGCCTTCGTGAAGAGCGTCTTTGACGACAACGCCGGGGTCGTGCGGTTCGACGACGAGACGCTGCTGTGCTTCAAGGCGGAGACGCACAACAGCCCGTCGGCGCTCGACCCGTACGGCGGAGCCATCACCGGGATCGTGGGCGTGAACCGCGACATCCTTGGTACGGGCAAGGGCGCGCGACCTCTCTTCAACACCGACGTGCTCTGCTTCGGACACCCGGACACCCCGGCAGAGAGCCTGCCCGAAGGGTTGCTGCATCCCCGGGTCGTTCTGCAGGGCGTGCACCGCGGAATCGTCGACGGCGGCAACCAGAGCGGTATACCCGTTGCCGCCGGAGCGTTCCTCTTCGACGAGAGCTACACCGGGAAGCCGCTCGTCTTCTGCGGGACCGGAGGCGTGCTGCCGGCCCGGATCGACGGTGAGGACGCCTGGGTCAAGCACATTGATCCGGGCGATCTCGCGGTGATGGCCGGCGGACTCGTGGGAAAGGACGGCATCCACGGCGCGACCTTCAGCTCGCTCGCGCTCGATGAGAGCTCGCCCACCTCGGCCGTACAGATTGGCGAGCCGATCACCCAGAAGAAACTCGCCGACTTCCTGCTCGAGGCGCGTGACCGCGGGCTGTACAAGGGCATCACGGATAACGGTGCAGGGGGGCTCTCGAGCTCGCTCGGCGAGATGGCGAGGGAGTCCGGCGGAGTGAGGATCGATCTCGATGGCTGTCCGCTCAAGTACGAGGGGCTTGCCGCCTGGGAGGTCCTCGTCAGTGAGAGCCAGGAACGGATGAGCCTTGCGGTCGCCAGGGAGAGAGCCGACGAGCTGTTCGCGCTCGCCGAGCGACGCGGCGTGACCGTCGCCGTCGTGGGTGAGTTCACCAGCAGCGGCACCATCGACGTCACCCACCGCGGCGAGCTCGTTGCATCGCTTTCGCTCGGCTTTCTGCACGACGGTCTTCCGCGCATGGTGATCCCGGCGAGCTGGCCCGGGCCCCGTGGCGATGCGCCCGACGCACCCGGGGTCCGCGGACCACGGGGACCAGACCCGCACGACCGTCTGCTCCGGCTTCTTTCCGACCCGAATGTGGGGAGCAAGGAGCACCTCGTACGCCAGTACGACCACGAAGTGCAGGGCACGAGCGTGATCAAGCCCCATTGCGGCAGACACGCCGACGCCCCGTCCGACGGCGCGGTCGTCATGCCGCGGTTCGACAGCTTCCGCGGCGTTACCGTGACCCACGGGATCTGCCCGCGCCGGGGAGACGTGGATACCTACGACATGGCGGTCGCCGCGGTGGACGAGGCGGTGAGGGCGCACGTTGCGCTCGGCGGTGATCCGGACGAGATGGCCGCGCTCGACAATTTCTGCTGGCCTGACCCGGTGCTCTCCGACAGCACGCCGGACGGACCGTACAAAATGGCCCAGCTCGTTCGCGCCTGCCGTGGGCTCGCCGACGCCTGCGTCGCCTACCGTCTGCCGCTGATCTCCGGCAAGGACTCCATGAAGAACGACGCCAACATTGGCGGACGCAGGGTATCCATCAGGCCGACGCTGCTCGTCAGCCTGATCGGGATCGTGCCCGACGTGCGGCTCGCGATGACCACAGATTTCAAGACGGCGGGCGACCGCGTCCTGCTCGTCGGCCCGGCCGCCCGCGCGCCGGGCGCGGAAGGAGACGGTGAGGCGCTGCTCACGCCGTCCGACGCACCGGCCCGTCTGCAGGCACACATGACCTGCTACCGCCGGCTCCACGCGGCGATCCGCGGCGGATTGGTGAACGCGGTCCACGACCTCTCCGACGGGGGGTTCGCGGTGGCCGCCGCGGAGATGGCAATCGGCGGCCGCCTTGGTGCGCGGCTCGAGACGCCCGTGGCAGACCTCTTCCGGGAGCCGGTGGGGAGCTTCCTCGTGACGTGCCCGCCCGGCTCGCTGCCTGAGCTGACTCGGGAGCTTGGCGACACGCCCTGGGCGGCGGTCGGCGAGGTCGTGGCCGAACCCGCACTCACCGTCCGCGACGGTTCGACCAGTGCGGTCTGGACCGTTGACGAGCTCGTGGCGGCGTGGAAGGCGTTCGCGCGCAGCCAGGGGGCCGATACGGCGCCACGGACGGTCTGCGACGGGAGCGGTGACCGGCTGCGCGTCACTGTGTCGGGGCGAGCCCGGCGTGACGGCGCTCGCGGCGGGGAAGCGGTTCCCGACCGCGGAATCCCTCCGTGCGCGCTCATTCTGACCGGCTACGGCATCAACGCCGACCGCGAGCTCGCGCGCGCGTTCGAGATCGCCGGAGCCCGCGTGAGGCCGGTGCACGTGAATGACCTGCTCGAAGACCCGGCGATGCTCGACGGTGCGGCGATACTCGGGGTGCCGGGAGGATTCTCCTATGGCGACCACGTTGGAGCGGGGATGATGCTCGCGCACCGCCTGCGTGCGCTTCGGACACACCTCGACCGGTTCAGGGAGCGCCGGGGGCTCATCCTGGGTATCTGTAACGGCTTCCAGACGCTCGTCAAACTGGGGATCCTTCCCGATCTCGCCGGCGAATGGCGACCCGAGGTATCGCTCGTGCACAACGAGCGGGGCCTCTTCGAGGACAGCTGGGTAACCGTCGACTTCGACCCGTCGTGCGCCTCTCCATGGCTCGAGGGGCTGACGCGGATGGAGGTTCCCATCCGGCACGGCGAGGGGCGTTTCGTCGTCCGTGACGCAGGCGTGCGTGCCGGGCTTGCCGAGCGAGGGCTCATCGCGCTGCGTTACGTCGGGCGCAACCCGAACGGCTCGCTCGACGCGATCGCCGGGATCGTGGACACCACCGGGCACGTACTCGGCATGATGCCCCATCCGGAGGCCTTTCTCAGCCCGCAGCACCACCCTCACTGGCGCGACCGAGCCGTCGCTCCCGAAGGCGGACTGCCGCTGTTCGCCAATGCCGTGCGGCACGCCCGTTCGGTCGCCCTGGAGGCGCAGAACGAGGCGAGAGGGAGCTCGGGAGTTTGAAAAAATCCGGGTTCCATCGTACTATTAGAAGGTGATGAAGAACATCATGCTGGTGGAGGCGGAGATCTGGACCGTAGCCCGGACGGACAAGGGAAATGCGGTGCTCGTGAAGCCGATCGGCTCCGAACGAGCGGTACCCATCTTCATCGGCCAACTCGAGGCGCAGTCAATTCTCATTGGCCTTGGAAACGTTCCCATGCCGCGTCCGCTTTCTCACGACCTGTTCGTCACCATGATGGAGAAGCTCAACTCGACCATTGATCGGGTGGACATCACCGAGCTGAAGGACGGAACCTTCTACGCACGGATCGTCATGAAGCAGGGACTCAAGAAGATCGTGATCGACAGCCGGCCGTCGGATGCACTGGGTATTACCGCGCGGATCCACTGCCCGCTCTACATCGCCGAGTCGATCGTCGAGGAAGCCGGAATCGCGATCAACCTGATCACCGAAGAGGATCCCAAGGTCGACGCTCCGGATCCGCAGGAAATGGAGCGGTCCAGGCTCGAACAGGAGCTGCAGAAGGCGGTTGACGACGAGGACTACGAGGAAGCCGCCCGTCTGCGCGACAAGATCAACGAGCTCAGCTGATCGGACTCACTCGCCTGAGGTGATCCGTTTCGCGGCGCGCAGATAGTCGTGAAGACGATGCCCGGCTACGAGACGCCGGCTGAATCTCACCTCGCAGTAGATCTCCGCCACGGTCACCGCGTCGGCGTAATGCTCCGGGTGGAGCGCCGCGATTCGCAGCAGATACTCGCGGGCTGCCTCAGAACGGCGGTAGGCAAGCCCCCGCCTCGCGCCCCATCTCGTGATCTCGATGAACACCCGCACCACCCGTTCCCTCTGGACGCGCGTGCGAAGGCCCGGTCTCCAGTGCGGGCTCTGCCGGGTGCCGACCCGCGAGTCGTCCGGCTGCCGCCCTGAGCGGCCGTCGCGTCGGCTCCTGCGGCGCAATCCGCGGCCGAGCAGCCGGATGAGGATCCGCCACTTCCGGACGACGGAGCTCCAGAGCGTGGCGAACAGCGAATGCGGGCGGAACTCGCGCAACGCCCCGCGGAACGATGGCGAGACGAGGGGCCCGAGCACCAGGACCACGCCGCCGAGCACGAGCGCGAACATTAGGAGCCGCTCGATCAGGTAGAGCAGAATCCGCAGCAGAAGCGGCACCTCGCGACGTTCCATGGAGCTGATGATCTCGAGCAGCTCCGGCGACACTCTGCCCGGCATCGTCGGGCGAGGCGGCGGGGTGAAGTACTCCTGTTCGACCTCGCCGCCGAAGAGACCTGCGAGCCGGCGGAAAAAGTTCGCGATCGTTTCGATCGGCACGACGCTTCCCGAACGGCTCAATGCGAAGGTGAGCACGAGTGCGAGCGCAATGAGCGACACGACCGCGAAGGTCCGCCGTCGCTGGAACCGCAACGGCACGGGGAGCCCCTCACCGTGTGCCCCGTACTCCTGGATGAACACGTTGAGACTGCCGATCGCCGCAAGCGCGCCCACCGCGTACACGACGAGCAGCAGAAAGGCGCCGGACCGCGCCCCCAGCGCGCTGACGCCAAGAGGGTCAAGACTCGCGAAGATCGCGAGGACCGCGAGCACGGCGAAGAGCGTGCCTGTCAGGCCCCGCGCCCGTCGCAACTCGCGGACGGTATCAGCCATCTCGCGCTGGTGCTCGATCACCGCGTGCCGAAGCTCCTCTCCCCGTTTGCCGGCAAAGGCTCGCAGGAGCGCCTCACGCCCGCGGAGCCGGTTGTGGAAGGCGAACGCGATCAGCCAGGCGGCCGCGACGGCGGCGAGTGGAATCACCTGGTCGAGTGACGGCTCGAGGCGACTGCCCAGCGGACCCGGGCGTCCGACCGAAAGGATGAGATAGACGACTCCGAGGTAGATCAGCGCCTCCCGCAGCCGGTTGCCGAGTCCCGCCCGCTCCCGGTAGAGGGCGTTTCCCACCACCGCCTCGACGATCGTTGCCGTGACGATCGCGACCGCTGTCACGAAGCGTGGTGCCGGGATTCCCAGGTTGACCCCGATCAACCAGACCGTCGCGAGCACGCCGCTCGACGCGACGGTGATGCTCATAAGCGGGTGCACCACGACCCGGTAGAGCTCAGGCTTGTAGCGCGAAGAGATCATCGCCGTGCTCCGTGATCCGGTAGACCCTGACCGTCTCGACCGAAAGCTCGTGCCAGTTCTGTACCCCCTCGTCGGTGTAGTAGAGACGCAGCAGCGACCGGTCGCCCATCGAGCTCACGAGCGCCGCGATTGCCTCCTGCGGCAGCGGAGGACCCAGGTAGAAGACTCGCGTGCCGTACGCGGTGGACCCGTGCTCGAGAAACCGCTCGATCGGGTCGTTCTCAAGGTCGTTCACCGTGATCTGCGCGAGGGTCTCGAGGATCTCGATCGCGTGCTGCATCCCGGTGCCCACCCTGATCCACGGCATCACGCGCTCGGGAGCGCCCTTGATGACCCCGGTCGTGACGAGTCCCACCTCCTGACCGCGATGCGCGAGGTGATGCACCAGGCTCGCCGCGGCGTCGATCGTGCGCTCCGTGTGCGCGAACCGGTTGCGCCGCTCGTACGCGCCGGCGGTAAGGTTCAGCAGGATCATCACCGGGACATTGATCGTGGGCAGCCATTCGGTCGAGTGCAGCGCTCCGAGTCTCGCGCTCGCCTTCCAGTTGATCCGACGCATCTCGTCGCCGGCGACGTACTCGCGCACCGAGCGGTACCGTGTGGGGTCCTCGTAGACCCGGTCTGCCGTGGTGATAGTGCCCGCGGGAAGCCCGCGGCTGACGGGGAGCGCGATCGGGTGGATGCGCGGATAGACGATGAGGCGGGTCTCCTCGTGCATCGTGATCGCGACCGGGTAGAGGCCGAGCGGGTCAGTGAAGCGGACAACGACCGGGCCTATGCGATACGCGCCGCGGCTCATCGCGCGGATGTCGTACTCGAGCCGCGTTCTCTCGCCCGCCCGCAGGCTCATCAGCCGGTTGTTGTCGTCGCCGGTGTAGAGGCTGCCCGGCTGATCGTTGATGACGAGCCAGGGAAGCGGCAGCAGGCTGCCGTTCACGATGCGAATCCGCACCCTCACGACCTGATGCCGGTACGCGCGCAGCACGCGCTCCTCGCGCTCGATCCGGAGGTCCTTCAGGACGAGCCGGGACCAGGCGTAGCTGAGCCCCATCACCGTGAGGATCAGATACCCTGTCCACTGGACGACGTAGAAGGGCATGAACAGGATCAGGAAGAGCCCGACGACCAGCAGCGCGATGCTGCGGGCTCTCATGTGCGCTGCTCCGGAATCACGGGAGTAGGGACCGACTCAAGGACCGACGCGATCACCGAGTCGGCGGTCACCCCGCGGATCATCGCCTGACTCGTGAGGATGAGGCGTTTCGCGAACACCGGCCGGCAAAGCTCCTTTACGTCCTCCGGGATCACGTAGTCGCGTCCCCGGACCGACGCGAGTGCCTGGGCCGCCTTGTAGAGCGCGATCGTGCCGCGCGGGCTCGCCCCGATCCGCACGTGCTGATGAACCCGGCTCGCCTCCACGAGCCCGCTGATATAGTCCATCACATCCTGTTCGACGTGCACCTGGACGACCTGCGCCTGCAGCGTCGGCACCTCGCGTATCTCGGTGACTGCCTCGACGTCGACGACCGGATGGGTGAGCCTGCGCTGGCTGTCGACGATGCGCTGCTCGACGCTGCGGTCCGCGTAGCCGATGCTCATGGACAGCAGGAACCGGTCCTGCTGCGCCTCGGGCAGAGGAAACGTCCCCTCGAACTCCACCGGGTTCTCCGTCGCGATCAGGAAGAAGGGGTCGGGAAGCTCGCGGCGCCGGCCTTCGATACTGACCTGACCTTCGCCGGTCGCCTCGAGCAGCGCCGACTGGGTGCGTGGCGTCGCACGGTTGATCTCGTCCACGAGGACGACGTTGGCCATGATGGGGCCTTCCCGGAAGGTGAAGGTGCCGTCCTGCGGGTTGTAGACGCTGACCCCGAGGATATCGGCGGGGAGGAGGTCAGGCGTGCACTGGATCCTGGTGAACCGTCCCCCAAGGGTCGCGGCGAGGGCCCGGGCGAGGATCGTCTTGCCCATCCCGGGAACGTCCTCGAGCAGTACATGACCGCGGCAGAGCAGCGCTACGAGCAGCCGTTCGATCACCTCGCGTTTCCCGAAGAAGACCGTTTCCACGGCGTTGAGAATCCGCTGCGCCCATGCGGCGACGTCGTGCATGGCGCACTATAGCATGTCAGGGCAGCATATAGTACCGGCCCGAGGCGTTCCACAGCGTGTACCCGCTTGCGCCCGCGGCGATGCTTGCCTCCACCTGCAGATCGAGGTAGCGCCGGTACGTGGCGAAATCAAACTCGAGCTCCGCGCCGATCAGGAAGGCCTGAATATAGGGGCGGATGAGCGTGTCGGCGCCGGCCATCTCGATCGACCGCCGCGTGCCCAGGTCG
>SKZO01000287.1 GCA_007127335.1 Spirochaetales bacterium | reverse complement strand
TCTCGGTCGTTGCGCTGCTCGCGCACAGCTTCCGCACCGACGAGCGGCTCGCGGTCTGCGCGTGAGATGGAGGAAAAAATGGATTTCGTGGAGTTCAAGAGACGGATTCTCCGGCTTGCCGAGTCGCTGCTTGCGGCTCGACCGGACACCCGGGGGCCGTGGGATTCGAGGCTGCTTGGCGACGAGGCGGTAGACGTGCAGCTCGACGCCGACGCGGTCAACGTCCGTATCTCCGTTACCGAGCTTCCGGCACGGACTCTGTGCGCGCTTCTGGTCACCTTCCGTGAGATGTTCGGGAACGGGCCCGACGCGGTTCTGATAGCGGACCCGGATCCGTTGCGGCTCGCCCTCTTTAACACCCGGCGGGACCCATCCGATTCCGTCACCCGTTACTCCCGGGGCGTCGTCCGTCTGGAGGTCAGTGCGCCCACTCCGGGTTCCATGCCTTCGGTCAGAATCGAGTGCCCGCTCGACGAGTTCGGCGACCATGTGGAAGAGTTCGTGACACAGACGGTGAAGCGTCTCTACCCACCGCGGCCCGCTGCCGCTGCTGCGGCATGGGCGACGCCCGGCTCGCCCGCGGACTCCGACGGCGACCAGTGGCTTCGCGAGTACAGACCGGTCTTTGAGGAGCTTGATTGCCGCGTACTCGCTTCGGGGTCGTATTCCCTTGACGACCTCGTCGGTCTTGAAAGCGTATCCGAACAGCTTCAGTCTCTCCTCCTTCGACCCCTCGAGCGCCGTGACCTGTTGCGGAGCATCGCGGAGAGAGTAGGACCGTTGCAGATGTCCGTAGTGCCCCGCGGGGTCCTGCTCGTGGGGCCGCCCGGATGCGGAAAGACCCGCAGCATGGAGGTCATCGGGTCAGCCGCCGGGATACCGGTGGTCGTGCTTCCGGTGGGTGCGATACTCACCAAATGGTACGGTGAGAGCGAGCAACGCATGCGGCGGATACTCGGGCTTGCCCGCCGCGCCGCGCCAATGCTGCTTCTCATCGACGAGCTTGACGCTATCGGCCGGCGGCGGTCCGGGCTTGACGAAACGTCCTCACGGCTTGTCTCCATCCTCCTTGCCGAGCTCGACGGTCTGCAGGATCGGGGGCGGCTCGCCGTGGTAGCCGCGGTCAACGATCCTGAGCTGCTCGACTCGGCGCTCCTCGATCGCTTCGACGCTCACATCACCTATCCTGAGCCCGATCGCACTGGGCGCGCATCGGTTCTCGCCTACTATGCGCGGCACCTCGAGCCTGGCGATATCGAGCAGCTCGCCGATCGCATGGACGGCTGGAGCTACCGCCGGATCGCCGACTACGCCGCGAACGTGGTGCGCGCATTCGTCGCACAGCTCGATCTCTCCCGGCCTGAGACGCACGATCTGCCGCTGCCGACCCTGAGCGACTACCTCGCGGCATTCGATCACGGATCTACCACCGTGTCGCGTCGCTCATGATCTCCGCAGAGGAAGCTCCACCGGCGCGCCGTCGTCCGCGGCGGACCTGCGGATCGCGAGGATGATCTCCTGGTCGAGGAGCCCCTGTCGGGCGCCGTAGGTGGGCTCGCGGTTCTCGCTGATCGCGTCGACGAGGCTCTTGATGCACCCGGCAACGCCTATCTCGTCGTCATGCCACTGCGGATTTGTGCCCGCCTGGCCCTGGCCAAAGGGGTTTCGCCACTCCACCGGCGCGGCGTCTGCGAGACCCGGGTAGGCGGTGATTCGTACGAGCGCCCCGCCGTCGCATCGCTCGAGCTCGCGGTGGAGCGTCATTGTATGAGCCGACTCCCGGTCCGGGCCGATCACGGTCAGCTCGTGCCGCGGCTCGTTGTAGGTGCCGGACGTCGCGCCCATGCCGCGCTCGGCGTAGAAACGGCTGCCGCGCCACCATCGCGCGGCGCTGTCGTAGCCAATGCTCGTCCAGTGGAAGATCCCGACGCGCTCGCCCTCAAACTCGACGATCCCGTGCTCCTGGGTCTCCGTGCGCGGATCGGTGTTCGGCGTGAGGATTCCGCGGTGGCCTGCCACCGGGTAGTCGTGAACCGCGCCGGTCACCCGGAGTGGGCGTCGGTTGAATCCCAGGTAGCTTCGCATCACGCTCACGCCGTGGTAGCCGTGCCCGGCGAAGTCGTTGAACGAGGAGTGGACCTCGCCGAATATCCCGGACTCGATGAGCGCGAGCTTGATCTGTTCGTCGGGCCGACGGTGAAACTGCTCTGCGACCTCGACCTTCAGCCCCGCCTGTTCGGCGATACGGATGATCTCATCCGCTTCCGAAGGGTCGTGCGCGATCGGCGTCTCGGTGAGAATGTGAAACCCGTTCTCCACCGCTTCGCGACCGACCGCGCCGTTCGCGCCGTAACTGACGCTCACGATGCCCGCCACCGCCCCCGTCTCGCGCTTCAGGCGATCCATGCTCGTGTACCACGGCACCCCAAGCTCTTCACCGAGCCGCCTCGCCGACTCCGCGGTCCGGCTCCACACCCCCACGAGGGTCACCGAACCCATCCCGGCGACGAGCCGCGCGTAGAGGTATGAGGCTCGTCTGCCGCTTCCCAGAAATGCCATTCGTACCGGTTCCATGCCGGGCAGTATAGCAGGTTCGCCCGAGCGATGCCGCGACGAGCCGCGCGAGGATGATGCGAGCCGCGATTTCCTCTTTGGACGCAATCACAGTAGACTATGGAAGGCGGATGAATGAACC
>SKZO01000091.1 GCA_007127335.1 Spirochaetales bacterium | reverse complement strand
TCCTCTTCTCGTTCCAGGGCGAGACGATCGTCGGAAATCCGCTCCACATCCTGCTCATCGCGGTGCCGCTCGTGATCCAGACCTTCCTCATCTACGGGATCGCCTACGGATGGGCGTGGCTGTGGCGACTACCGCATCCGGTCGCCGGCCCCGGGGCAATGATCGGCGCGAGCAACTTCTTCGAGCTCGCGGTCGCGGTGGCGATCAGCCTCTTCGGTCTCGCCTCGGGCGCGGCGCTCGCAACGGTCGTGGGCGTTCTCGTGGAGGTGCCGGTCATGCTCGCCCTCGTCCGTTTCACGAACCGCACCCGCGGCGCATTCGAGCGGCGCACCGCCGTCGCCACGTGAGCAGCCGCAGCAACGACAGACCCGACGTGAGCACCGCCTTGTGAGCACGCTCGCTCTCCTGAAGGCGCTCGCCGACGAGACCCGTCTGCGAATCGTGAATCTGCTCTTGCATGCGGACGATCTGTGCTCCTGCGAGATCGAGGCGCTGCTCGATCTCGGTCAGTCGAACACCTCGCGTCACCTCGCGAAACTCCGGCAGAACGGCGTCATCGCCGCGAGGCAGGTGGGGCATTGGGTTCACTTCTCGCTCGCCGGCGGCGCACCCGGCGGCACCGCGGGCAGTGAGACGGCGAAGGCGGCGCGGCCCGCGACGGAGCTCATCGTGAAGATCGTCGAGGCGGCGAGGTGCGACACGGCGGTACTCCAGAGCGATCTCGAGCGTCTTGCGGACTATCGCGCCTCAGGACACTCATGCGAATCGATCCGGGAGTGGCGGGAACTCTGCGCGCGGGGGTGACCGGGACGCCTGGCCCTACCCCATCCTCACAAGCGCCTTCACCTCCCGGCGCGACTCGACGCAGGCAAAGGCGTCGTTGATCCGCTCCAGTGGGAAGGCCTGCTCGGATCCGAACCACGGGTCGGCCGTGAGCCGGCCGCGGAGGATCGCGCTCACGACCTCGTGGTGCGTCTCCTCTTCGTCGTAGGGGCCGACGAACAACCGCACCGGCCCGCGCGCCGATCGGAACTTCACCGCCACCGCGTCAAGGTCGTCGATCCCGTAGACGCCCACCGTGCCCTCCGGGCGCACGAGCGGCAGTACCTGCGAGAGGGCGCCTTCACGCCCCACCGCGTCGATCACCAGATCAAACCCGTCCGGGTAGCACTCGCGGATCCGCTCCACGAGGTCCTCGTCGCGGTAGTCAAAGAGCTCTTCGGCGCCCACCGCAGCGGCGAGACGGGACCGCGCCTGGCTTCCGGTCATGACGACCGTCGTCGCCCCCAGGCGCGAGGCGTGCGCGGCGTAGGCAAGCCCGTTCCCGCCGCTGCCGAGCACGAGCAGCCGCATACCGGGGCGAAAGCCGCTGCGACGAAGGTAGCTCAGCGTCTCTCGCCAGGTGATGATCATCGTCGCCTCGCGCGGCTCCACGCCCGGCGGGATGATCTGATTCACCCGGTGACCGTTCCATTCACTCTGCGGCACCCCGTCACGGCACATCGCCCAGTGGTCGCGCGCGATGCCCACCTCCGCGAACCCGCCCCAGTGCGCGTCCACCGAGCCGTCGGCGGCGGGCGGCGTCCCTACACGGCTGACCATATCGCCTACGCGATAGTTCCGCACCTTCGCGCCCACCTCAACGACCCGCCCCACGCTCTCGTGGCCGAGCACCGTGGGCATGGGGATGGGGAAGAAGGGGAATCGCCCGTGGATGATGTGCTGGTCCGTACCGGTGCAGGTCGCGCCGTGGGTGATCTCGCACAACGCGTCGTAGGGACCGGGGACCGGCGTCGGTATCTCGCTTACCTCGAGTACTCCGGCTCTCCGGACGACCGCCGCCCTCATGACGCGGCCCCCGGGCCCTTCCAGTCGCGGCCGAAGGGCGGGAAGAACGGCTCGTGCGTCGGGCGAAACGGCACCATTGCGGCGATTTCATCGAGCCGCGCGAGGACATCCGCCGGAAGCGGCCCGCGCTCGGCGGCTGCAACGTTCGCCTCCACCTCCGCGGCCGACCGCGCACCGGTGAGCGCGCACGAGACGTCCGGGTTCGAGAGCACGAAGCGAAGCGCGAGCTCGGGGAGCGGCATCCCGATCTCGTCGACGAGACGGTAGAGCGCCTGGTACTGCCTGCGGCGCGGCTCGCTCAGCCAGAGCGGCTTCGCCGCGATCTCCTCGTCGTAGCGCCTCGCGAGCGCTCCCTGCTGAAGCGGCGAGCCAATCACGACGCCCATCTCCTGCTCGCGCGCGGCGGGCAGGACCTCGTGCTCCGCCTCGCGCCACAGCAGGCTGTAGTTGAAGGCGGTGAGCACGACGTCGAACGTCCCGGTCTTCATGATCCGCGCGAGCTGATAGGCGGTCGTCCCGCCAAGGCCGGTCCATCTGACAAGCCCCTGCTTCTTTAACGTGGAGAGCACCCCCATCACCGGCCCGTCGTACGCCTCCATGTCGGTCCACCAGTCGTACTGTCCCGGCCGGTCGGGTTCGTGGATCATGAGGATGTCCACCGTGTCGCGCTTCAGGAGCCCAAGGCTCATCTCCACCGATCGCAGGAGCGCATCCCTGTCGCGCGGGTCGAAGGGTTTGGGCCGTCCGCCGAGCTTCGTCGACAACACGAGCGGCCCGTCGGCGTGCGCACTGACCCCCTCGAGCGCCCGGCCCAGGACCTCCTCGCTGTTCGCGTACCCCGGCGCCGTGTCAATGTAG
>SKZO01000030.1 GCA_007127335.1 Spirochaetales bacterium | reverse complement strand
ACGTCCACGCGGCCGCGTACCTGGATGGGGCCAAGGGTGACCGGATCAGGCGACACTTCGAAGCGCACGGCTGTTGCACCGCGGTGGGCAAACTCCCGGCTGAGAACGCTGATCGTTGACCTGATCGCGCGGGTTACTGCGGACCGCTCCGCGGTCGTCCCCGGTTGGAGGAGCGGAAGGCCAATCCGGTCCAGGATCCCGGGAAGCCGATCCGAGAGCCAGCGCTCCGGATCGCCCGCTCCCCCGGGCCCGTCCGTGAAGTATTCGGCCACCGCCGCGTGGAGCACGCTGCCAAGGAGAAGCGGACCTGAGGCAAGCGCCCCAAGACTCGCCCTGCGCAACCCGGCGATCCGCCCTGCCACGTACTCGTACGGATACTTCCACAGTTTCTCAAGGCTCGTGGGCGACTCCGGGTCTTCGCGGCGGGGGATCGTACCTTCGCCCAGTTCCCAGGTCGCGCCGCACGAGGGAAGCGAAACGACCGGGTGCTCCTCGCGGAGCACCACGCTCCCCGCGCCGGCGCCCCCGAGCTCTTCGAGCGCGCGCGCCAGGGGAACGGTCTGGACTGCCTGTCCTGCCCGCTCCAGCAGCGCCCGGGAAGCCACCGCGACCGGGTGCTCGCGCACCGCCTGCGACCCGTCCAGTGCGGGCAGCACTGCGAGGCAGCGCTCGCGGCACCGGAGGAACCCTCGCACGGCCGCGTGGTATGCGCGGTCCGCCGCTGCCGAGGCGGGCTGGACCGGGGTCCCGCTGCCGGCGAGCCATTCGAGTTCTTCAGACCGCCAGAACTCGTAGGTCAGGATGTCGTCAGAAGTCGCCGGGCACCAGAGAAGCAGTTGCGGGTCGCCGAGGATCTCCCCCATCCCGGAGAAGCCACCGGTGCTCGCCGCCTGCCGCACGCGATACGCTCGCGCCTCGGTCTCGACCGCGGCGCGGACGATGCGCGTCACCTCGGCCGCCGTGATTTCACCACTCCCGTAGACCGCCTCAACCGCCCGGGCGATCGCGGACGCGCACCGCGCGAGCGGCGACCCCGACCGGTAGCTGCCGGACGCCCGCTCGTAGAGCGCGATGAGATGGGGAGCCGGAAGCGGGGATTCGACCGGCGTCTGCGGCAGAGCGTGCGCGCCAAGCCAGCGCTCGTACGACTCGAGCCCTGCAGCCCGAGCGGCCGGATCCGTCGTGTTCTCTTCCCACCTGCTCCGCGCATCCTCCCAGCTCGCGCTTCCAATCCCCGGCTCGGATTCGAGCGCACGAGCGAGCCGCCACGAGAGGCTCGAGTCCACCGGGCTTGCGCCTGACATGAGAAGCGAGACGAGCTTCTGCAGGTCCCGCGGTGAGGTGATCAAGCAGGGTATGAGGGAGAGCGCGCCGAGATCCGGCATCCCCGCGTCGTCGGTCGCTCCGGTGGAAGGTGACCCGTCTGCCGCGAGGGCCTCGGCCAAATACCACCGGTGCGCCGCGTCCGTGACGACCGCGACCTCACCGGTCTCGCCGGGGCCGTGGTCACGAAGGAAGCGCGTGACGAGCTCAATCCCGTCGTTCGCGGTCTGTGTTGCGGCAAAGACGAGGGTGTCGTCATCGCCGGCCACCGTCGCACCATCGTCGACCTCGCCCGCGAGGAGCCGCTGAGCCGCGCCGAGCCTTGAGCAGCGCGGTGCCGCCGCCTTCAGGGACTCGAACGATACCGGGACGCCGGTGCGCTCGAGGGCAGTGAAGAGCCGGTCCACGCCGGTTGGCAGGAGGTCGCGGGGTTCGAGTGACCTGAGGGCATCGAGCCCGACGGGTCGCTCGCCCGCGGCCATCGCGCGGACGAGGGCGTCCATGCGATCGGCCGGACCGTGCTTCACCGGCGAGTCGTGCGGGAGATTCGCGTCGATCTGTGAGAGCTCCGCTATCCGGGACGGGACGCCGGCAGAATCGCGGGTGCGGGTGCGGGTGCCGGCCGCGACGAGCTCGTCGCGGCGCCGCAGGAGCTCTGAAGCAACGCCGAGCGGATCCGCGGCAAGCGACTGCGCCCAGAAGGCGTTCTTCCCGGCGCGACTGCGGAGCGTGTGCAGGCAGGCGAGCCTGCGCTCGAACTCGCTCGGCCAGAGCCCTGCGAGTCCAAGGCGGAGCTCGAGCTCCTCGATCAGGCCGAGCACGCCCACGTAGCGTTCTCCAGGAGCGGGGGGCGTGATCGAGTCGATGCCGGTCGCGTAGATCAGTTCCATGGTGAAATCCCCGGTGCCTATGGCGCGAAGTATAGCAAACGGCTTCGCGGTCGCCTTCGGAAGTCTACCGGATCTCGTCGCGCAGGCGCACCGGGAAGCGGCGCGTATCCGCGGCCCGCTGGATCTCGAGCGCGGTCATGTCGACTCCGGGATCGTCAGGCGCACCGCCGCGGGTCCGGCCAGACTGACCGATACGGTGCGTGCGGTCTGGTCGAACGTGAACCACTCGGGTTCTCCGGTGGCAATCCAATCGGTGCCGTCGTAGCGGCCCGACTCTGCGCGGATCTCGCGGCAGGCGGGCCATACCGCGGCGGCGGTCGGGATCGTGATGCTGGCACGACACCCGACCACGAGGTACTCACCCGGCGACGGGTGGACGACCAGGAGCCGTCCGTCGGCCGCGCATGAGAAGCGCACCTCATCGCCGGCAACGCTCGTCGTGCCGGCGTGCGGCGAGTCGGGGCGCGGCGGTACGATCGCGGCGATCCGGTCGGT
>SKZO01000029.1 GCA_007127335.1 Spirochaetales bacterium | reverse complement strand
CGCCCGGGCTTCCCGGCTCCCCATGACGTGGAGATCTATCGCCCCTCCGACGAGACCCACCGCGAAGCCTCGTTTACCGTGGGCGTGAGCTACCGGTTCTAGCGGGCGCGCGTTCCGCCTGTGAAGCGATGCGGCTTCTCCGCAGTAGTAGGAAGCATGGGATGCCTTCGAAACAGTGAAGCTGCGAGTCGGCTCCAGATTCACTCACGCACTCGACCATGACTCTCTGGACGATCCAAACCAGCCCCGCCTGGAACGAGCTCGAGAAGTCGGGGCGACTGCGGGCCAGGCCGTGTCACCTCCCTGAGCCGGCCTGGATGCCGGCGTACGCGTGGATGACTCGGCAGATGCGCGACCGCATTGGCCCTCCGCCCGACCACGATTGTCAGGCGCTGTGGGCGTGGTACCGGTGGAACGGTCCCAGGCGTCGACCCGATTTGCGGTGCAGCGGTCATCTGGCGAAGGGCGAGGAGGGGGTGAGGCTGGAGCTGGAGTGTTCCGCAGACCGGGTGCTGCTGTCCGACTTCTCACTCTGGCACTACGTTCTGAACTACTGGTATCTTCCATCCTCCGAGGTAGATGGTGACGCGTTCGAGCGGGAGCTCGCCCGCCACGGATTGTCCTTCTACGAGCAGAAGCCGCTCCCCGATGACGGATATCACGCTCAGATAGTTGAGAGCTGGGACCGATGTCTTGATCTGCACTGGTACGAGCCGGACATCGCCGAGCCGTTTGAAGAAAAATCGATCCAGGCAACGGTCTGGGAGATCACGATCGATCACGTTGTCGAGTGCAGGCGATTCACCGCGCGGTAAGTGCCGATTGCTCGTGCGAATAACCGTGAACCCCAACGTCTGTCTCGGGAAGCCTTGCATCCGCGGACACCGAATCTGGGTCTCGCTCATCCTCGACATGGTTGCCGGAGGCATCTCCTTCGCCGGGATCGCCGGACGGAACCCACGAAGCACCCGACCCTCGCCGCCGGCGGTGAGTGACAGGAGGTTGAAATGGGAATACAGATCTATCTCACGGCGAAGGGAACGGACATCCCCGCGGATCTCTGGGAACAGGTATACCACGAGAGCCTCGTCTTGTTCGGGAACTTCCCCTCGCGGTTAACGCGGCTGGAGGTTCAGGAGCGCCGTGGTGAGAAGCGATACGTCTATACTCCTGAGACGGTGAGCAATCGCGATACGCCCGACGAGCACTGGCGGGTCGTCGGCGATCTGAGCAGCCGGCAGGAGGCGGAGGACTTTAAGTTATACCGCCACCACAAGCGTCAGTTCCCGGACGATCGTTTCTACCGTGACCCCGCCGGCAGCTACGATGTCCTGTGGGCGGAACCCGACGACGGGTTCAACGACTTCCACGGTAACGGATGTCTGCTCTGGGATTCGAAGACGCAGGGCTATCCCTACCACTACGCCCTGCTCGCGGTGGGGATGCTCGTTGAGAGCCGGTGTCCTCGCGCCGCCTACGTGATTGGCGACATCGACCGCCGCGAGGCCAGGGAGGTCCGGGTCTGGGCCAACGCGCTGCTCGAAGAGCCGATCGATCTGCCCGTCTGCGTCGATCCCGACAGGCTCTACCGGCGCCTCTACGAGCTCTACGGCGACGAGCGGCCCGCATTCCGCCGCTTCGACACGCTGTATCGTGGAGAGCCGAGTGAGGTGTGGCCTGCGATCGTCCGTCATGCCGATCCTCCGGCGGTACGGAGATGCCTTGCCGAAGGTCTCGGCTCGTACGACTCTCTTGAGAGCGCCGGAGCGTCGGAGCATGCGATTCGCTATCTCGAGGCAACGGGCGATGTTGCGGGACTCATCGAGACCGTCCGCGGGATCGCCTTCCGCGGCGACGGGGAGCCGCAGGAGTTCTCGCCGGAGCGGCTCCTGGAGACGATTCGGAAGAGCGAGGAGACGGCTCGCAAAGAACTGCGGTGGGTAGCGGCGAAAGTCGATGAGTTGGGCCGCAGCGACGCGTCTCCGGAATCCAGCGAATCGACAGCCGAGTCGCCTCCGACCGGAGAGGACTACATCCGCGCCCAGATTGCAGGGCAGACGCCCGGGTACCCGGACGAGGAGGGCCTGGTACGAGAGACGGGTGCGGTGCTGCGCGAGGGGCCTCTCTCTTCGTCCGTCTTCGCCAAGCGTCCGGACAGGGACGTGCTGCTAGGCGCTCTGTACCGGGCCACTCACGAGAACCAGATTGTGCTGACCGCGCCGAGTTGGGACGAGATCGACGCGCTGGAGGACGAGGAGGTGTTGAAGCATCTGCTCGCCCTGGCGTCTGTCCGGAAGCGGGAGCTGCACTTCTGGAACTGGCGGCGCTACCTTCTGGAACAGCCACGGCTGTGGGATGCGCTTGCGGACAGGGGCACCCCCATCCGCTGAGCCCGGAGGTCGAGCAGGAACTCTCTTCCATCGCCGAGCGCACTCAAGCAGCAGAAGCTGGCTGATCAGCCGGGCGGTCGAACAGTTCATCGAGTGCGACAGGCGGGAGCGCGAACGCTGGAATGAGACGCTCGCGGCGGTGGAGTCCGCCGCGAACGGCAACGTGATAGCGGCGGACGCGGTGACCCGTTGGCGCGGGACGCGCGAGCCCCGTACCGCGTATTGCATTTCCGGATCCACTACCGCGACGTAGTTGCCCCGGGTGGAATCGGGCAGGTCGAGCCGAACGCCCATCAGCCACTCATAGAGGAACCAGATG
>SKZO01000259.1 GCA_007127335.1 Spirochaetales bacterium | reverse complement strand
GAAGCGGCATCATCAATATCGGGCTCGAAGGGATGATGCTGACCGGCGCGTTCATGGGGATGCTCGTGACGTTCTTCACCGGAAACCCCTGGGTGGGGCTCGTGGGCGCTCTGTTGAGCGGAGGCTTCATGGGGCTGATCCACGCCGTTGCGGCGATTCGGTATAAGGTCGACCAGGTGGTCAGCGGCACCGCCATCAACATCTTCGCTGTTGGGTTCACCGTTTTCATGCTCCGGCAGGTTTTCGACGTTGCCGGCACATCCCCGGCTGTCGCGAGGGTACCCACCGTGGCTGTCCCTCTCCTGCATCGGATCCCGGTGGTGGGAGAGGTCATCGGCATGCAGAATCCCATGGTGTACATGGCGCTTGCGCTCGTCGTCCTGGTGCACCTCTTCCTCTTCCGCACCGTGTGGGGGTTGCGGCTTCGCGCGGTGGGCGAGCATCCGCGAGCCGCGGACACGGTGGGCATCAACGTCTACCGCACCCGCTACCTCGCCGTCATAACGAGCGGCGCCCTCGCCGGGCTCGGCGGCGCCTATCTCTCTATCGCGCACCTCAGCCGGTTCGGCGACGGTATGACAGCGGGGCGAGGTTTCATCGCGCTCGCCGCGATGATCTTCGGCAAGTGGACGCCGTTCGGCGCCCTTGGCGCGAGCCTGCTCTTCGGTTTCGCGGATGCGGTTCAGATCCGCCTCCAGGACGTGGGCATCCCGCGCCACTTCGTCCAGATGGTCCCCTACATCCTCACGATGGTAGCGCTCGCCGGGTTCATCGGTCGCGCGACGCCGCCCAAATCGATCGGCAAGCCGTACGAGAAGGAGTGAGCCGCACGGCGCCGGTCGCTCGGGATCGCCGGCGAGGTATGGGCGCCTAACCAATCCGGGCTATGTGCCGTACTGCACGGACTCCGTACGTTTTCGTGAGGAGTTCGCATGTTCACTGTGCTTGGCATCATCTGGCTCGCGATTGGCGTCATTCCGCTCATCCGCACCCTGCGCAGGGCGAACCGACTCGAGAAGCCCGTACTGAAGAAGCGACTCGTACGCAACGGTTGGACCATTGCCGCCTTCATTGTCCTCCTGATCGGGTTCAACGTGTTCTTCTACATCACGACCGAGTACCAGTGGTTTGCCTCGCTCGGTTACGCCGCGCGATTCTGGACCGAGATCTCCGCGAAGGTGTTGCTGTTTGCAGCAGCAGGGGTCGTCGCGGCGGCGTTCGTCTTTCTGAATCTGCAGGTCACGAGCAAGAGCGTCTCCGCTCCCGGGAAAAACTTCCTTCCCGCGCCCGCTGCAGTTCTGCTGGGAGTTATCCTTGGAAGCTGGGCTCTTGGGTCGTGGGACAAGGTTCTGCTGTTCCTGAACCAGGCCGACTCGGCCGTGCGAGATCCGGTGTTCGGCAGAACCACAAGCTACTACCTCTTCTCGCTGCCGGTGTACACCGAACTCCTCGCCTGGCTCGTCTTCCTCATCGTTGCGACTGCGGCCGCGGTGATTGCGCTCACGGCGATCAGGATGGCGCAGGCCGGTGAACGGGAGCGGAATCTCAGGGCGTACGTCCTGCGCTACCGCCGCGTGCGGAAGCAGCTGTTCGTGCTCGCGGGCCTCTTCCTGCTGACGCGGGCGGGGAACAGCTATCTCAATATCTTCGAGCTCATGTACTCGCCCGCCGGGGCGGTCACCGGAGCAGGGTGGCTCGCGGTCAACGTCCGACAGCCTGCGTACTACGTCTCGGTCGCCATTTACACGGTCTCCGCGATCCTGCTGTTCTGGGGCGCTTTTCGCGACCGCGTCACTCAGAAACTCTTCTCGCTCAAGCGCACCGAGGACGGCACGTTCGCCCCATCGGGCAAGACGCTGCTTCCCATCGGCATTGTCGTTGGATTGCTCATCCTCGTGAACGGCGTCATACCCGGCCTGTTCAGGACGCTCTATGTGAACCCGAACGAGATAACCCTGGAAGAGCCGTATATTGGGCACAACATCGAGTTTACCCGCGTCGCCTTCGGGATCGACGACTCGAGGGTTGACCGGACGACCATACCTGTGACGCCGGGGATTGGAGCGCAGGCCGTTCGGGAGAACCGGGAGACATTGGAGAACATCCGGCTGTGGGACTGGCGCGCGCTCCAGGACAATCTCAGTCAGCGACAGGAGATCCGGCTCTACTACCGGTTCCGTGATGTGGATGTAGACCGCTACACGATCGACGGCGAGTACCGCCAGATGATGCTCAGCGTGCGTGAGCTCGACAAGGCGCAACTGCCCGCGCGAGCCCAGACCTGGGTCAGTCGTCAGCTCAAGTACACCCACGGCTACGGGTTGGTGATGCTTCCGGTCGCAGAGTTTCTTCCAAACGGCCAGCCGAATCTCCTGCTCCGGAACATCCCGGTGGAGATTGACGACGAGCTCGAGCAGACCGGCTTCTCTCTGACCAGGCCGGAGATCTACTACGGCGAGATGACCGACGACCACGTCTATGTCCGCACCACCGAGCAGGAGTTTCACTACCCGGCGGAAGACGAGAACGTGTTCATCACCTACGAGGGCGACGGAGGTGTTCTTCTGGACAATCTCCTGAAGCGGTTCGTGTTTGCATGGAAGTTCGACGGAGTGAGACAGCTCTTCTCAGGCTATTTCACGCCTGAGTCGCGGATCATGTTCCACCGCGAGATTGACAGGCGCGCCTCTCGCCTGGCGCCCTTTCTCGTCCAGGACAGGGACCCCTATCCGGTGGTCACCAACGACGGGCGCATCAAGTTCATCATCGACACCTACATCACCTCCCGGGACTACCCGTACTCCGAGCCATACACAGGCAGGATAGGAAGTCTCCGGGGGGCGAACTATGTGCGAAACTCGGTGAAGGTCGTCATTGACGCATACGACGGCACCGTCGACTACTACGTGTTTGATCCCGACGACATCATCATCCGGACCTATCAGAACGTATTCCCCGGACTGTTCAAGAGTGCCGACGAGATGCCCGAGAACCTGAGAGCGCACGTTCGCTACCCGGAGGACTACCTGACGGCGCAGGCCGAGATGTACCGGGTCTACCAGATGACCGACGCGCGAACGTTCTACCAGCGAGAGGATGTCTGGGAGTTCGCGACCGAGCGATACCGGGAAGCCTTCCAGGACGTCACGCCGTACTACATCATGATCACGCTTCCCGGCGGAGAGCTCGAGTTCGTCCTTATGGTTCCCTTCACACCCAGAGACAGGAACGTGATGAACGCGTGGATGGCTGGACGCTCGGACGCGCCGAACTACGGCCGGATCACGGTGTACGCCTTTCCAAAAGGAGTGGAGGTGCTCGGCCCGCGCCAGATTGAGGCGCGAGTAGATCAGAACGCGGAGATGTCGCAACAGCTCAGCCTCTGGGATCAGCGCGGCTCGCAGATTATCCGGGGCAATCTCCTCACCGTCCCGCTCTTCCGTGAGGATGAGCTCTCGGTCCTGTTTGCGGAGCCGGTCTTCCTTCAGGCTGCGGGAGCCGAGCTCCCGGAGATCCGGAGGGTGATCCTTGCAGACCAGGACGAGGTGGTCTGGTCGCCCACCTTTGAGCAGACGCTGAACCTGCTCGTTGGTCGCGCCGTGGCAGAGCCGCCGCACGACGTTGCGCCGGAGGCGGCACCCGCGATCTCGGCCCGGCTTCAGAACCTCGTTGACGACGCGATTGAGGCGTTCACGCAGTATAAGGAGGAGCTCGCCGACGGCAATTTCCAGGCCGCCGGTGAGCACCTGGACAGGCTCAACAGTGTGATTGGGGATATCGAAGTTGCAGCGGGGGCGGACGAGGGAGTTGCCGTCCCGGAAGAATAGACAGCGCGAGAAGCCGAAAGGCAAAGGAGAGGAGTATGGCACGAGTGGCAATCAACGGGCTTGGGAGGATCGGCAGGGCAACGCTCAAGATCATCCTTGATCAACCGGGCTTCGAGCTGGTCGCGATCAACGACCTGGTTCCGGCCGACAATCTGGCCTACCTGCTGAAGTACGACACGGTCTATGGTCGCTACGGCAAGAGCGTCGAATCTAGCGAAGACGCGCTGTCCGTCGACGGGAAGGAGATCAGGGTCCTCAATGAGAAGGACCCGGCACAGCTGCCCTGGAGTGAGTTGGGCGTGGACGCGGTGTTCGAGTGCACCGGCCTGTTCACGAAGGAGGAGCAGCTGAAGAAACACCTCAGCGCGGGCGCCAAACATGCCATCCTCTCGGCACCCGCCAAGAGCCCTGAGATTGCGACGGTCGTTCACGGTGTGAACACCGGCGAAGGCGAGCAGATGTTCTCCTGCGCGAGCTGTACCACCAATTCGATCACGCCCGTTGTGGAGATCATCGGACGCGAGATTGGCATCAGGAAGGCGATGCTGACGACCATCCATGCGTACACGTCCACCCAGGCGATCGTCGACGGCCCCTCGAGTAAATACCGACGAGGTCGCGCGGCGGCGGCAAACCTCGTTCCCTCGTCTACAGGAGCGGCCGTCGCGACCACCAAGGCCCTGCCCCAATACGAGGGGAAGTTCGACGGTGTAGCGATTCGCACCCCGGTCCCGATCGGCTCCATCTCCGACCTCACCTTCGTGCTCGAGAAGTCTACCTCCGTTGAGGAGGTGAACGATCTTCTCAAAAAGGCGTGCGAGACCGACCAGTACAAGGACGTGCTCGCCGTCACTGAAGACCCCATCGTCTCCTCCGACATCATTGGAGATGCGCACGCCGCGATCGTGGATCTGACCGTCACTCAGGTCGTGGACGGCGATCTGCTGAAGGTCATGGCCTGGTACGACAACGAGTGGGGGTACGCGAGCCAGATGGTCCGAGAGGCCCGAAAGGTCCTGAACGCATAGAAGGCCGGCGACCCGCCGGCGGCTGCTCCGCCTACAGGCGCCGGAGCTTGTAGAGCGTCGCCTTCTTCCCGGAGACCAGCATATCGTGAGAGGCCTCCATCTCAAGAGACGATGAGAGCGGCGCGAGGATCTCCGGGACCGCGACGTCTCGTCCTGCGAGCAGGACCAGCCGGCCGCCGCCTGCGAGAACTCTCGCTGCAGAGGTCAGGAAGGCGGAGTAGAACGCCTCCACGCTGCCGACCGAACGGTCGTATTCGCCCCAGGGCGGATCGGTGACGATCGCCGTGATGAACCCCGAGTCGAAGCCCTCGAGCGACGTGCCGTCACCGGAACGAACGTAGGTCCGCTTTCGCCACGCATCCGAGTTACGGCCCAACCGTTCCTTGAGCGCGCTCACGAGCCGTTCATCGCGATCGATCGCGAAGGCGAGGCGATACTTCCATCGCATCCGTTCCAGGAAGATCCCCCCGTGCCCGCAGAAGGGATCGAGAAAGACATCCTGCGGGGACGGGTCCGAATAGCGGCAGAGGAGAGCCCCGAGTTCGGGTGCGATCATGCCCTTCGGGCGGTCGGTGGATCGGGCGCGGTTGCGCAGCCGCCTGAAGAGGAGCAGGGCGAAGCCCTCCCGCCGCAACGATACCCAGACCTCCGCGTCGGCATCGCGGTATCGCGTCGGCCTGCCGCTCACCCTCTGAATCGTTCGCTCCATTCGGTCGCGAACCGCGCGCGGCGCCGGGACCGGACGGCCGTCGCGCGAGAACATGACCCGGAAGTGACGATCGTGTTCGAGCAGGCGGGAAAAGGGATAGGAGGCGAGGTTGGCCTCGAACCGCCGTGCGGCCGATTCGACCCCTTCGGAGGGGCTGGATCTGGTATGCTCGAGCGTCCGGAACGTGCTCTGAAAGTAGGGAGCGCTGAGGAGAGGGTCTGAGGCGCCCACGCGGTAGAGTACGGCATTCTCGAACACGTGCGTGATCACGGCATGCGGATAGTCGGCTTCCACGATCTGCCGTATCAGCCCGTCGACGCCGGCCGGGAAGGTGGAGTAATAGGAGTGCGGCAGGGGTGCGGGCACGCAGCGAGTCTGGCATGGGGGCGAGCTCGTGTCAAAGCGCCGGCCGAATCGGTCGATGAAGAAGCATGGGACACTCGATCCGTGATTATGAGGATATCAACGAGAATCTCCGGTTCTGGTTCAACCGGGTTTTCGGGTCGCTCGCCGATCCGGTCTTCTACGACATAGGGGCGAACGACGGGGTCTTCTCGCTCGGGTACGCCGCGCGCTGCCGCGTGGTTCACGCCTTCGAGCCGGCGGCCGTTTCGTGCGCGCGGCTCGCCGAACGATGCGCCGCGGCCGGCATTGAGAACATCGTGCTCCATCGTGTCGCACTCGGCGAGAAGCCGGGGACCATGACGCTCTACGGCTACTCGGACGACACGTTCAACTCGCTCCATCAGCGTCCGGCCGACCAGTTGTCGCACTATTCGCTCGACGAAGGAGGGCGCGAGGAGGTGCCGGTCGCGCGACTCGATGATCTCGTCGCCGAGCAGGAGCTACCGGCACCGGACGTGGTGAAAATCGACATCGAGGGCGCCGAGCTCCACGCGCTTCGCGGCGGCGAGCGGACGATCAGCGAGGCGCTGCCGGTGATCCTCGTCGAGTACTCGGTGGACAATACCGCGAACGCGGGGTACGAGCGCACCGCAATCCGCGACCTGCTGCTCTCCTGGGACTACGACGTGCGCGGGTTGTACCGCAACACGGATACGGGGCTGCGAAGCGGTGATGAGCTCGATCACCGGTCGGTCTGGAACCTGCTGTGCTTCCCTCCAGGCTCCCGGTTCCGGTGATTCCGTCTTCGTGGTACGATTCCCGTATGGAGATCTCAGAATACCTCGAAGAGGTAGGCGCATGGGCCATAGGCAGCGGACTGCAGATCCTGCTCGTGATTATCGTGATGCTCATTACGCTGCGGGTCCTGCACGCGCTCGTGAACCGGGCGTTCAGGCGCATCCGCGGCCAGGGTGAAGACCCCGAGGCGGTCAAGCGGGCGGACACCCTGAAGTCGATCGTCAACTCATTGGTGAACGTCGCTATCTTCTCAGTCGGTCTGGTCATCATCCTGGGGCAGCTCGGGATCGCGATCGGCCCGATTCTCGCCGCCGCGGGCGTGCTCGGACTGGCGGTCGGTTTTGGCGCGCAGAACCTCGTGCAGGACGTGATCAGCGGCTTCTTCATCCTGCTCGAGGATCAGATCCGCGTGGGCGACGTCGTTCAGATTTCCGGCACCGGCGGCCTCGTGGAGAAGGTGAACCTCAGGCTCGTGGTCCTGCGCGACCTCGCCGGGAACGTCCACTTCGTCCGCAACGGCACGATCAACGTCGTCACCAACATGACGAAGGAGTACTCGCGCTACGTCTTTGACATCGGGGTTGCCTACCGCGAGGACGTCGACGAGGTGATGGAGGTCATCAGGGTCGTGGACGAAGAGCTCCGCGCGGACCCGGTCTACGGCGCGTCGATCCTCGAGCCGATCGAGATCCTCGGCCTCGACGAGTTCGGCGACTCTGCGATCGTCATCAAGGCGCGGACGAAGACGCTTCCCATCAAGCAGTGGGAGATCGGCCGCGAGTTCAACCGCAGACTCAAAAGGGCCTTTGATGCACGGGGAATCGAGATTCCGTACCCGCACCTGACGCTCTATATGGGCGAAGACAAGAAGGGACGCGCGCCGGTACTCCGGGTCAGCCAGGACGTCTCGTCGCAGGGTCCGTTGCGCTGAGGCGGGGCATGGCAGAAAGGGGGCGAATCTCGTGGAACGTCTCATAGGTATCATTGTCCTCCCTGCTGAGGATGTGGTGAATTTCTTCGTCTCGCTCGCACTCGCACTCGTGCTCGGGCTCGCCGTGGCCGCGGTCTACCGGATAACCCACCGGGGTATGAACTACGAGAGCGGTTTCCTGTCGACCCTGGTGCTGCTGGTCCCGATCGTCGCGGTCGTGATGATCCTTATCCAGGGTGACCTCGTGCTCTCGCTCGGGCTGGTGGGATCGCTCGCCATCATCCGGTTTCGCACCCCCATCAAGGACACCCGGGATATGGTCTTCCTTTTCTGGTCGATCGCCGTTGGACTGGGAGTCGGCACGCTCAACTGGACGATCGCGGTGTTCGCTACCGTTGTCCTGAGCATCGCAATGGGCGTGATATTCATCCTCAAGTACGGCAGACCGCTGCACGAGGAGTACATCCTCGTCGTCTCCGGGGTCGATCCGTACGACGACTCGGTCGACGAGGCTGTTCGCCGCCGGCGGATGAGTGTACAGCTTCGCAACCACGAGGTGGATGGGGACGCGTGGGAGGTAACGTACGAGCTTCGGCTTGCACGTGCGAACGAAGAGGGCCTGCGAGAGATGGTGGCCGAGCTCAAGGATCTCGGCTGTGTTCGGAAGGTGTCACTGCTCGCTCCGCAGCTCGCGCTTCCCATGTAGGTTTGCGTGTCAGGCCTCCAACGGTTTGAACGGAAGTATCTGATCTCGTTGGCGGAGTACCATCGCCTGCGCGCGAGGCTACCTCTCCACTTCGAGCCCGACGCGTATACGAGGAAGCAGGCCCGCGGGCGGTATCTGGTTCGGAGCATCTACTACGACACCCATGACTACCGGGCGTACTACGAGAAGGAGGACGGCAACTTCGGCCGGATCAAGCTTCGGCTTCGGGCGTATGCGGATCATCCGGAATCGAACGATATCGTCTCGGTGGAACTGAAGACCCGCTACGGCAATGTCATGACCAAACACACGACCCGCGTCCCGCACGACCACTACGTGTGTTTTCAGAGCACAGGTCACTGGCCGGTGGACGGAGATCCGGTTACTGTGGAGTTCGCCCGGCTGGTTCGAGTACGGTCGCTCATTCCGGTGGTTCTTGTCCAGTACCACCGCGAGGGCTATCAGGCTCGATCGTGCCGATCGGTGCGGCTTACGCTCGACCATGGTGTCGTGAGTACGCGTGCGCGAAGCCTCTTCCCGCAGCAGGTGATCCTCAGGCCGCATCGTCCGCGCTCCGTGATCCTCGAGATCAAGACGTCGGACGGCGAGCCCCGCTGGCTGACCGACCTCGTACGTGCCCATCAGCTGAAGATCATGTCGAACAGCAAGTACGTCCAGGGCATCGAGGTGATCAGACCGAACATGGTAACCCCGCGCGAGGCCGCGCCGTAACGATCAGGGGGAGCGAAGCGCGACGTGTACCGGACCGTTCATGATGAACGAGACGCGGCGGTCCGCCTGCTCGAGCACATCGATATCGTCGTCCGTTGAGATCTCGATCCTGCGCAGATCCGTATGACGAGAGGTCAGCACCACGGGGACACCGACGAAGAGCTGTCCCGTCCAGGTCCCGTCGCTGATGTCGACGCCCGGCGTTGTGCTGCTGAGGGCGACCGTGTGCAAGGCGATGTCGGAGACTTCGTCGAGGCCCGTAACCGTGAGCTCTTCGCTTCGCGTCAGCTCCTCGAACTGACCCATGAGCTGATCACGGACCAGGCCGGGGCGATTGCGCGCGAAGTCATACATCCGTTCGACCTGATCTCTCCAGTGTTCGACCGTCGCCGGAGCCCTCCACCGCTCAACCTGCCGCGGAATCTCGTGCTCGATGCGGGCCACCTGCCGATCTACGTGCCGGACCGTACGCTGCTCGCTGACTGTCGTGGCGAGGTGAACTGCAGACCGTTGCAGGAACTCGTGGCGGATCTCAGCGACATCCACGAGCCGGTGGTTCAGCTCGAAATGGTACGGGTGGGCAGCTCGCTCTTCGGCCGTGAAGAAGGGGTTCTCTCCGGAGCCCCCGAATATCCACGCTGCAACATCAAATGTCGCCGATTGCGAGTGTCCGAACGAAAAGTCAACGTCGAACATGAGCCAGCGCCATCGCCCGTCGCGCGGACCCTCCTCGTCCGTAACATGCTCCCCGGTGTACGCCCAGTAGCGGATGTTGTTCTGCGGCCAGTCGTAGTTTCCTGCGTACACCTGGGCGAACACGTAGTCGAGGTATTCGCTCAATGCCATATGCCCGTTGAACTCGTTCCAGCTTGTCAGCTCGCCGGCGGCCGCGCGATCCCGGAACTCCAGGTACGGCTCCTCATCTCCCGGCTCGCCGGTGTGCACCAGACCTTGCCTGTCGAGAATCACGACATGGTCACGCGAAACCCCGTGGTGGGTCTCCAGGTAGTGCTGGTCGTACCGGTCACGGATGTTCTGGATTCCCCAGTACTCACCGTTCAAGTAGATTACCGTTGGGCGGTAGTGCTGGGTATCGAACGGCAGATGCTCGACGAGCGTCTGCAGCGTCGCGTCGGTCAGGAGCGCGTCGTACCAGTCGTTGCCGCCGTTACGAAGGATGAGCCTGTTGAAGTCATCGATTTCCTTGTTCTCGAAGAACGGATAGCTCATGCGGCCGGGCCCGTAGTCGGTTCGCGAGTAGAGGCGAAGCGACTTCTGCGCGAATGTGCGCGACCACTGTCCGTGGATCCGCACCCCCATCTCCTGGGCAATCCGACGCGTGCCGTCCTCTTCGAAGAACTCCACGTGCG
>SKZO01000366.1 GCA_007127335.1 Spirochaetales bacterium | reverse complement strand
GGGAGGGGTGTACGGGTACACCGGAAGAGAGTACCGCGGAGTGCGAACACCACGGTACACGTACGTAGAGACGCTCGACGGCGCGTGGCTGCTCTACGACAACGAGGTTGACCCATACCAGCTGACCAACCTGATCGAGCACCCGTCGTACCGCGATGCCCGGATCGGGTTGCAGCGGCTCCTCCAACAGAGACTGACTGAGCGCGGTGATTCGTTCGAGACCGGAGAGCACTATCTCCGCGAGTTCGGGCATTCGGTCGACGAGACCGGCACGATTCCGTACGAGACGTGAGGAGGGCGTGCGCCCTGGAGCGTTACACTTCGCCTCGCTACACCTTGATCGCGTCACGCGGCACGAGACGGCGTTCGACATGGTCCACGTAGGCGCCCACGCCTTCGATCGTCCGCACGCCGAGCAGGGTCATGTCGGTGGGTTCCGCGAACACGACTTCGTCCACGGTCTCAAAGTCTGCCACGCGCAGAATCGCGTATCCCACGGGCCGCGCGAAGCGCTCGCCGGTGGCCGTCACAAAGCTTCGCGAACGACGCCGTTCAATGCCGGTCTCGTCAAGAACCTGCGCGGGCATCCACGTGTATTCACTGCCCGTATCAACGAGGGCACGCACATGTCGGCTTTCGCGCTCCGGGTCTGCGGGGTTCACGGCAGTAACGTCTACATGGAACATGCACATGGCCTCCAATACGGTCGAAACGTGCCCCGCCTCTACCACGCGCACGCGACGAAGGAGGGGTTGAGCAGGTTCTCCTTATTGTAGGCGAGCGGCTCGTCGGTGCGGCCGGTGGCTGGGTCCGCGCGGTAGATCTCGCCGCCGGCGGCGCGGATGATCGCGTGACCGGCGGCGGTGTCCCATTCGCTCGTGGGAGCGTAGCGCGGGTAGAGGTCGGCGCGACCCTCTGCGAGGTAGCAGAGCTTGAGCGAGCTGCCGACGTTGATCGTCCGAACGTCGTTGTAAGGCGCGCCGACGCGGGATATGAAGGCCTTCGTCGGCTCGTTCAGGTGCGTGCGGCTCGCGATCACGGTGAGCCGCCGGTCGTCGCGTTCGCGCACGGAGATGGGTCCGCCGAGCGACTGGGGCGCGACACCTGGCCGCTGCGGTTCTCCCCGGGGTACGGCGTCGGCCTGGAGATCAGATAACGCTTCTGCGGACATGCGTCGCGCAAGGCCCGGGTCGCCGTTCGCGCCGGTGAGGCCGAACCAGGCCACCCGGCGGACCGGCGCGTAGATCACGCCCAGGACCGGCGCGTTTCCCCGGATGAAAGCGATGTTGACGGTGAACTCGCCGTTCCCCTTGATGAACTCCTTCGTGCCGTCCAGTGGGTCGACGAGCCAGAGCTCGCTCCAGGCGCGGCGCTCGGACCAGGGCATGTCGCGGCCCTCTTCGCTCAGGACGGGCACGCCCGGGGTGAGGCTGCGCAGGCCCGCGTCAATGAGATCGTGGCTCGTGCGGTCGGCCAGCGTGAGCGGACTCGCGTCGGCCTTGCGCTCGGTCTCGAGGTCTCCGCTCTCGTAGACGTCGAGGATCGCGGCTCCGGCCCGGACTGAGAGATCGATCAGCGACGGAAGGAGACCGGCGAGGTCCGGCCTGCTCGTCACGGACCGCCGTGCCCTGGCGGCGTCAGGCCGCCCCTCACCCCACCGCCTTCTGGAGCGCCTCAACCTGGTCTGTCCGCTCCCAGTTGAAGCCTTCCCGTCCAAAGTGGCCGTAGTTGCTCGTGCTCTGGTAGACCGGCTTCTTGAGGTCGAGCGTCCGGATGATGCCGGCCGGGGTGAGGTCAAAAACCTTGCCGACTGCCTTCTCTATCCGCTCCTCCGGAGCGCTCCCGGTGCCAAAGGTGTCCACGGTGATACTGATGGGAAACGGCACCCCGATCGCATAGGCGAGCTCGATTTCGCATCGCTCGGCGAGTCCGGCGGCAACCACGTTCTTGGCAACATAACGAGACATATAGGCGGCGCTCCTATCCACCTTGGACGGATCCTTGCCGCTGAAGGCGCCTCCGCCGTGGCGGCCCATCCCGCCGTACGTGTCGACGATGATCTTGCGGCCGGTCAGCCCGCTGTCGCCGTGCGGCCCGCCAATGACGAATCGGCCGGTGGGGTTGACGAAGTACTTCGTCTCCTTCGTCAGCAGCCCGGTGTCGCCGAGCACGGGCTCAATGATCTGCGAGATGACCGTGCTCTTGATGTCCTCGTAGGACACCCCGTCGTCGTGCTGGTGACTGACGACCACCGTGTCAATGTGGACCGGCTTATGGTCCTCGTAGACGACGGTGACCTGGCTCTTGCTGTCCGGCCGCAGCCAGGTTATCTGTCCGTTCTTCCGCAGGTCCGCAGCGTAACGCAGGATCCGGTGCGCGTAACTGATGGGCGCGGGCATGAGCTCCGGTGTTTCCGTGCAGGCGAACCCGAACATCATCCCCTGATCGCCGGCGCCCTGCTGGCCCTCGTAGAGCCCGGTGCCGCTGACGCCCTGACCGATGTCCGGGCTCTGGGAGTGGATGACGCTCATCACGGCCATGCTCTCCCAGTCGAGCCCGTAGTTGGGATCGGTATAGCCAACCTTCTTGGCAACGCCCCGGGCGATCTCCTGGACGTCTATGTACTCGCTCTTCGTGGTGATCTCTCCGCCCACGAGCACCATACCGGTCGTCGTGAAGGTCTCGCACGCCACGCGGCTTTCAGGGTCGTTCCTCAG
>SKZO01000184.1 GCA_007127335.1 Spirochaetales bacterium | reverse complement strand
GTCCCGGAGCATGACTTCGAGCAGGCTCTTGCCCGTCTTTGTGGACTTCTCGCCCAGGATGTGGTACGTAACGGAGAAGGCGCGGCGCACGTGCTGCAGGTGACGGTTTCCGGTCTCCGGACCGAAAAGCTGGCCCGGGGGGCTGCGAAGGCGATTGCCAACAGCCCGCTCGTGAAAACCGCCATCTACGGGAACGACCCGAACGTCGGCCGGCTGCTTTCGGCCGTGGGCGACTATCTCGGCTCGGCCGGAGTATCGGCAGACCCGCGAAACGTCGGCATCCGCGTGGGTGGCGAGACCGTGTTCGCCGACGGGGCGTTCAGGATCGACCGCGAGAAGGAGGTTCGGTTGTCCGACTACCTGAAGTCGTCGGCCATGAACCCGAGGGTGACCGGCTACCCGCAGCATCAGCGATGCGTTGAGATCGCGGTTGACTGCGGGATGGGGAGTGCCGACGCGAGAGTCTGGGGCTCCGACCTCTCGGACCAGTACGTGCATGAGAACGCCGATTACAGGACGTAGGACGGATCATGAATAAGGACACAACGACGATCTCGCCGAGCAGCCCGGAGTTCGCGGCCGAGGTTTCGCGTGCGCGTGACCTGATCGAGCGGTGCAGACAGGAGATCGGGCGCGCGGTCGTCGGTCAGGCCGCGATGATCGACGGGATGCTCATGGGGATCCTGACCGGCGGACACGTGCTTCTCGAGGGGGTGCCCGGCCTCGCGAAGACGCTGGCCATTACGAGCCTCGCGCGGGTGATGGACGCGAGCTTCAGGCGCATCCAGTTCACGCCCGATCTCCTGCCCGCCGATCTGATCGGGACGATGGTGTACCGCCAGCAGACCGGAGAGTTCATGGCGCGCAAGGGGCCGATCTTCTCGAACATCATCCTCGCGGACGAGGTCAACCGCGCCCCGGCAAAGGTGCAGTCCGCGATGCTCGAGTCGATGCAGGAACGCCAGGTCACGATCGGTGAGACTACCTATCCGCTTCCAGCGCCGTTCTTCGTGCTCGCGACGCAGAACCCCATCGAGCAGGAAGGTACGTATCCGCTGCCCGAGGCACAGCTCGACCGGTTCATCATGAAGCTCGCCGTTACCTACCCATCCCCCGAGGAGGAGCTGCAGATACTCAAGCGGGTGGGCGTGGAACACGACCCCGGGCTCAAGACGATTCTGTTTCCCTCCGACGTGCAGCGACTTCAGCAGGCGGCCTCGAAGATCCAGGTCGACGACCGGATCCAGGAGTACATCGTTGCCCTGGTGATGAGCTCGCGCAAGCAGACCGAGTCGCGTTCGTTCCATCGGTACGTGGAGTTCGGAGCGTCTCCCCGGGCTACGATCTTCCTCTTCCGGTGCGCGAAGGTGCGTGCGCTGTTCGACGGCCGATCGCACGTGCTCCCCGACGACGTGAAGGCGGTGGCTCCGTCTGTGCTGCGCCACCGCATTATCCCGTCCTACGAGGCGGAAGCGGAGCAACTCACCTCGGATGACCTGGTCGGGCTGCTCCTCTCGACGGTGGCGGTTCCCTGACGGCAATGGATCGATCCCGGCTCCTGTCCAGCGTCAAGCGCATCCAGCTCGTCGCAAGCCGACTGGTCGAGAACCTGCTCGCCGGTGACTATCGCAGTGTGTTCCGCGGCCCCGGGATGGAGTTCGACGAGGTTCGCGAGTACGTTGAGGGCGACGACGCCCGTCTGATCGACTGGAACGTAAGCTCACGCATGGACGCGCCGTACACGAAGACGTTCCGTGAAGAGCGCGAGCTGACACTCGTTCTCGTCGTGGATGTCTCGGCGAGCCTCTTCAGAGGCCCCGGGTATCGCACCCGCCGTGAGGTCGTTGTCGAGCTCTTCGCGTTGTTCAGTCTCGCCGCGATCGTGAACAATGACCGAGTCGGCGCAATCCTCTTCTCCGACCGGATTGAGAGCTGGGTTGCCCCTCGCAAGGGGAAGCGACACGCGCTTCGTCTCATCACCGACATGGTGGGCGTAGAGCCGAAAGGCGCCGGCTCCGACCTCGCGCTTGCGCTTCGGACGACCGGCGAGGCACTCAAGAGGCGAGGTGTCGTCGTCGTCCTGTCCGATTTCAAGACACGCGCATACCTGCCCGACCTGACTCTGATGGGACGACGCCACGACGTTATCGCCGTTCGCGTGACCGACCCGACCGACCGCGAGTTCCCGCTGACCGGTTTCATCCGGCTCGACGACCCGGAGACGCGGCGCACGCTCGCGGCCCCCGGCTACTCGGCGCGCTTTCGTGACTCGTATGCGGCGTACTGGGAGCAACAGCGGAAAAACTGGCTCGCCGAATGCCGCAAACGCGGTATTGGTACGCTCGAGGTCTCAACCGACCAGGACCCCGCGGCCCAGCTCATCCGGTACTTCGAGCGGAGGAGGACGCGATGAGCGGTGCGGCTCGACGCTTCGTCCTGTGGCTCCTGTTCGCGTGCGCCGTGGCGCCGTCGGTGGTCTTTGCGCAGTCGTACAACATTGTAGAGTCCGTTCGGCTCCCGGCTGAGTCATTCGTTGGCGACCCGATCGAACTGCGTTACCGGGTACGATCGGCAGTGGAGCTCGAGGCGCCGACGCGCGTTCCGGAGGCGGCCTGGGGAGACATCACGTCGGTTCGCGTCATCGAGCGCGGGGATGAGTACGATGTCCGTCTGATCGTGGTGCCGTTCGAGCCGGGAACGCTGACCATTCCGCCGATCGATCTGGGCGGGGTGTCGCTGGACGGGCTGAGCTTCCTCGTGTCGAGCGTCGGGGAAGAGCGCGCCGAGGTGCGCGGAATCCTTGGGCCCGAGCGATTGCCCGGGACGAGGCTGGTCATGCTGATGATCGTCCTTGCCGTGGCCGTACCGCTGCTCGCGATCCTCTATCTCGCCGGGCCCGGACGGGCTGTCGTGCGCAGAGTCCTCGCGCGGCACAGAGCCCGCGTTCCGTACCGCAAGCTCCTGCGCGCGATCGATCAGCTTGAGAAGAACATCCGCTACGACACCGCCCGGGACTTCTACACGCACCTCGTCGGCGCACTGCAGGACCTCATGACGAGCCGTCTCGGGTTCGAGTGCCGGGCGGCAACTTCGACGGAGCTGACTTCATACCTGCCCGCCCTCGCAGCCCAATGCGGCGCCGATGCCCAGGCAGCCGCCCCGCTGGGAGGGGTATTCGAGACGGCGGACAGTGCGAAGTTCGCCGGTGCACAGGTACGGCGGAAGGTCCGGCTCGAACACCTGCGAACGTGCCGTGCGTTGATGGTAGAACTCGAGAGCCTGCGCCGGCGAAGGAGGCGGTTGCCGGGCTCACGGACCGGACGACCGGAGGTTGCCGATGCTGGTGTTTGACCGTCCCGGGCTTCTCCTCCTGCTGCTCGCCGTTCCCCTGCTCATCTACCTGAGGCATTTCTGGCGCGGCCGTGGCGGCACGCTTACCTTTCCCTTCGGGGTATGGGGTGGCAGGGGGTTCACCCCACCGCGCACCGCAGCCTCATTGCTCGTGGCGGTTGCCGCGATCTCATTCTGGGCAGGGTTTGTCGTCCTCGTCGTCGCGCTCGCAGGACCGCAGCGGGTGAGTCGCGAGCGTAGCTACCTCACCCGGGGCGTGGACATCGTGTTCGTACTCGATCAGTCTCCCACGATGGCGGCGCGTGACTTCCAGCCCGAGAACCGTTTTGAGGCCGCCCGGGCCATGATCCGCAGATTCGTGTCGCTGCGTCAGAACGATCCCATTGGTGTCGTCGGATTCGGTCTCGAGGCATCGCTGCGTGTTCCACCAACGATCGACTACGAGCACTTCGTCTCGGTCCTCGATCAGATGGAGATCTTCGAGATGGGCGACGGCACCGCAATCGGCATGGGGATCGCTACGGCGGCTCTTCATCTTGAGCGGTCGAACGCGCCGCGCAAGGCGATCATTCTCCTGACAGACGGTGTCAACAATGCCGGAGAGATTCAACCGGAGACCGCCGCGCGCGCGGCGCGGTCGCTCGGCATCGGGCTGTACATCATCGGTATCGGAAGCGACGGCGAGGTGGAGATCGAGATCCGGGATCCGCAGACGGGTCAGCTGATGCGAGGAACGATTCGGGAGAGCTTCGACCAGGATGCCATGCTCGAGCTCGCCGATATCGCCGGTGGGCGCTACTTCTATGCAGGGTCGAGTACCGCGCTGCAGGCGGCGTTCGACGCGATCGATACGGTTGAGCGAGTCGAACAGCGATCGCTCCTGCGGGTCGTGCGAGAGCCGCTCGATCAGGTGCTGATCTTCTGGGGGGTCGGCTTTCTGGGAGTTGACTTCCTCATACGGCGGCTGTTCGCACGCGAGGTCGTGTGATGAGGAGGAGTCGTGACGATTGAGAGCCCCCGGGTGCTCATGGGATTCCTCATCCTTCTCCCGGTTGTCGCGCTGCAGGCGCGAGCCTATCTCAAGGGGCGCGCGGAGATATCACGGCTCGGCCCGATGTGGGCGCACGAGACGACCATGCGGGTCTACACCGTCAAGTGGTTCTTCTCCGCGTTCGCCTATGACGTGTTTCTGGTCTTTGCCGTGCTCGCGGCCGCCGACATCACGTGGGGTGAGCGGCCGGTGGAGGAGGACAGAGCCGGTCTCGACGTGGTCATCGCCGTTGATATCTCGCACAGCATGCTGGCCACGGACATCGAGCCGTCGCGTCTTGACCGCGCCATCGGGGTCGTGCGTGCGATGACGAGGCAGCTGCCTTCGGCGAGGATGGCGCTCGTCGCGTTCAAGGGGGCCGCCGTCACCGTAACGCCACTGACCGAGGACGCGAATGCGCTGGAGGTTGTGCTCGACGGGGTGGGCCCGGCACTGGTTTCCGCTCCGGGCACCAATATCGAGGTCGGGCTCAACGAGGCGCTTCGCAGCTTTCCGGAGGCGAGCTTCGCACATCGCGCTATCGTCCTGCTGAGCGACGGGGAAGCGCTCGATGGCGAGGCCGACCGGCCGGTCGCCGAGCTTCGCCGGCGAGGAATCCCGGTCATGGCCGTTCTGACCGGGACGACAGACGGTTCTACGATTCCTACGTCCGACGGAACGCCGGTTCTCGATCGGGACGGGCGTCCGGCGATCACGAGAGCGGACCCGGCGGTACTCGAGCGAATCGCCGCGAGGACCGGCGGTGCACTCTTCGACGTCGGCTCGCCCGACGTGGTGACCGGCCTCAGCAGCGCGCTCTCGCGCTTTGCGACCGTGCGCCAGAGGGAGGGGTTCCGTCTGGTACCCAGACGCCGGTACCGGCTGTTCCTGGGCATTGCGATCGTGGCGCTTCTGGCGTCCACCTCGGTAAGGGTAGTACGATGGCGCGGTATGCTCTGAGACTCTGCGCGCTCTGCGGGGTGCTGCTCTTCCTGCTCGGCTGCGCGCCCGCCGGGCCGGTGCTGTCGGTGATACGGGGCAACCTCGCGTACGGCAGGGGCGACTACCAGGCGGCACTCCTGCACTACCTGAGTGCGGAACACGATGCGGCGGATCAGGGGTGGCTCCTGTTCAACACGGCGAACGTCTACTACGCGCTCGGCGAGCAGGAGGCCGCGCTCGAGGCATGGGATCAGGCACGTCAGGCAGTAGCCGCACGCGATTCCGAGCGTCGCGCGGCAGCCACGTCGCTGATTCACGCTGCGAGCTACAATCGAGGCGTACTGCTCTACCAGCAGGGGGAGTACCGGGCCGCATACGACGAGTTTCGATACGCCCTCCGGGTTGAATCGCGCAATGTTGCCGCGAAGGAGAACCTGGAGCTTGCACTGCAGAAGACGGTCGCAGCCGAGCAGGGAGCGCAGGCCGGGTCGGTCGCAGACCCGGTCTCTGGTGAGATCGACGACGGGCGAGGACCGACTACGCTTCGGATTCTCGAGTACGTGCGTCGGAAGGAAGCACAACGATGGCATGCAAGCCGCGAAATCGACGAACCCACCGATCCGCGCGACTGGTAGTCTGCCTGTTCGCGATCTCCGTCGTGGCGCACGCCCAGGTGACGACGGAGCTCTCCGAACAAAAGCTTGCAGTTGGCGAACGGGTCTCTCTGCTCCTGACGGTGGACCACGAGGAGCCCGCCGACGTGAGCATCCCTACGCTCGTCGCGCCGGGGCTTCGGGTGGTGGAGGGCCCCACGGTACGGCCCGTGTCGATCCTTACCGACACCGGGCGTGAACGCGCCGTAGAGATTCGGTTCGTGCTCGAGGCCACTACCGCGGGTCGCTTCGTCCTCCCGCCGACGGAGGTGAGCGTCGCCGGGCAGCTGTACCTGACCGAAGAGCGGTTGGTCTCCATTGGAGAGCGACAGAACCGCAATCGGGTTCCTTTCCTCGCCCGGTGGGCAGGCCCCTCCGGTGCGCCTTTCGCCGGAGAGGCACGCGTCTACACGCTCGAGATCTACAACGTGCCGGACTACCTCTACCCGTCGTCAATTGCCGTGGGGTCGCCGCAGAATGCAATCGTCGAGGAGGTTCAGGGGCTCGGCTCGATCAGTCAGTACGTCGTAGACGGTGTCACGCTCTACGCCATTCCGGTGGCGGTGTTCATGGTCACCCCTTCGGATGCCGGGACCATGGTACTGCCGGAGGCCGAGATCACCGGCGAGACTCTCCGCGCGGTCGCCCCGGCGAGGACCATCAGCGTCCAGGGGCTGCCCGAGGCGGTTCGAGCGAGCGGCGCGATCGGCGTATTCGACTACTCGGTCCAGCTCGATCCGGCATCGTTCCTGCGATCGGAGAGCGCCGTTCTTCGTGTGCGGGTAGCGGGTCGCGGGAACCTTCACTTCCTGGCGCTGCCCGAGCCGCAGATCACCGGGTTCCTGGTCGAGCACGAGGACACCCGCAGCTCGCTCGTTGCTACCGAACGAGGCTACGAGGGATATGTCGAGCGGGTGTTGCGGCTGCGTCCCTCAGCCGCCGATCGTCACGTCGTCGACCCGGGCGATTTTGCGTTCTACGACCCGGTGCGCATGCAGGTTCGTCGGCTCGACGCCTCGACCATCGTCCCGACGATCCAGGACGTCAACCTGCCCATCGATGACTCCGGAGACGGAGTTGCGATAGAACCGCTGGGTCGCGACCAGATCGCGTCAATGGAGCGGCGGAACTGGTACCGGGATCCGCTCTCGTACGGGTGGCTCGTGCCCGGACTTCTCACCTTCATCGCCAGCCGCATCTGGCGACGTCGCCACGTGGCGATCCTGGTGCTGGCAGCCCTCGGAGCACTGTTGCTCGTCGACGCGGTCTCGGACCGGCTGCCGTGGACGCATATCGATCGAGGGCTGCGCCGGTACGCGGAGGGTGATCTCCCGGCCGCTATCGCCGCTTTCGAGCGTGCCTCGCGGGCCACACCTGACTCCCCGGGTATCAACCATAACCTCGCGGTGCTCTACTTCCAGGTAGGGGATGTGCCGCGCTCGGTATACGCCGCTCGCGAGGCGATCCGACTGGCTCCGTTCGCCGATCAGCCTCGCGCGCTGCTGCGCGCGGTCGAGCAGTGGGCGAGCATCGAGCGCACCGTTCCTCCTCCCCATCACATTCATCCTGATCTCATGTTCCTGGTGCTCGCGATCCTGGTGAATCTCCTCTTCCTCGGGGCGGCGTCTCAGCGCGTGCATCGTCGGGCGCGCAGTGTCATCGCCGCGGTATTCGTGTTGCTGCTCATTGGCGCAACGGTTTCCGGCCTCGTCTTGACTGCCGTTGGGCACGAGCATCAGGTTGGTGTCGTGCGCGACGGCGTGACGCTGCGGCGCATCCCCGGGTCCGACGCCGCCGGGTGGTTGCCGATCACGAGCGGAGCCGCTGTTGACGTCCTGGCCCGTCACGAGAACTCGTTGCTGGTTCGGACGGTTCTGGGACTCGAGGGCTGGATCAGCCTCGATGAGATTCTGTGGCACGGCGCGCCGGGGTTCCCGGTGACCCGGTACCGGGGGTTCGGTCTGTAACGATTGCCGTGGACGGATGTTTGGTGATGTATGGGAGACTTCGGCAGAATACTCGAAGAGTGGGAGTCCATGCGCCGCGGGTCCCAGCAACAGGGCGTTGACGGATCCCGGTTGCCAAGGCCCTGTCCGACCGATCAGCCGGACCGCGCTTCCTGGCTCGAACGTGCGATCGAGCAGTACCCTGTCGTCGACAAGGACGCTGATGACGAGTCGGCGTCAGCGCAGCCCCTACGGCCTGAGCAGGTGCCAGTGGATGATTCGCTCGATCTGCACGGGTACACCCGTGACGAAGCGTTGACGGCGACCGGGCAGTTCATCGCAGCCAGCGCGGCTCGTGGACTACGGAAGGTCATGGTGATCCACGGTAAGGGCAGGAATGGCGAGGGCGTTCTCAAGCGCGAGGTCCGTCAGTATCTCGAACGCCATCCGCTCGTCGGCAGGATGGGATATGCGAGAGGCCCTGACGGCGGGCGGGGCGCTCTGTGGGCGCTGCTGCGGCACCGGATGAAGGGGCGCGGGAGTGTCTCCGGCTGACGTGCCTAACGTTCCCGGTAGATGATCCGCCCGCGAGTCAGGTCGTAGGGAGAGAGCGCAACTTTGACTTTGTCGCCCGGTACGATGCGGATGTAGTGCTTTCGCATCTTTCCTGAAAGGTGGGTAAGGATGTTGTGGCCGTTCTTGAGCTCAACCCGAAACATCGTGTTTGGAAGAGACTCCGTCACGACTCCTTCTACTTCAATTGCTTCCTCTTTTGCCACGGCAACTCCTTTGCACGAGATCTTACGTAATTGGTTGCATCATTGTCAATTGTGCCGGGGCCATTCCTTGCGGTTGACTTTTTCGCCGCGAATCACAACATTAGGGGACCTTTCTGACTGGGAGGCGATCCATGGACAAGGATTTCGTCGAACGAATGCGGGTGACGCTGCTCGATATGAAGGCGGACATACTCCAGAATCTTCTCGCAGAGGATGAAGAGTTTCGGGACATCATCGAGAAAGACGACTCAAAGGACCTCGTTGACATCGCGAGTACCGATATCGACAAGACCACGCTCGAGGCGCTCGGGAGTCAGGAGATCAAGCGGTTACGGCTGATCGAGGCCGCCCTTGCTCGTGTTGAGAACGGTACCTACGGACTCTGCCTCAAGAGTGGAGAGCCCATTCCCAAAGAGCGGCTCGAGGCCATTCCGTACGCACTCTACCGGATCGAGTATCAGAACGAGGTAGAACGCAGGAACCGATAAACTCACATCGCCATCCTTCCGATAGTCAATCGAGGGGTTGGGGATGGTTGGCATACAGGCACAACCGGCAGCCGGTCGTAGTGTTCATCTCGCGAGCATCCTTCGGGCACAGTACTCGCCGGCAAAGGTGTCACTCCCGGTTGACGGCGGATTGTACGCTCCACTCAGGCATGTCCAGGGTATTCCCGGCCGGCCCGGCGCCGGATACTCGCTTTCGAAGCTGCAGATGATCGATCTCATGGTCGAACGGCTCGTGAGCCTGCGTGGTGAGCCGGTGAGCGTTCCCCGACCGTCGTCAGAGCAGGAGACGGACAGAGCGCTCGACTCACTGGCGCGCGATCTTCACCGGGCACTCAGGGGCGCCGCTGCCGGCCCCGGCAGCTTCGCATCCGGAGTCGTGGAGACGGGCATGCTGTTCAGTCTTGTTGCGTAGGCACCGGTCAGATCTGCGGGTTCGGAGTGAAATCGTTGTTGGCAATCTCCCGTTCCAGCGTCGAGTGCGGGCCGTGCCCCGGAAAGAGACGGGTATCCGGAGGAAGGGCGAAGAGCGTTTTTCTGATGCTCTTCGTGAGCTTGTCCAGATCGGCGCCGACGACGTCGGTGCGCCCAACCGTCTTGAAGAACAGCGTATCCCCCGAAAAAAGCGCGCCGCGCTCCTCGCTGTACAGGCATACGCTCCCCTGACTGTGACCGGGGGTGTGGATCGTCACGAAATCGGTGTCGAGCACCGGGTCCCCGTCCTTCAGGAAGAACGACGGCTTTGGCAACAACGTATAGAGAGCGTTGAACGCGTCGATCGCTTCCGGTCCGAGCGCGGCGAAGAGCTCACGATTGGTCTGTTCGCCCTTGGGCGGGAGATAGGATCGATCGCTACGATGGATACCGATCTCGATCTTCTCGACGCGGTCCTGATAGCGGTCGATGATCGCCTGTGCGGCGGATGTGTGGTCGAGGTGACCGTGGGTGAACACGATTGCCGTTGGAACGACGTTCAGAATCTCCAGGCGCGAGAGCAGCAGCGGCGCGTCCGCCCCCGGATCGACGACCATGCACTCCTTCTTCCCGGTAGCAACCACGTACGCGTTCGTATACAGTGAACCGACGATGATGCGCTCTACCATTATTGATAAAAATATACCATTTATACCTATTGGGCAAGCAGCATGATCTCCCCCGTCCTGACAATCGTCATCGTCGCGCTCCTTTTCTATCTCGTACTCCCGGGCATCGGTGCGTTCGACGTACGGCGCCGCTGGCGCCGGTTCCGTCGTCGGGTGATTGAGGCAAGTCTGCGCCCGCCGGTGACATTCGCGCTTGCGAGACGCGCGTCGCATGACCACTGGACGTCGCTCGAGGCTCGCTTCGCAGGCACCCTGGAGAGTATCCAGGGTGAACACACGGTGTGGGTAAGAGGCGCGGACATAACCGTCGCGGTCGACATGAGCATGAGCGATGTCTACCTCGTCGCGCACAGCCCGGATGATCGCCCGGAGAGCCCGCCGGACAGCCCACCGGCCCGTACGAGCTGGGCGCGCCTGGGTTCCATCCCGGAGGGTATGAAGGTCCTCGTGAGTGGGTGCCTCGATGCGAGCGGGTCGCATCCGGTCATCCGCGCACGTCAGAACGAACCGGTACTGGCCGTCTTCTACGACGGCCCTGAGTCCTCGCTCGTACGGCGCTGTGTCTGGAGCGGACGGCAGCTCAACGAGTACTGGAACTCAGCCACGCCGCCGGCACTCGCCGGGGGCACCTTTGCGCTGATCGTGCTCGCGTACGTGCTTCTACGGCAGCCTCTCGCGCTGCCGTACGCCCGTCTGGCCATCGCATTCGCCACGGTGCCGGTCCTGCCGCTCCTGCCTCCCGGGATCGTGCTCTTCTACCTCTATCGGCTGGGATGGCGACGAGGACGAACTCTCCGGGCGCACCGCGACGTCATCCAGCTGCCGTTGCGGTATCTCGGCGACGGGGCGCAGTGTGCGCCTCTGCCGAATGGTGAGCTCTACTGCATGACCGATCACCAGGTCGAGGCGATTGGTGCGTTACGGCGGAACGGACTCACGGTCATCGATCGGCCGTTCGGAGGCGAACCGGACTCCTGCGCCGTCTTTGGGCGGGCGGCGGCCGGCGGGCTCGCTGCGCCTCAGGACGCTCTTTGCGAGTGGACCGCCGTTCAGGGAGACCCTCGACTCGCCTCGGCGGAGTGCCAGCGAAGGGCGCGACGGTACGAGCTCGGCTCGGTTCTCATACTCAGCGTCGGCCTTCTGATGAACTTTCTGCTCGTGATGGCCGTTCTGGTCGTCGTCCTCTGAGCTTGCCGGCCGAGCTACTTGCGCCGGGCGAAGTTCACGGTGAGCTTGCGCCCGCGAAGCTCCTTGCCGTTCAGCTCATCGACGACGGCCTGTGCCTTGTCCGGGGTGACTTCCACGAACGAAAAGTTGTCGAGGACTTTCACCTGTCCAATATCTTCCTGTTGTATCCCGTCCGCGCTCGTGAAGAAGGTGATCAGGTCGCGTGAACGCACCCGTTTGCTGCGGCCGATGCTCACGAAGATGCTCTGCTTGTCGGTTCTGGTCTCGTCCTGTCTGGACTCTGAACGGCTTTTCCGGGGACGGCCGTTGCCCGCCTGCCCGTCAAGGCTCTGCTTGAGCAGGTACGCGAGCAGATAGCCTCGGTTGAACATTGTCGTGTACTTGCGAACGTATCGTCGATACTGGTTGAGCTCCAGCGGATCCTCGTCGTGATGGATCGCGTGTAAGGCCGCTTCGATGCGTCGCTTCACTTGCTCGGGGTCAACAGGCAGGTCACTCATGGTTCTCTCCTCGTTGGATGATGGTGTGGAGAGAGCGGATCGCGGAGCCCACGAGGTATCCGTCGCGGTAGCAGGGCGCCTGAGCAAGTCCTCAAGCGAATCAAACTCCTTGCCGAGGTCGGCTACCAGAACGATCGTGGTTGGTCGTCGGCCGAGCTTTGCGTAGATGAAATGAAGGTCGGCGCTGAACTGCTCGACGTTCTCGTCCTTCGGCAGCGATACCGCGACGGTCGAGACCGCCGTGAGATCGATCGTATCCCGGCGGATATGGTCGATTATCCTGGCCGGGGACGCGATGAGCACATCCGGATGCTGCTCCGCTACCCCGTCTTCTCGCCGCCCTCCGGTTTCCGGCCGAAGCGTTACTACCGTCAGGTCGAGCGTCGGCTCAACACGCGTCCGAACTGCGTCGGCCAGCGACGAGACTGATTCGCTCGAGCCGGTGAGTACGATCACCTCGAGACGAGAACGAGCCGAACGCGGCCGCCGATGTCCAATGCGCGAGGGAGCGTACCGGGCGGCAGCTGCCCGAGCGACGGCCCGCAGGCGATCGGCAGCATCTGATGCCTCAGCGATGAGATCACGTCGATGACGGACGTGCCGGGCGATCAGTCGCTCCAGTGCGTCCAGCTCGCGCGCCGTTCCTTTCTTTGATTCCTGTACGATTCCGCGAGCCACGTAGTAATCCGTCTCTCTTCCTCAGAAAAGGATATCCGGGTACGCGAACTCATGTCAATGGGCCTCTGTGTCTTGTCTTTGCCGTGGCTGTCAGTGGACAGAATATGGGCTAAGATATTATCAAGTTTCTGGTCCGCGAGACCGATTGAGATGGCAGGTGAGCATGAAATACGCAGGTGCAGTGATATGGGCCCTCTGTGCAACGCTCGTGTGGGCCGAGCCGGTGGTGCGGCTTGAGTACGCATACGAGGAGGGCGAGCAATACCGGGTGCTGTCCACCGTCGAGCAGGACGTCTGGGTCAACGGCCGATTCTCGCATCACGCAACGATTCTCAACCGTATCTCCATCTCCATTCCGACTGTGTCGGAGGGGAGGGGGTACCACCGCGCCACCTTCGTGACCTCGGAGGAGGCGGTTGGTGGACCCGGCGTGTCGGATGTCTTCTCCTGGGGTACCGAGTACGAGTCGGAGTTCTGGCGGGATCGTCTCGGGTACTACGAGATTGAGCCTCGGTTCTTCATGCCCGTGGTCCGCGACGTGCCGGTCTTCCCGGATCGACCGCTTCGGCCCGGGGAAACCTGGAGCGCCGCGGGCAACGAAGTCCACGATTTCCGGCGCAGCTTCGGAATTCCCGAGCCGTACGAGTTCCCGATACCGGTGACCTATCGGTTTGTCGACATCGAGGAGCGCGACGGGAGGGAGTACGCGTTGATCAATGTCCGCTACAACGTCTTCTACCGGCCCGAACGAAGATACCCCGGCGCCGTGTACCCGGTGCGGATCGCCGGCTTCAGCGACCAGCTCGTCTTCTGGGATCTGCAGGCCGGCCGTCCCCATGAGTACGAAGAACGGTATGAGTTCGTGTTCGTGCTCTCCTCCGGCGACGAGGTCGTCTACGAGGGACGAGCCGACGCGCGGGTGATCGAGGCGTCCCGGATGGACCGCGGCCGCATTGCGGCTGAAGTGCGTCGTGATCTCGATGAGCTCGGGTTCGAGGATCAGGACGTCGTGGAGGACGATCGTGGGGTCACGATTCGGCTCGACAACATCCTCTTCCCCCCCGATTCCCCCCTGCTGCGGCCGAGCGAGAAGATGAAGCTCGACGGCATTGCCGAGATACTCAAGCGCTACCCCGAACGCGATATCCTCATCAGCGGTCACACGGCGCTCGCCGGCACTGAGGCAGGACGGATGCAGCTCTCCCGGGAGCGGGCTGCGGCGGTTGCCGGCTACCTCCTTGAGCTGGGTATCCGCGACCGCGATCAGATGATTCTTCGCGGGTTCGGAGCGACCGTCCCCGTCGCCGACAATGCGACCGAAGCCGGACGCCGACGCAACCGGCGCGTCGAGATCACGATTCTCGAGAACTGATGCTTGCCGCCGCCCTGTCGTTGTAGTACTCTAAAGTCAACCAAATAAGTTGGTTTACTTGGGTAGGTGGCGCCATGCCGATTGCACGTGACATGACGGAACTCGTCGGCCGCACGCCGATGGTACGGCTCAACCGGCTCGGGGCCGGACTACCGGGCACGGTCGTTGTCAAGCTGGAGAGCTTCAACCCCGGCTCGAGCGTCAAGGACCGGATCGGGCTTGCGATGATCGAGGCGGCCGAGGCGGATGGCACGCTCAAGCCGGGGGCGACCATCGTAGAGGCGACCAGCGGGAACACGGGTATCGCGCTCGCCTGCGTGGGGGCCGTCAAGGGGTACCGGGTGATCCTCACGATGCCCGATACGATGAGCGTGGAACGCCGACGCCTGCTTCGCGCGTACGGCGCAGAGCTCGAGTTGACACCCGGTCCGGAGGGAATGCGCGCCGCGGTGGCACGAGCCGAGCAGATCGTATCCGAGACGCCGGGCGCGATCATGGCGAGCCAGTTCCGCAACGAGGCGAATCCGCGGGTCCATCGGCGTACGACCGCGGAGGAGATCTGGGCCGATACCGACGGTGCGGTGGATATCTTCGTCGCGGCCGTGGGAACCGGCGGTACGATAACCGGTGTGGGCGGGCGGCTCAAGGAACTCAAGCCTGCGGTCAGGACGGTTGCCGTGGAGCCGGATACCTCCGCGGTCCTCTCAGGCGGACCACCCGGTCCCCACAAGATCCAGGGCATAGGCGCCGGGTTCGTTCCGGAGGTCCTTGACCGATCGATCATCGACGACATCGTCCAGGTGAGCTCTGACGACGCGACACGTGTGTCCCGCAGGCTCGCTGCGGAGGAGGGTATCCTCTGCGGCGTGTCGGCCGGAGCCAACGTCTGGGCCGCACTTGCGGTCGCCGCGCGGCCCGAGAACCGGGACCGGATGATCGTGACCGTGATCTGTGATACCGGCGAGCGATATCTGAGCACCTGGCTCTTTGAAGAGTAGGAGGAAAAGAATGAAGTACCGATTCGAGACGCTCGCGCTGCACGCCGGGCAGGTCACGAGCACCGAGACGCCGAGTCGAGCGGTCCCGGTGCATCGCACGACGGCCTACCAGTTCCGTGATGCCGAGCATGCGGCGAACCTGTTCGCTCTCAAGGAGCTCGGGTACATCTATACCCGGATCATGAACCCCACGCAGGAGACGCTCGAACAGCGAGTCGCCGCCCTCGACGGCGGGGCCGCGGCGCTCGCGCTTGCGAGCGGCACGTCGGCCATCTACTATTCGATCATCAACATCGCCGAGGCCGGCGACGAGATCGTGTCGAGCTCGCACCTCTACGGCGGCACCTACACGATGTTCAACGATATCCTGCCGCACTACGGGATCACCGTGCGCTTCGCCGACCCCAACGATCTCGATGCGATGAAGGCCTCGATCAATGAGAAGACCCGGGCGCTCTTTGTCGAGTCGATCGGCAATCCGGCGCTCTCCGTTCCGGACCTCGAAGCGCTCGCGGAACTCGCTCACTCGCACCACATTCCGCTGATCGTCGATTCGACGTTCACCACCCCCTACCTGCTCCGCCCGATCGAGCACGGCGCAGACATCGTCTGTCACTCGCTGACCAAGTGGATTGGCGGGCATGGAACCGGGATCGGCGGGATCGTGGTGGACTCCGGGACCTTCGACTGGACGAAGGGGCCGTTCCGCACGATGAACGAGCCCGAACCGAGCTACCACGGCATACGGTTTGCGCACGACCTGGGAGACCTGAACTCGATCGGGTATATCCTGCGCATGCGCGTGGTGCCGCTACGAAACCTCGGGTCGGCGATCGCGCCGGACAATGCGTGGATGTTCATCCAGGGTACCGAAACACTGGCGCTGCGGATGGAGCGCCACTCGCAGAATGCCATGGCCGTTGCCGGGTATCTCGAGAAGCACCCGCAGGTCGAGTGGGTCCGCTATCCGGGCCTGTCAACACACCCGACCCACGCGAACGCCGCGAAGTATCTGAAAAAGGGATTCGGCGGGATGGTCGTCTTCGGCATCAAGGGCGGCAGGAGCGCCGGAGAGAGCTTCATCAACAAGCTCGAGTTGTTCAGCCACGTCGCGAACGTGGGGGACGCCAAGAGCCTCGCGATCCATCCGGCGAGCACGACGCATTCGCAGCTCGACGAACAGGCGCAGGATTCAGCAGGGTCGCATCCAGAGCTCATCCGGCTTTCGATCGGACTCGAACACATCGACGATATCATTGACGACCTCGAGCGCGGGCTCGGTCCGGGGAGATAGCGGATGGAACACCGATTCGTCGTGCTCGACGGCGACCAGACCGGACAGGAGCTGCTCGACGAGGCGCTGCGCGTTCTCGACCCGGGGGTCACAGGGTTCGAGCTCGAGCCGGTGCGGTTCGATCTGTCGCTCGATAACCGCCGGAAGACCGCAAACCGGGTCGTGTACGAGGCGGGCGCGGCGATCCGCGAGCACCGGGTGGCGATCAAGGCGGCGACGATCACGCCGGAGGGATCCGACGACGTGGGGAGTCCGAACCGCATTCTCCGCGAGGAGATCGACGCGCAGGTGATTCTGCGCACCGGGCGCCGCATTCCCGGCGTCCGGCCCATCGCCGGCGTATTTGCACCGATCAGCGTCGTCCGCATGGCGCGCGACGACGCCTACGGCGCGAAGGAGTGGCGCGAGGTCTCCGGTGACGACGAGATTGCCTGCCGGACCGAAAAGATATCGCGAAGCGTCTGCCGCGCGGTCGCCCGGTACGCCTTCATCCACGCGCAGCGCGTGGGCGCGAAGGTGTTCGGCGGTCCCAAGTTCACGGTGAGCCCGGTGTACGAGGGGATGTTCAAGGAGGAGATGGACGCCGCGGCGGCCGAGCACCCTGATGTGACCTACGAACCGCAGCTCATAGACGCGACGTTCGCGCTTCTGCTCGCCACGAGCGGCGATCCGCTGGTCATCCCGTCGCTCAACCGGGATGGCGATCTGCTCTCGGATATGGTCCTTCAGATGTTCGGTTCAATAGCCGGATCGGAATCCATGGTCATCTCGCTCGATGAGGCGGGGACCGTGAGCGGTGTCATGGCGGAGGCTCCGCACGGCACCGCGCCGGGCCTGCAGGGCAAGAACGTCGCCAATCCCATGGCGATGATACTCGCTGCCGCCGGTATGCTTGCGCACCTGCGCGTGGCGGAGGCGCTCCGCGCGAGCCGGGCCGTGTACGAGGCGACGCTCGAGAGCGTGTTCGAAGGCAACCGGACCGCGGATCTTGGTGGAACCTCAACCACGACCGGCTTCACCGATGAGGTCATTCGCCGGGTGAAGAGCAAGATCGAGGTGTGGCGGGCCATGGGCTGACGATCGAGCTCGCGAGGGGCAGCGGCTCATAGACGATGAGCCCGCCCCGCAGAGCCTCGAGGCCGGCCTGTCGCGCGTTCCCGGCGGCCATACGCCGGACGGTGACCCGAAGCAGGACCGACGCCATACCAACGGCGGTCGCGGGGATGAGCTCCCCGGGCGTCAGTGACCGCCAGCGCGCCTCTATGTCGTTGTAGCTGCTCTGGAGATAGTTCAGGTTCCGGGACTGCACTGACGGCGGCAGGAGTCGTGCGACGAGGATCAGACTCGTGACGGCGAGCGCGACGTCCGTCGCCGCGTAGGCGATCGCCGCACCGGTCGCGCCGTTGATATAGTGGCCGAGCCCGGGGACGACCCACGAATACGCCGCCGAGCGGTGCACATGGGCGCGTTCCTGTCCGGCGACCGAGATCAGGTCCAGGACCGTGCCGATCTGCCCGACCGTCAGACTCGAAACCGGGTCGTCGTCCCGCGCCGCGCGCAGCGATATCAGCTCTTCCTCGGCCGGCGTGTGCTCGGCCGGGGAGACATGAGCCCAAGCCGGTGCGGCTGCGATCGTGCCCGGGGCGAAGAGCGCCAGAAGGCAGAGCCAGGGTACCGCGCGACGGAGTCCCCGCACGTCAGGTTCCGATGAACCGCGCGTAGTCCGAGACCAGCAGATGGACCGGTTCCTCGTCCTCCTCGATCTCCGGGTACCGGCCGAGCGGCGTGTAGAAACGGTTGTCCGTCTCGTCGTCGTTGACCTTGCTCACCTCTCCGGTGAGCACGAGGCCGGACCCGGGCTCCCCGTAGAACCGATGGTAGAGGTGCGGCACCAGGGTGATACTCTCACCCGGTTCGAGCACGATCGTACCACCGGCGTCGACCGTGCGGTCGATTGCGTCGACCGACACCGTCACCGGCTCATCAGAGAACTCATCGTCGTCAGTGGCGCGGTAGAGCTCGAGGACGAGCCGTCCTCCTCCCCGGTTGATGATGTCCTCCGTCTTGTTCCAGTGGTAGTGGAACGGCGTTTCCTGATTCTCGCGGACGATCATGATCTTCTCCGCGTACGGGCGGATCGGGTCACCGGCTTCGCCGTTGCGCATCGCGAACAGCAGGAGCCCTCGTTCCAGGTACGGTCCGCCGCCGAAGTCCGTGACATCCCAGCCGAGCCCCTGCTTCACGATGCGACCGCAGGACGAAGCTCTGCGCTTCCACTCGTCCGGGTTCCAGTACGCCCAGGGGGGCAGGTGGAAGCGCATTGCGCTGAAGAACTCTTTGGCCTCAACTATGTAGTTGTTGATCTCACTGCGCGTCATTCCCGGTATTCTCCGACTATCGCGCGACGTCGTCAATACGATCGGGACGTTCGGGACATACGAGCATCGCGACGGCATAGAGGACGATCCCCGCGCCACCGGCCAGAGCGAGCAGGACGAACCCGACGCGAACCGGCGTCGGCTCGATCCCCAACGCATCGGCGAGTCCGCTGCACACGCCCGCGATCGCCTTCTCCCGTCCGAGATACCAACGTTTCATGTGGTAGTACTACCGCTGATTCGGCCGGTTGACAACCGCTCCGGGGCCCGGTGATACTTCCTCTCGAAGGATCGAGGAGTCATGAAGGACACCGCAGGACGACGACGTGCAAGCCGCGAGAGGATCATCCGTGCCGCCGCGACGCTCGTGATTGAGAAGGGGGTTGCCAACACCAGCCTCGCGGACATAGCAGATGAGGCGGGGATCAGCAAAGGCACGCTCTACTACTACTACCCCACCAAGGGCGATCTCGTCTTTGATATCAGTGTGCGGCACATGGATCACATCACCAGGACGATCCGCTCGTGGATCGCAGGACGCGGGCGAGACGAAGGCGCCGAGCGGATGCTCCAGATGGTCGTTGAGACGATCCTGAAGTCGGAGACTCGCGGCTATATCCACTTCTACCTGATCGAGGAGGCGCTGAGCGGGAACCACGAGTCGCTGCGGCTTCGATTCACCGAAGAGTACGACAGGTGGCTCGAGCTGATCGGGGAGGGTCTGCGCATGATCATGGAGCCCGATACCGATTTCGCCACCGTTTCGCGCATCATCCTCTCGAGCATAGACGGGCTTCTGCTCCAGAAACTGCTCGGCGTCGGCTCGATTCCGCTCGATCGGGTAGGGAGGTATTTCGCGTCGAACCAGATCGCCCGTGAATCTTCTCCTGCTTGAGCCCGGCGAGCGCGTCCTCGCGTCCCGGGATTCCAGAGCGGTGCACATCCGCAGGATTCTCAGGCTCCACGCAGGCGACTCCCTTCGTGCAGGCGAGATAGGCGGACGGACGGGTATCGCACGCATCGTCCGGATGGATCCGGAGGGAATAGCGGTCGATTTCGAGCCGACGCTCGATCCGCCGGCGCTTGCGCCGGTGGAGGTGCTGCTCGGACATCCCCGTCCGATCGTGCTCAGACGACTGCTGCGCGATCTCACCGCGATCGGACCGGCGCGAATTCTCGTTGCCGCCACGGAGCTCGGGGAACGAAGCTACCTCGGATCGAACCTCTGGGACGACACGTACACTCCCTTGCTCGAGGGAGCTTCGCAGGGCGGAACGACGCTCCTGCCGCAGCTTCTGCGGGCCGCCTCGCTCGATGCGGCGGTGAGCATGCTTCATTCACCCCGGACCCACCGCCTGATGCTCCACCCGGACGCAAACGCCGCACCCTTCGACGCCGGGCCGTCTCCCCGGGGACGGTGGGTTGCCGTTGCCGTGGGCCCGGAACGCGGGTGGAGCGACCGCGAGACCGATCTCCTCGTCTCTCGCGGCTTCTCGCCCCGGACGCTCGGGACACGCGTTCTTCGGACCGAGACTGCCGCAACGATCGCCGCCTGGCGTGCGGTTTCGTGGTACGATGGGGCGCATGAAGGGAGTACGACTGACGACTGAGCGTCTCATCGTGCGGGATCTTCCGCCGCGTGCCGCGCAGCAGGTGGCACGGTTCCACCACGAGAATTGGCACTATCACCGGCAGTGGGAGCCGTTTCGGGGGAGCGAGTACTTCACCGCGCCGGTGCAGCGGCGCGTGCTGCGCTACGAGGCACGTTCAGACTCAAAACTTCACCTCTGGCTCCTCCTTCGCGACGGCCGCCGCAGGCGCTGGCGGGACCTCCCGATCGTCGGTTCGCTCGCTCTCTCTTCGATCGAGCGTGCATCCGTGCAGAGCTGCCTGCTCGGGTACAAGATCGACGCGCGATACGCACGGCGCGGCTACATGCACGAGGCGCTCGTTGCGGTGATTACGCATGCCTTCACGACGATGGGGTTGCACCGGATCGAGGCAACCGTCATGCCGCGCAACCGCCCCTCGCGCGCGCTGCTCGAACGACTGGGGTTCCGTGAGGAAGGATGTGCTCGCGAGCTCATCCTCATCCAGGGCGTCTGGGAGGATCACCTGCGCAACGCGCTTCTGAGCGGCGAGTGGACCGAGGGGCCGGACAAAAGCGGCCCGCGCTCTTGACCCGCAGAATCGGCTTCACTATATCTTATCTCTACCAAGGCAGGAGTTTATGTCCAGGAAATGCACGATCACCGGCAAGAAGCCGCTCTCAGGCAATAATATCTCTCACGCACACAACAAGACGCGGCGAACCCAACTGCCGAACATACGCAAGAAGCGAATCTACGTGCCCGAGCTCGGACGGTTCGTGCGCTTGACGGTCTCAACCCGCGCTCTGCGTTCGATCAGCAAGGTCGGGTTGCTCGCCTACCTGAAGAAGCACGATCTGCAGCTCAAAGACGTCGTCTGAGCTCCGGCAGCACGGAGCTCCGAAGCACGGACCCGGCTACAGCTTCCCCGATTCCTTTGCGATCGCCAATGCGGTCGTCGCGTCGATTTTCTCGATTTCCTCGCCGCTTCGTCGCTCCTCCGGGAGCGTGATGTTCTTCTTGCCCACCTTGATGTACGGCCCGTACTTGCCGTCATGAATCGCGATCTTCTTTCCTGAGCTCGGGTCGGTTCCCAGATCCTTGAGCACGCGGGACTGTCCCCGGCCCCGCTTCGGCTCAGCGAGGATCTCCAGCGCCCTGTCCAGCTCTACGTCGTACGCGGTGTCGTCGCCCTTCAGGCTGCGGAAGTCGCCGTCGTGGACGATGTAGGGGCCAAATCTCCCGTTGTTTGCCACGATCTCCTTCCCCGTCTCCGGGTGAACTCCAAGGGTCCGCGGCAGGCTCAGGAGACGAACGGCCTCCTCGACCGTGACCTCCTTTGGGGAGCTGTCCTTCGGCAGGGTTGCCCGTTTGGGTTTGGGGTTCTCCTCTGTCTTCTCCCCGAGCTGGAGATAGGGGCCGTACCGGCCGACGAGCGAGTAGATGGGCTCTCCGCTCTCAGGATGATGGCCAATCGGCACCGGACCGTTTTTCTGGATCTCGATGATCTCCTTGACGTCCTGTTCCGTGAGATCGCCCGGGGCGATCTCCTCAGGAATCGAGGCATGAACCTCCTGGCCGTCGACCTGTTCCACGACATAGGGGCCGAACTTCCCGATCCTGATGTTCGGGACCGACTCCAGTTGCGGGAGCGACACCGTGCGGCACTCTTCGGGCTTGATCTGCGACTCGCGTTCCTCGACGCGACTCTTCAGGCCGTCCTCGCCGCAGTAGAACCCGCGCAGGTAGTCAAGCCTGTTCCGCTCTCCGTATGAGATTTCGTCGAGCGCCGCTTCCATCTCGGACGTGAAGCTGTACTCGATCAGATAGTGGAAGTGTTTCTCGAGCAGCTGCATGACCGCGTAGCCCGTGAACGTCGGTACGAGCGCGTTGCCCTGCTTGCGTATATACCCACGCTCGAAGAGTACGCTGATGATTGACGCGTAGGTCGACGGGCGACCGATGCCCTCCTTCTCGAGCCGCTGCACCAGACTGGCTTCGGTGTAGCGCGCCGGCGGCTTGGTCTCGTGAAAGACACTCTCGAGCGCGGCCACGTCGAGCACCTGGCCCTCCTGCAACGACGGCAGGAAGGTCTCCTTGTCGTCAAGCGCGGCCTCAGGGTCATCCTTGCCCTCGACGTATACCCGGATGTAGCCCGGGAAGAGGATGCGCGTGCCCGTTGCCGTAAACACGGCGTCGCCGACGCCGATCTTGGCGGTCACCGACGACTTCTTCGCCTCCGCCATCTGACTGGCGAGGGTGCGCTTCCAGATCAGCTCGTAGAGCGCCCGCTCCTTGCCTTCGAGCCCCGTATCGTCCGGGTGAACAAACCGCTCGCCCGCGGGGCGGATCGCCTCGTGGGCCTCCTGCGCGTCGCGGCTGTTGGCGGCGAAGCGACGCGGCTCGGCCGAGAGGAACTCGTCGCCGTAGAGCTCGCTGACGGTCGATCGAGCGCCGGTCAGGCCTTCCTGCGACAGCGACGGTGAATCGGTGCGCATGTAGGTGATGAAGCCCTGCTCGTAGAGCCGTTGAGCCGTGCGCATCGTTTCCCGCGCCGAAAGCCGCAACTTCCGGTTCCCCTCCTGCTGGAGGCTTGAGGTGATGAACGGTGCTGCCGGGCGCGAGCTGAACTGCTTCTCCGTGAGTGAGCGCACCGTCCACTCGCGACGGCGTATGTCGTCCGCGAGTCTGGTGGCGGCAGCCTCGTCGAGCACCACGACGTTGCGATCCTTGAGAACGCTCCCGTCTACCGCGTCGAAATCCTTGCCACCGGCGACCCGCGTGCCTCCGACTGATTCGAGACGTGCGTCGAATGCCGGCTCGTTTCGCGTCGAGCCCTCCGCATCCGCGGTGCGACGCAGCTGGGCCCGGAGGTCCCAGTAGACTGCCTTGCGGAACGCGATCCGCTCACGCTCCCGTTCGACGATGAGGCGCAGTCCGGGAGACTGCACACGGCCGGCCGAAAGTCCGTAGGCGATCTTCTTCCAGATGAGTGGACTCAGCGTGTACCCGTAGAGCCGGTCGAGGATGCGTCTCGTCTCCTGGGCGTTGACGAGGTTCATGTTGATGTCGCGACCGTGCTCGAGTGCGTGCTCGATCGCCGTACGGGTGATCTCATGGAATACCATGCGCCGGACAGGCACCTTTGGTTTGAGCACTTCGACCAGATGCCAGGAGATACTCTCTCCCTCACGGTCCTCGTCAGTAGCCAGAAGCACCTCGTCGGCATCCTTGAGACGGTCCTTGAGCTCACGGACGATCTTGGCCTTGTCCCGTGGAGTGATGTAGAGCGGACTGAAGTCCTCCTCTATGTTGATGCCGAGCCTGGCCCAGTCGTGCTCCTTCAGCTTCCGGGGCACGTCGGCGGCACGTTGCGGGAGGTCGCGGATGTGTCCAATGCTCGCCTCCACATGATAGTCCGATCCGAGGAATCGTCTGATCGTTCGCGCTTTCGTGGGTGACTCAACGATTACGAGTTTCTTTGCTGCCATACACCTACCTGAGTTGCCACTATGAATACAATCACCGTCGGCAAAGAGTAAAGGGCTACTGATTTCTCCGGCGACGGAAACGCCGATAGCTGCCGAAGAGGTAGTCAGCCGTCAACCGTTGGGGAACCGGGTCCTCGCCGCCGGTGAACAGTCCGCCCGCGCACCGGAGAATCCGCAGAAGCCCCGCAAGCACGCCGAGCAGACCGTGCCCGAGGATCGCGTCGCGCATATACTGAGAGCAGGTTGGAAAGTATATGCAGTGCGGCGGCAGGCCGGGGGAGATGATCTTCTGGTACAGCCAGACCGGCACTGTTGCCACGACGCGAACGGCGTGTCGTACCCGGTGTGCGCCTCCGTGCCGGGCGTCCGTACAACAAGCGCCTGAGCGATGCGGCAGTGGCGGTCTGGTTGCTTGATCTTGATCGCGCGCCATTGGTATGCTTTGGAATGTAGCGAGTAGAGGAAGGAACGCCAAGGTGGCACGACGAGGCAGCAGAGGACGCTCGAGAAAACGGGGCGACCGGCAGCAGAAAAACGACCAGCAACAGAACAGGACGACCAGGAAGACGGATCGCAGGCGTTCTGTGTTCGATCCGGAGAAGCACTTCATGCCGCCTCCGGTGCCCAAGCGGGAGTACGAGCCGGATCCACTGACCGGTGAGCCGGTCTCGGATATCCTGTCCGCGGTGGCCGATCCGGAGAGCGGAAAACCGGCGAACTTCGATTCGATCATCCGGCGGCTCGAAGAGCAGGAGACGCTTGGCGAGAACGAGCGCATCGTCTACGTGGGCAGGGGGGCCTTCGGCGTTCTCGTCGACGACAAGGGCCGCAAACCCCGATTCTTCATCCGCAAGCGCATCCAGATCGAAGACGAGTTTCAGAAGTACGAGTGGCGGCGCGAGTTGAGCCCGGGCATCTCGCGTGATTACTCCCCCCAGCCCCAGCCGCTCTCCGAGTTGCACGACGAGGCGGCAGCGAGCGTGCGAGACAGCGGGTACGGAAAGGCTCAGCCGTCGGTGTACCTTCCCAAGAACGACTGAACGCTGTGCGATCTCTCCAGCTGTCCCAAGGCAGTCGAATGGGCTATGATGCCGGTATGTCCGTCCCAGTTCTCCCGGCACAGCTCACCGGGCTCAACGTCTATATGGTCGGAATCAAGGGTACGGGGATGGCGGCCCTTGCGGAAGTACTCGTCTCCCGTGGTGCTCGTGTGACCGGGGCAGACGTTGACGAGACCTTCTACACGGACGCGATGCTCGCCCGCGCCCGAATCGAGTACCACGAAGGCTTTGATCGCTCTCATCTGACCGACGCCATGCCCGTTCCGGACATCGTTGTCTACTCCGCGGCCTACGATCCGGACCGCCACCCTGAGCTGATCGAAGCACGGAGCATGGGGATCCCGATCACGTCGTACACCGACGCTCTCGGGGCGCTCTCGCGTCGTGTTCCGTCGGTGGGTATCGCCGGCGTACACGGGAAGACGACGACGACCGCGCTCGTCGCCTGCATCGTCCAGGAGCTCGGCCTGGAGGGGACGGTCCTCGTCGGTAGTGCCGTACCCGATCTCGATGGCAGGGCTACCCTCGTCGCCGGAGACCGGTTCTTCATCGCGGAGACCTGTGAGTACCGTCGTCACTTCCTCAGTTTCGCGCCACGGGCGGTGCTGATCACCTCAGTGGAGCCCGACCACCTCGACTACTTCCGGGACGCCGACGACATCGAGTCCGCCTTCGTGGAGTTCGTTCACCGTCTCGCGCCGGGCGGGACCCTCATATACTGTGCGGACGATCCCGGCGCCTCCCGCGTGGCCGCAGCCGCCGCAGATGGCCGCCGCGATCTCTCGCTTGTACCCTACGGCCTCTCCGCCTCGGGAGCGGGGGCCGTTGTGATCACGTCCCGGCGTGCCGGCGCGATCGGGTTCAAGGCAGGCGGAGACAGTTTCGAGCTGCGTGTGCCCGGCGATCACAATGCCCTGAATGCCGCCGGTGCGCTCCAGGTCGTGAGAGCCGTCGTCGGTTGGAGTCCTGATGAGCGAGCCGGCGCGGAGATCCCTGCCGCGGCCCGCCGTGCCTTCGCAGGGTTCCGGGGAACGCGTCGCCGCAGCGAGGTGATCGGCGAGGCCGGCGGGGTGCTGATCATGGATGACTACGGGCATCACCCCACAGCGATCGCAACGACGATCGCGGGGCTTCGCGCCTTCTACCCGAACCGTCGAATCGTGCTGAGCTTCATGCCGCACACCTATTCGCGAACCCTTGCACTGCTCGACGAGTTCGCGCGAGCGCTTTCCACCGCAGACGTGTTGATCCTCCACGACATCTACGCCTCCGCACGCGAGGAGAACCCCGGCGGCGTCACCGGAGAGACCCTTGCGGTCGCGACGCACCAGTATCACCCGCATGTCCACTACGTTCCGGGGGTGCTCGACGCCGGAGCGCTGGTCGAGAGAGTCCTGCAGCCGGGGGATCTCTTCCTGACCATGGGGGCCGGCAACAACTGGCAGCTCGGGCCCTGGGTAGCCGAGCGGCTCGCGAGGGTCCGGCAATGACCAGCATGACGGGCTACGGGCACTGCGAACGGGCGGATGAGACCGTCACCGCCTCCGTGGAGGTGAAGTCGGTCAACAACCGGTATCTGGATCTCCAGGTCTCGCTTCCCGTGAGCCTCAATCCGCTTGAACCGGTGATTCGTGAGCGGCTTGCGTCGCAGGTGGCGCGCGGACGGGTGGAGGTCACCGTCCGGCTGCGGGAGCTGCAGGAGGCCCTCGCGGTGACCGTCGACCGAAAGGCGCTCGGCGGTTACCTCGTGGCGCTCACCGAGTTGCGGCAGGCCGCCGGAATCGACGCACCAATCGCGCTCGAACACGTCCTCGCGCTCGAGGGCGTTATCAAGAGCGAGCGGCCGCAGGACCGTGATCGCTACTGGTCGATCGTGGAGCCGCTGCTCGCCCGAGCGCTCGAGCGGTTTGGCGAGACCCGGAACGAGGAAGGCGTCAGGCTGTCCCGGGACATAGCGCGCCAGATTTCACGGGTCGAGACGGTCGTGCACCGCATTTCCGGGCATGCGGGAGAGATAGAACGACAGGTGAGGGCCAACCTGGGCGAGCGGTTCGCCGAGGTAGTGGGCGATCGTGTGGAGGAGTCCCGCATGCTCGCCGAGGTGGCGGTTCAGCTCACCCGGTTCAGCATCAACGAGGAAATCGTGCGTCTCACGGCGCATCTCGAGAGTTTCCGCACCCTCGCCGCTCGCGGCGGTCCGGTCGGCAAGAAGCTCGACTTCCTGTGTCAGGAGATGCATCGCGAGGTCAACACGATCGGGTCAAAAAGCATCGTGCTCGCGGTCAGCGAACAGGTGGTCGAGGCGAAGGATGCCCTGGAGAATGTGCGCGAGCAACTGCGCAACGTGGAGTAGAGGGTGAAGATAGCCATTTCGGGGAAGAGTGGTTGCGGCAACTCAACGGTCACTTCGCGAGTGGCGCAGCTGCTCGGCTACGAGCGGGTCAACTACACCTTCAAAGATATGGCGGCTGAGGAAGGGGTTTCGTTCGAGGAGCTCTGCGAACTGGCCGAGAGCGATCCTCGCTGGGACCTGCGCCTTGATCGTCGGCAGGTTGAAATGGCCCGTGAGGGGGACACCGTCCTGGGCTCACGTCTGGCCATCTGGGTGCTTGACGACGCGGATCTGCGGGTCTACCTTGACGCGCCGCCGGAAATCCGCGCGAAGCGAATCAGGAAGCGCAACGTGGAGACCGGGCAGGAACCTACCGACTACGCAACCGTGCTGGCGCAGACCGTTGAACGTGACCGTCGCGATCACGAACGGTATCTGCGCCTCTACGGCATCAACAACGATGACTACGGGTTTGCCGATCTCATCGTGGATACGGCTGACCTTGATCCGGACGATGTGGCCAGGCTGATTGTCATGGCCGCCGAACGGGAACGGGCGGCCCGGTAGGCCGCCCCTGGTTCACGATGCTTCCCTGAATGCCGTGAGCATTCGCCGGAGCTTCGAGCGGGCGATCAGGAACTCTGCGTCGCCGTCGCGAACCACCATCGCATAGTTCGCGTCGTACGGTTCGAACGAGACGACCAGTGGATCCGAGCCGGTGTTGAGATGGTACCTGATCGTCGCGATAGGCTCGCGAGCACCCACCGCGACCGTACGGTCGCGAGGGATTTCCAGATCGAACATCAGACCAATGGCCCACTGGTAGAGACGCTTGAACGCGCTCTCCTCGATTTCCACACCGTCGAGGTAGTAGATCTCCTCCGGAAACTCTTCGCCCTCGATCTCCTCCCGTTCAATTCGGCCGACGAATCGTTCGTCGACGGTCTCAACCTCGAAAGAATCCACCAGGTCTATGTTGACGATGAGCGCGAAGGCGCTGACCGTACGGTACGGACGTACCGTAATGATTGGCTCGGCGCCGGAAAGGACGAATACGCTCGGGCGATCCGGGAATTTCGCGTACCTGCCGCCCTCGGCCTCCGAGCCAACGAGCATCTCCAGCTCGCGGTTGTCGCGGTCGGCGAAGAGGAAACGGGCCCGGGGAGGATCGAGCCCGTAGTCGGACAGATCCGCGGGAGCATCGTCGACGAACCGCTCGATGCGCAGACCCTGCACCTGCTCGGTGAGATCCTCGATCCAGTTCGTGTTGAGCTGGTAGCGACGGCGAAACGGTTCGTAGACCGCGAAGGATGAGAAGCCCATCTCGGGGTCCTCGTCCCATTCCGGCCGGCGCTCGGCGCGGATCGTACGCTCCTCGAGCGTCTCGACCACGAAGCGTTCCGGTCGGTCCAGTGCGATCTGGGGTATCGAGCGAATGCGCAGCTGGTTCATGTCCTGAAAGAACGGGGTGATCCAGGTGTCGAAGACCGAGTAGACATTGGGATCGTCCGTTCGCCGAACATAGAACCCGTCTCTCGCAGGCGTTCGGTCGCCAATGGAGAGCCTGACCTGCGATCCGTCGGTGCGTTCTACGATCACGACCGCCGAGGGGTCGGAGAGGCCGTAGTCGGCGAGATCATCGACCTCGCCGATCACCCGCCGGCTTGACATGGAGGTGGCTCCGGAGACGATGCGGTTGACCGCCGAATTGTTCCACGCGACGTCGTGCTCGTATACCGGCCGGAAGCGGTTGTCCTCGTGCTGCCTGACGGCCAGTTCTCCGTCCTCGCGCTGGATCACGATCCGCGCAATCTCATCGCGGGGGTTGTCGAGGAGCAGCACGCGATCCGGGTCGTCCGCCGTGAAGGTGGGTTCCGGTGCCGTCTCCGGTTCCTCCTCGATCGACTGCAGGATGACGATTGTCGCGACCATCGCAACGATCGCGGCAGCAACTATACCAAGTCGTACGGGGCGTCTCACAGGTGCCGCCTCCTCAACCATGTGACGAGACCGCCAATGAGGATGGCAAGCGGTATCACGACGACGAACAGGCCGCCGAAGATGAGCTTCTGCATGCCCGTCGTCTGCATGGGGAACTGCAGAGTCGTTCGCGGTCGGATGGAGAGCGTCTGCTCCTGTTCCTCGAGCCACGCGAACGAGTTCATCAGGAAGTCGAGATTGCCGTTGATCTGGTCGACCAGTGAGATGAAGTCCACGTCGCCGGCCACGACGATCCGCGTGATCTCGTCTCCCGTGGTGAACTCCCGCT
>SKZO01000151.1 GCA_007127335.1 Spirochaetales bacterium | reverse complement strand
TCGCTTCGGAGTTCGGCCATCGCCGCGGCGGCGACCGCCTCCTGCCCGATGCTGATGTGTATGGGGCCCCAGACGCAGTCGTGCGACTTGAGATCGATCACGCTGCGTTCGAAGGCGTTGATCGTGAAGATGGAGAAGAGCATCCGCTTCGCGGTAGCCCTGGGTATGACGTCGATCTCACCCTTCGTGGAGGTCACGATCCTGAGGCTGCTCTTGATCTTGATGGGTTTGGTGTTCATGGCAACTCCGGTAGTCCTACAGATAGTTTCGATGTGTCAGCTCGTTCACGCGTTCCGGATTGATGCGATTGTCCGGGTTCACCGTATGATGATACCGTTCGACGCGCTGTTCCGTCATCACCGCCGGAAGCGGATGGACGGTCGTCGGACGGGTTGTCGTGATGAGCCAGTTGAGAAGCTCGGTGCGCATCTCCGCCACCTTCTCGCGAAACTGTGGCTTGAGCGCGAGATTGTCCATCTCCCACGGGTCCTCGGCGAGATTGTAGAGCTCGCAGAACCCGTCCGGGTGCTCTTCCGGGAACATCTCGGGCGGGTAGTGCACGTACCGGTAGTCGCCCCGCCGCACGCTCTTCGAGTAGAAGAACTCGGTCACGCCGATCCGGTGCACGGGTTCGTCGTCTCCTTCGAGCAGGCCGACGATGCTCCTGCCGTCGGCGGTCTCCAGCACCGGCAATCCGGCGAGCTCGCAGAGCGTAGGTGCCACGTCAACCGCCTCAGCGATCCGGGTGCACTCGTGGTTCGCCGGAAAACGCGAGGGGAACCGCCAGATGAAGGGAACGCGTGTGATCGCGTCGGAGCAGATCCCCGGCGCCTTCTCCATCACGCCGTGCTCGCACGCGTAGTCACCGTGGTCGGCGCTGTAGATGACGATTGTGTCGTCGGTGAGGCCTGCCGCCTCGAGATGCGCGGTGAGCTCGCCCACCGCGTGGTCCACATGGCTGACGTTGCCCAGGTAGCCGTGCAGCTTGCGCAGGCGGCCGGCCTCAAAGGTCTTCGGCTCGAAGAGCTGCCAGGGCCGCGTCTTCCACGATTCGGCGGTTTGGCGAAGATGCGGCGCCTTGCCGCCCATGTCGTAGTCGGCATTCGGCGGAAGCGTAAGCTGCTGCTCGTCGTAGAGATCCCAGAACTGCTGCGCCGGTGTATAGCACTGGTGCGGCTTGGGAAGGCTCACGAAGGCGAAGAACGGCGTTCCCGCCGCGTGCGTTTCATCGATGAAACGAATCGTGTCGCGGACGATCCACCCCTCCTGTCCGTCCTCGTAGGAGACCTTGCTCGGCCGGCCTTCCACCGTCTGCTGGCCCGCTGCTCCGAACTCGTTCAGCGCGCCGTGATCTTCGAGATCGGTCAGACCGCGCTCCTCGAGGTAGCGGGCGTATTCCCTGCTCCGTCCGCCTACGCTCGTCCCGCACGTGTCGCGGAAGTGATCCGTGTCGTCCTCCACCCAGTACTCGGGGCAGTGGATCTTTCCCACCGCCGAGGTGCGGTAGCCGTGCTTCCGGAAGTGCCCCAGGATGGTGGGAAGCCCGCCCGGATTCGGGCCACTGAGCGCGTAGTAGCCGTGGTTGTGACAGTACTGCCCGGAGAGCCAGCTCACGCGGCTCGGCGTGCAGATGGGGTTCTGCGTGACCGCGGAGGTAAACCGGACGCCCTCCTGCGCGAGCCGGTCCAGGTGCGGCGTCTTGACGTCGGGGTGGCCCATGTGACCAAGCGCCTTGACATTGTGCTGATCGGAGAGGATCAGGAGCACATTGGGGCGGGTGCGAGGTTTCGTTGCTGGCATGGCTTCTCCTGGCTTCGTAGCGGTTCCTGCGAGTATACCGTTCGTCACACGTCGATCAAAGGGGGCGTCCTGTCGTCTCCCGTCCAAGCGCATCGCTGGTCGCGCTCCACGGCACCTCGTGCGGGCACCGTCCGGAGCTCGCGGCAACGGCCGCGAGCGCCCCGGCCGCCTCACCCATGGGCATTGCGTCGCCGGTGACGCGGTAGGAGGCATGCGCCCAGTAGTCGCCGCTGATGCACCGTCCGGCCATGAGCAGATTGTCATGGTCGCGCGAGATGAGCGAGCGCAGGGGGACATCGTACGGTTTGCTCTTCACGCCACCGTCGTCGTAGCCCTTTCCGGCCGGCCCTTCGACGTGGATGTCGACCGGAAAGGTGACGCGGCAGATCGCGTCCTCGTGCGAACGGCCGGCGATGAGGTCGTCCTTCGTGACGGTGTAGTGCCCGTGGATGCGGCGGGCCTCGCGCACGCCTATCTGTTCTGCCGTCTGGACGATCCGCAGATTCTTCCATTCCGGGCCGGAGGCGCGAAGCGCGTCGCGGATGCGGAACAGCTCGGCGCGGGCGCGAAGCGTCGCTCTCGTCACCTCGTCGGCATCCACCCCGGAGGCATCGTAGACGTGGTTTGCCATGAGGGCGAACAGGTCGTCCCGTACGCAGAAGAGGGTAGGCGAGGCGTACGAGGGGGTGTGGCCGCCTGAGCGGATCTGCTCGTAGAGCGCGATCTTCGCCGGGCGGTTGCCCCGGTGGTGGAGGTTGACGAAGGCGGCAACCTCGTCGAACCGGATACCCGAGACCAGCGCCATCAGCGTCATCGGCTGGAAGGAGCCGGTCTGCGGGTGGCCGACGTCGAACCCGCATCCGCTTCGCGCCGCGAGATCCCCGTTTCCGGTCGCGTCCACGTAGACTCGTGCCTTCCACGCTTCGCG
>SKZO01000394.1 GCA_007127335.1 Spirochaetales bacterium | reverse complement strand
TTCCTGATCGATCCGAACTTCTGGGTCGTCATCCGGAACACCGTCGGCATCAACGTGCTCGGGCTCGTGCTCGGGTTCCCGGCTCCCCTGATCTTCGCGCTCTTCCTCAACGAGCTTCGGAACCAGAAGTTCAAGAAGTTCACGCAGACGGTCTCCTACCTGCCGCACTTTGTCTCGTGGGTCGTATTCGGCGGGCTCGTGATCAACCTTCTTTCGCCGCAGACCGGCGCGGTCAACCGGCTTCTGCTCAGCATGGGCCTCATCGACGAAGCGATCTTCTTCATGGGCCGGCCGGAGTACTTCTGGTTCATCGCCGTGCTCTCAGGGATTCTCAAGGGAATAGGCTGGGGAGCGATCCTCTACCTCGCCGCGATGGCCGGAGTCGATCCGCAGCTCTACGAGGCGGCGATCGTCGACGGAGCCGGCAGATTCGCGCGCATGTGGCACGTCACCCTGCCTTCGATCATGGGCACGACGGTTATCCTGCTGATCTTCCAGATCGCCGGTTTCTTCAATACCGGATTCGAGCAGATCTGGGTGCTTCAGAACTCGTTGAACGTCTCTATGTCGGAGACGATCGACACCTACGTCTACAAAGTGGGACTGCAGCAGCTGCGATTCTCGTACGCAACGGCGGTCGGATTCCTCCGGTCGATCCTCGCGGTGATCCTGGTGATGAGCGCCAACGCCATCTCGAAGAAGATCACCGAGAAAGGGCTGTTCTAAGGAGGGACCATGCTGAAAGCACGTTCATTGGGCGACAAGGTATTCGACTCAGCCAACACGCTGGGAATGCTGCTCCTGATCTTCCTCACACTCTACCCCTTCTGGTTCGTCCTCGTGGGTTCGCTGAGCGGTGGATTCGCCTACACCCGCGCTCGAGGTGTCTTCTGGTGGCCCGTGGGGGTCACGCTCGCGAACTACGAGGTCGTCTTCCGCGAGCCGGGTATCGTCAACGCGTTCCGGATGACGGTCTTCCGCGCCGCGGCGGGGACCGTGACGCACCTCATCGTCACATCCCTCTTCGCCTACGCCTTCTCCAAGAAGAACCTCGCCGGGCGCAAGATCTACGCGACGATCGGCCTGGTCACGATGTTCTTCTCCGGCGGCATCATCCCGGCCTATCTCGTCCGCCAGTACCTGGGGCTCCTGAACACCTTCTGGGTGCTGATCATCCCGGCGATGATCAACTTCTGGAACGTCATTATCTTCCGTGCCTTCTTCGCCGAGATCCCTGAGTCGATCAGCGAGTCGGCGAAAATCGACGGCGCGGGCGAGTACCGGATCTTTTTGCAGCTGATCGTCCCGCTCTCCGCGGCCGTCTTTGCGGCGATCGCGCTCTTCACCGGCGTCTGGCACTGGAACGACTTCATGCAGCCGCTGATCTTCACGACCTCACGACGGTTCGAGACGTTGCCGCTCCTGCTCATGCGGACGATCCGCACGCGCGAGGCGGCTTCCGGCATGGCGACCCGCGCGGCGGGCCTGGGCATCGCGCAGGATGAGATCAACCCGCTGACGATCCAGATGGCGACGATGATCGTCGCGGTCGCGCCGATCCTGCTGCTCTACCCTTTCCTGCAGCGCTACTTCGTCAAGGGGATCATGCTCGGGTCCATCAAAGGGTGACACGGCGGCGGTGCCGCCGGAGGCGCCCGTTCGCGGGCGCAAGAATTTGAAGGAGGAATGCAATGAGAAAAGCATTCGCAATCGCTTTGGTCGCGCTGCTGCTGGTACCGGTCCTTACGGTCGCCGCGGGCGGGACACAGCAGCAGCCGGAGGCAGCGGTCGTTCGGACCGGTACCGGTCCGAGCTGGACGTGGGATACGGCGCCCGTGGAGCTCGGCCTCTACATGCACGAGGGCTGGTATACGAAGCAATGGAATCCCGACGTGAATCTCCGGGACCGTGAGATTCTCGAGACCACCGGAGTGAACCTCGACATCAGCATGCCCACCGGAGACGCGCAGGAGCGGCTCAACACAATGATCGCCGGGCGCACGCTTCCCGACATCGTGATCCTTGGCTGGTGGTTCGACCAGGTGCGCCAGATGCAGGAAGCCGGGATGCTCTATCCGCTCAACGAGCTGATCGACGAGTACGCCCCGGACTTCTGGGACATCATCCCGCAGTCGATGGTCAACTGGTACACCGCCCCGGACGGTAACTGGTACCAGTTCCCGAACTTCTTCTGGGCAGAGGAGGATCTTGAGCGGTTCTCCGAGTACGGCGTCGGTTTCCAGAGCAATGCCGGCATGTTCGCTCGTCAGGATATCATGGACGAGTTTGGTATTACGCCGGAGGATTTCGAGACCCAGGACGGGATGATCGAGGCGCTGCGCAAGGTCCAGGGGTACGAGTACGACGGCTTCCCCGTGACCCCGGTCTACTTTGGCCCGGGCGCGGTCGATGAGTTCCTCGGCTGGATCGGTCAGGGGTTCTTCGCGGTCCCGCGCGAGGACGAGCAGGGCAACCTGATCGACACGCGCACGCATCCGAAGTTCCTTGAGCTCGTGCAGTTCCAGAACCGGATCTACCGCGAAGGCCTGATGTCGGATGAGAACTTCGTCGACACGCGTCAGCAGATCACCGAGCGCATGGCTCGAGGGGAGATCTTCCTCGCGGTCATGAACACCGCCGACTACGTGAGCGGCATGCGCGACGTCGTCACCGCCGACCCCGCCGCACGGTACGTATGGGTCGGTCCGGTCCGCGCCCGTGACGGCGCAC
>SKZO01000066.1 GCA_007127335.1 Spirochaetales bacterium | reverse complement strand
GGATCGTCGAGCCTCGCCTGTTCTACTCGAGACTCATCAGCGTCCAGTCGGCGTATTCCCTGCTCGACGACATCTTCGAGAGCGCGGTGGCGAACGTGATCGCGCAGAACCCCATCTACGAGGCGGTGCGAAGCACGAATCTGATCAACGAGCTCGTGCGCCAAGAGGTGCAGGTCTCGGAGATCCCGGAGGACGATGAGGATGTGGCGGAGATCGCCGATCTCATCGTCACCGTCGAGGAACAGGAAGACGTGCGAAAGGGCCGCGAAGTGCTCTCGCAGGAGATGCTCGAAGCGGCGAGCCAGGAGATCGAGGACGTGGGGCTCGAGCTGATCGACGTGGTCATCCGCCAGATCCGCTACTCCGACGAGCTGACCGAAAGCGTCTACGACCGAATGGTCTCCGAACGCCAGCGCATCGCGCGCGCCTACCGCTCGCTCGGTGAGGGCCGCAAGGAGACGATCCTTGGTGAGCTCGACCGCGAAAAGAACCGGATCCTCTCGCAGGCCTTCGCGCGTGCGGAAGCGATCCGCGGTGAGGCCGACGCGCGTGCCGCCCAGATCTACTCGGGCGCCTACTCGCAGGACCCGGAGTTCTTCGAGTTCTGGCGAGCGATCGAAAGCTACCGGACCACGATGCCGAGGTTCCGCAAGGTGCTCACGACCGACCTCGACTACTTCAACTTCCTCTACAGCGAAACCGGCCAGTAGGCTGCGCGGCCGCCCTTTGCGGGGCGGCCGCTTCTCGCTTCACGCCTCAATCGGATATGATGCTCTCTCGATGCAAGCGTCAGAACTCGCAGCCAGCCTGACCCGCTCGCGCCTCGTGGTTCCAGGCGCCGGAACCGGGATCACCGGCATCACCAACGACTCCCGCCGCGTCACGCCCGGCGCCCTCTACGCCGCGCTCAGAGGTCTGCACGTGGACGGCCACTCTTTTATTCACCAGGCAGTCGAGGCCGGCGCGACCGCAGTCGTCTGCGAGGAGCTCCCGCCCGATCCAACGCCGGGAGTCGCCTGGTTCGTCGCCCCGGACGCACGCCGAGCCCTCTCTGAGCTCTCAGACCGTTACTACGGTCGCCCGTCGCAGTCGCTCTTCGTCGTGGGCGTGACGGGGACCGACGGGAAGACATCGACCGTCTCGTTCATCCATCAGCTGCTCAACGAGCTGACCGGAAGATCGGCCTACCTCTCATCCGCGGGGATGCAGACCGGTGCGCATGAGGAGCCCAACCGTCTCCACCAGTCCACCCCGGAAGCCCCGGAAGTTCACCGGGTGCTTCGGCGAATGCTCGACGAAGGAGCGCGCTACGCGGTCCTCGAGAGCACCTCGCACGGGCTCTCACACAAGACCTGCCGGCTCGTTGATGTTCGCTACCGCGCGGCGGTATTCACCAATCTGAGCCACGAGCACCTCGAGTTCCACGGGACGTTCGAACGCTACCGGGACGACAAGGCCAACCTCTTCCGCGCGCTCGACGAGAGCGACGAGCGCGCGGGGACCGGGGAGCCGGCGCGTGATGAGCCACCGGAGCCGTTCGGCGTCGTGAACCGCGACGATCCGCACGCCGCGTACTTCGAAGCGGCGACGGGGCGGCCCGTCGTCGGGTACGCGACCGCCTCCGCGGCGGACTACCGTGCACGCGACCTCGCGCTCGAGACGGTCGGCACACAGTTCACGCTCGTCACGCCGCGGGGATCGGTACCGTGCCGGCTTCCGGTGCCGGGCGGCTTCAACGTGCTCAACGCCCTCGCCGCTGCGGCGACGGTGCAGCGCATCACCGGGTGTGGAGACGAGGCGCTCGCGCAGGCGATCGGCCGGCTCAGGCCGGTGCGCGGCAGAATGCACGTGATGCAGGAATCTCCCTTCTCCGTCGTCGTCGACTTCGCTCATACGCCGGGGTCCTTCGAGAACGTGCTTCCGTTCTTCAGGGAGAAATGCGCCGGGCGGTTGATCGTCGTATTCGGGTCGGCCGGCGAGCGAGACCCGGCGAAGCGCCCGCTGCAGGGAGCGATCGCCGACCGCTACGCCGATCTCATCGTGCTCGCCGATGAGGATCCACGCGGCGAAGACCGCATGCAGATCCTCCGGGACATCGCCGCCGGCTGCCCGGGACGGTCTGAGGGCGGCGATCTCCTGCTCGTGCCGGATCGAAGGACGGCCGTCCGGGAGGCGCTCGGCGCCGCGCGGCCCGGCGACACGGTGCTGCTCCTGGGCAAAGGGCACGAGACGTCGATCATTGGAGCGACGGGGGCCGAGCCGTGGGACGAGGCCACCGTCGCGGCCGAAGAACTCGCAACGCTCGGACACGAACCGACCAGGAGAGGATGAACCCGTGAGAACTCAGGAGACTACCAGTGATTGTACGAGACGATACGCTCCATGGGTAGTCGTTCCAGCCGCTCCGGTCTGGTGTCCACATGGCCGATCGTCAGGAGCATCACTACGCGCATGGAGTATGGCACAGTGAGGATGCTCTTGACCTCATCCTCACGGAACGTCGTCACCAGACAGCTACCAAGGTTCTCATGCGTCGCCTGAAGCATCATGAAACTCGCCGCAAATGAGAGGTCGATCGGATAGGAGAGCTGCCCGTTGGGCATCTTGTACTCGATGTTGGTCGTGCACAGCGCGATCACAACGGGCGCCTCGCCAACGTACTCCTGCCCGAAGGCGGCGTGCTCGATTCTCCCACGAATCTCACCGTCGGTCACCACGACGAATCGCCAGCTCTGGCGGTTCTTCGCGGACGGAGCGAGCCGTCCGGCTTCCAGGATCCGCGAGAGTGCCTCATCCGAGACCGGCTCGCCGGTGTATTCCCGAGTGCTCACGCGTGTCTCGATTTCCGGCAGCAGGTCCATCGTCTCCCCTTGACCCATCTTACGGCTTTTGCCTATGGTGTTCAACACGATTGTTGGTCAACACGATGCGCAGAGTCGTCTCGCTCTTCCTGCTTACGTTCATCGTCGTCGGGGCGGCTTCGGGCCTCACCGTCGACCCGGCCGCTGCGGCTCGTCACGCAGAGTCCGTCAGAGCGACCTACCCCCGGCCGGAAGCATCCGCCGGTGAAGCACGCCTGGTCGAATACATCCGGGCGGTCGCGGAGCGCAACGGGGTAGAGTCCACGACGATCGACTTCGCCGACTCGGCGATCGGGCATTCCTTTTCCCGCATCATCGAGATCACCGTGCCCGGAACCGGGTCGGCCACCGCCGTCGTTGTGGCTCCGCTGAACCATCCGGAGGATGCGTCCGTGGATGATGACCGCAGCGCATCGGTGGCAGCCGCCCTGGCCCTGCTCGACGCCGTCTCCCGGGCGGCCCCTCTGCCGACCTCCTTTCGGTTTCTCTTCCCGGGGGCCGAGTTCGGAGAACAGCCGGAACACCCCCTTGGAACGCGACGATTTCTGGAGTCCTACTTCGCTGAAGGACCGCACGCGCTGCTCTACCTTGATGCGAGCCGGCTACCGGTCGTCATCAATGCCGGCGGCGGCGGGAGGGTGACTCCCCCCTGGCTACTCGACCGGACACTCGACGCCGCCGGGCCGCACGCAGACCGCATAGGCGTTACGCTCGGGCTCAACCAGCTTCACAGGATCGGCCTGACCGACGCTCCCGCGCCTCTGGTCGCATTTCTGCAGGCGGACATACCGGCCGTTCACCTGCGCTCGGGCGAGACGGGGTTGGCCCCTCCTTCGGTTGCCGCGGTCGCGCAGGTGCTGTCGCAGGTGTCGGCCGAATGGGCGCGCGGATTCTCCCTCAGCATTCCGGACGTCTGGGACAGGCACTATCTCTCGTTCCGGGCCGGCCCGCGGTCCGTTCTCGTTGCGGAACAGGACTTTCTGCTCGTCCTTCTGGGAGTATTGCTCGCAACGCTCTTCTACGCCCTGGTCTTTCGCCACAAGCTGAAACGCTACCTGCGAACCACGCTCAGGAACGGCTGGAACCTGCCCATGCTCTTCCTGCTCGTCTTCGGGTTCCTCACCGCCGCCACGCAACTGCTCGAGCTGCTGTTGACGGCGCGCCGCTTCCCGACAATCTGGACCTGGTACCCCGGTGCCTACTTTGCGCTCAAGATCGCGCTGTCCTTCTTTCTCTTCAGCGTTGCCGCGCAGCTGCTCCGGTATCTCCCGCTCTCCAAACGCGGCAGCTTCTACTCCGCGTCGGCCCTCTTCGTGCTGTTCATCGACATCGTCATTTTCAGCATCATCGACGTCTCGCTGAGCTACTATTTCATTTGGGCGTACGTGTGGGCTTTCGTCTTCTCGGTCGTCCGCTCCCGAACGCTCAAGGCACTCGCACTCCTGATCGCGCCTTTCTTCCTCATCGTCGTCACGCTGAACGTCTTCCGGGTACCCGAACTCGACCTCGCCGAACGGTTGCTTCTCTCGCCGCAGGGGGATCTGCTGATCTCCTTCATGATCCTGCCCTTCCTCCTGATGCTGATCAGACTCGACTTCATGGTCCGCCACCCCGTGCGTGGGAAACGGAGCTTCGCGCTACGCAGCGCCTCAGTCGTCTCCGGCGTCTTCGTGCTCGGCATTCTCACCTTCGTACTGGTGAGCACCCCGTTTTCGCCCATGAACCCGCAACCGGTACGTGCGATCGAGACGGTGGACTACCCTGAGCTCGAACGCCGGCTCGACCTCGCGAGCCCGGCCCCCCTTGGAGAGATCCGGGTGATCTTCGCCGGAGAGGAGGACGAGCTGGTAACGGCCGGACGCGAGCATTCCCGGTCGTCGCTGCTCCTGCCGGATGTGCTGTCGGTCCGACTCTCCTACGAGGTCTTTCTCGAACGCGACCGGGGCAGGCTGGAGATCGACGCGCCGGTGCCTTTGTACAACGTCTCCATTCACTTCACCTCGCCCGACCCCATGGTGATCTACGACGTAGGATATCCTGTTGACATTTCACCGGACCGTAGATCGGCCCGCATCTCGATCGGCCGCAGGCCCCCGCTCCCGCTCATCGTCGACTTCACGCTCGCTCGCGGCGTCAACCCTACGATCGAGATCGAGGCCGAAAGCCTTGTTCACCCCGATCCGCTGCAGGTCATTGGCGAAAACCTGGCGGTTGACAGCCGACTCGTCATCCGCACGAGGCTCGGACCATGAGCGAACCGGTATTCCTGCATGTGGACATGGATGCCTTCTACGCCTCGGTAGAGCAATACGACCAGCCTCACCTGCGCGGCAGACCGGTCATCGTTGGCGCGCAACCGGGCCACCGTGGTGTTGTGTCGGCATGCTCGTACGAGGCACGTCGCTACGGAGTTCATTCGGCGATGCCGATCAACCAGGCATATCGTCTATGCCCCCAGGGAGTATACCTGCCGGTACGCATGTCCCGGTACCACGAGGTCTCACGCCGCATCATGAATCTGCTCTGCGAATACACCCCCGCGCTCCAGCAGATGTCCGTTGATGAAGCCTTTCTCGACCTCTCGGGGACGCGCCGGCTGCTCGGGCCTCCCCTCTCGGTGGGCAGCGAGATCAAGCGGAAAGTCAGAGAGGCAACGGGGCTCACGATCTCCGTGGGCATCGCGCCGAATCGCTATCTCGCGAAGCTCGCCAGCGACGAGGACAAGCCCGACGGGCTGCTTCTGGTGGAGCCCGGACAGGAGGCCGATTTCGTCGCGAGGCTGCCGCTCACATCGCTGTGGGGCGTGGGGAGGAAGATGCTCGCTCATCTGACAACGCTGGGTATCACGACGGTCCTCCAGCTGCGCGAGTACTCCATTGCGGAGCTCAGGGGATACCTTGGGGCGGCGGCCGCGGAGTACCTGTACGCGGTGTGCCGCGGAGTCGACCCGGGGCTCTACGGAGAGGGACGCGCGAGCCATTCGATCAGCGGGGAGCACACCTTCGAGCACGATGTCACCAACCGGGACGCGCTCGACCGGGCCCTCCTCGACACGGCCCATTCGTGCATGTTTCGTCTTATGGAGGAGGAGAGCCACGCCAGGACGGTTACACTGAAATTCCGTCTGGCCGACTTCACTACCTTCACGCTGCGCCGGACGCTCGACCACGACGTCTCGTCAGCAGACGAGATCTACCGCGTAGCCCGACTTCTGTTGAACGAGAAGTGGGATCACACGACCCCGATCCGGCTGATCGGGTGCGGGCTCACGAACGTTCACGCCGGCGAGGGAGGTCTGCAACCCGACCTGTTTGAACGGACCGACGAGCGACGGCAGAAGGTCGAGCAGGCTGTCTACCAGCTTCGCCGCAAAGGGCTGGGCGTCAAGAAGGCTCGTCTGATCGACCAGCAGAAACCGGCCGGCGATCAGAACCCATGAGCCGACTCACAGCCCTGCCTTGAGCTCGCGCGCGCGTTCGAGCTGCCGCTCCTGACCGTCGCTTCGGTCCGTGATCGCCTCGAGCCGACGGATCATGTCCCGCAACAGCCGTTCGGCCTCCCCGCGGTCGCTTTCATCACTGATGGCGATGGTCCCCTCGTAGTACCAGCCCCTCTCGAGCGGGTCGCTCGTGCGTTCGTACGATCGAACCTTGTTCTGCTGCTCGCGTGCCCGGCGGCGGGCGTTCCAGTTGCGATCGATCAGGTGACTGGCGAGCTGGATGTAGTAGTCGTGCTCAACCTCGTCGGCGACGCCCGCTGCGTACTCCGCCTCGTGGAGGTCGATCGACTTGCGCGCAAGGCTCACCGCGTAATCATTGTTGCCGAACGAGATGATCCCGGGGACCTGGGCGTAGAGCTGGCCGAGCACGTAATAGCTCCCGGCGTGTTCGGGCGCCTTCTCAATCGCCTGGCGCAGCAGATCACGCATAGGGCCCGCTCTGAAGAGGGCGTTCAGAATGCCGCGCGCCTGCCCCCACTTGCCCACATTGGCGCTCTGCCAGTAGTAGCCAAGGTGATTGTCGGGGTCGGCCGCAACGGCCTCGATCGCGTACTGTTCACCCTGCTCGTACGTCGCGAGGACCGCGTTCGTTTCGGCGTCGGCATCCTCCATGCTCTCCCCGACCGAAAGCGTCGCGCGCGAGAGCCGCCACAGGATCTCTGCCCGCTCGGCGCCGGCAGCGGCGGTTGGCAGGAGCGATTCGAGAAGCACGATCGCCTCGTCAGGACGATCCTCGTCGTAGAGCGCGTCGGCCCGCTCGATCGCCTCCTCGTCGAGAGCGACGGCGGCCACGGCGACCATCAGGATCATCGCGAGAATCGTCAGACTGAACCGGTGCATTGCTCCTCCCCGTCCCAATGGTAGGGCGCGCTCACCGCCTTGTCAATCGCAACGCAGACTCCGCGACATCGTCGCAACCAGCGGCGAGACAATTTCCACGATCTGCGACAGCAACTCCCGGTCCGACGCGTCAAAGGCGTCGGCGGTATGCGAGTCTATGTCCAGCTCGCCGCAGAGCTCGTTCCGACTGAAGACGGGCAGAACGATCTCGGCCCGCGTCTCGAGACTGCAGGCGAGGTAGTTACTCTCTGCGGTGACGTCGGAGACCACGACCGTCTCACCCCGTTCGGCCGCCTGCCCGCACACACCGGTTCCGTACGGGATGCGCAGGTGTTCGGTGGGCGCTCCCTCAAACGGCCCGAGGGCGAGCAGCCGGTGTCCGGGTACCGAGAGATAGAAGCCTACCCAGTCGTAATGTCCCACTTGGTCGCGCAGCAGGGTACATACCCGTTGCAGCGCACCGCCGGGGTCATCGTGGGAGGCGAGCGTCCTGACCCGTGCAAGCAGACGCCGCTGATGATTGTCTCGTACCATAGTCCGCAAATATACTGTCTGGGAGACCAGAGACAAGCAGGAGCACCCGTGATCAGGATCAACGAGCATTATCGCAAACTCAAGGCATCGTACCTCTTCGTCGAGATCGCCGGCAGGGTCGCCGCGTACGAGTCGGCGCACCCGGACCGGCCTGTTATCAAGCTGGGAATAGGCGACGTGACGCATGCGCTGCCGCCGGCCGCGGTCGAGGGGTTCCGGAAGGGGATCACCGAGCAGGCGAACGACGAGACGTTTCGCGGGTATGGTCCGGAACAGGGGTACGAGTTCCTCCGCGACCTGATCGCGAAAGGTGACTTTGCCGAGCGCGGCTGCGAGATCGCTGCCGATGAGATCTTCGTGAGCGACGGCGCCAAGTGCGACACGGGGAACTTCCAGGAGCTCTTCTCCGCGGATATCACGATCGCCGTTCCGGACCCGGTCTACCCGGTCTACGTCGACACGAACGTGATGGCGGGCAGAACCGGCATCTGGCGCGACGGCAGGTATGACGGGCTCGTCTACCTTCCCGGGACCCCGGAGAACGGGTTCGTCCCGCCGCCGCCGTCCGAGCCGGTGGATCTCGTCTACCTGTGCTTTCCCAACAACCCGACCGGTGCAACCGCAACAAAGGAGCAGCTTGCCGAATGGGTCGCCTATGCGCACAGGGTCAAGGCGATCATCCTGTTCGACGCCGCCTACGAGCAGTTCATCCGTGACGACTCGCTGCCGCACTCAATATACGAGATCGACGGCGCGCGCGAGGTCGCCGTGGAGTTCCGCAGTCTCTCGAAGACCGCCGGTTTCACCGGAACCCGCTGCGCCTACACGGTCGTTCCCCACGAGGTCAAGGCCTTCGACTCGGAAGGCACGGCGCACGCAGTGCGGGATCTGTGGAACCGACGTCAATCAACGAAGTTCAACGGCGTCTCCTACCCGGTCCAGACGGCAGCGGCGGCGGTCTTTTCGCCCCGGGGCCGGGAGGAGATCCGTGCGCGGTCGGACTACTACCTCGCGAACGCAACACTCATCCGCGAGACGATGGAGGGCCTTGGCTACGAATGTACCGGCGGCATCAACAGCCCCTACGTCTGGATCCGCACCGGCACCGACTCGTGGGCCTTCTTCGACGATGTACTCAACCGGGCCGGGGTCGTGATCACTCCTGGCGCCGGATTCGGCCTCCATGGCGAAGGGTACGTCCGCATCTCAGCCTTCAATGACCGCGAAAAGGTGACCGAGGCACTCTCACGAATCCGGGCGGCGCTGTAGCGCGGCGCTGTAGCGCGGCGCTACTGCTCGAGCTCCGAGACCAGGGCGTCGAAGATGGTGAGCATGTCGCCGGTCGTCTTGCGCAGGCGACTGGCGAGAATCCTGGCGATCTGACGGGTAATTGGCAGTGCGATCTGCGGATAGCGGTCGCCAAGGCTGATGAACTCCTCCTTGGTGACGACGAGGAACTCCGAGTCGACGGTGGTCCGGATCGTCGCCGACCTGACGTCGTCGTCGATGAGCGCCATCTCGCCGAAGAAGACGTTGTCTTCCGCGCGCAGCTTGACGACCGTGTAGTCGTCGCCCGCTCTCGTGCGTCGGCAGATCTCCACCCGACCGACGAGCATGATGTACATCTCCGATCCCTGGTCACCCTCACGAATGACTACGCGGCCGGCCGGCAAGGCGAGAGGGCGGCAGATGTCCTGCAACTGTCCCATGTACTCCTCGTTGTCGGCGATCTCCGCGAAGAGCAGGATCTGTCTCAGTTTTTCGTCTGCGTTTCGCTCCATCTACTCGTCCCTCTCGAGCACAATCGCCAACGAGTGTTTCTGAATCTCAAAGTCGTCCGGCGGAAGGAGCACCGGCTGGTTCACCTCGAGGCCTTTGACCTTCTGCATGTTCGAGATCAGCTGTGAGACGTCACTCGTCTTCTGCGCTTCCCGCAGCGCCTCGATCTTCAGGGCGTTCGGCGATCCGGTATTGGTCAGGAGCCCGATCAGAAGGCGGCGACCGCCGGAATCGGGCTGGCTCTGCCGGTACTCGCCGTAGGTCCTGCTGACGAAGTCGGACGGAATGGCGAGGGTGAGCAGCCGCGATCCCGATCTTCCCTGACCAAGGAGTTCGTGGATGATGTGCGAGAGTCCGTTGGTCGCCGAGCTCGACGCGAGCATCTGCCGAGCGAAGTCCCTGCTGAAGAGAATCTCATCGCATTGCACGTGCCTGAGATAGCTCTCGTACTTCCGGTCGAGCACCTCGGCGGTCACGTACACGTCGCGCGCAAGGCTCTTCGCGGTAAGGACGGCCATGACGGTCTTGCTGTCCATCTCACTTACCGAGGAGCTCTCGAGGGTGTCGGCGATGATAACGACCTTCCGCGCGGCTTTTACGTTCGCTCGCTCGAGCGCGAGCTCCGAATGGTAGTCCCCTCGCACGAACTTCAGCCCGTGGAGCCGCTCGTCGTCCTGCAGCTCCTGAACCTTCTCCGGTTCGACGTTGGAAACGAGTACGACCTGATCGGCCTCGAGGCCCGCGGAGGAGTTGAGGACGTCATGGAGGATCTCCTTCATGTCCTCGCGCCATCCGCACATGACAAGATGATCGCTGAGTTTCCTGAAGTCCATCAAACCTCTCCTTGCGCGGGTGTTCCTCTCGACGAACAGCGAGGCGAGAATACCTGAGAGCAGGCTCATCGCCGCGACGCCAACGAAGATCGTCGCGATCGCGAGGAGCCGTCCGCCCGGGGTGCGCGGCACCATGTCGCCGTACCCCGTCGTGCTGAAGGTTATCACCGCCCACCACAGGCCGTCGGCCCAGCTTCGAAACTCTTCGTTCGCTCTCGCCTCGAGATAGACCGCCAGGGCGCCGGCGACCATGATGAACCCGACGACGATGAGCAGGGGCCGGGCGTAGCGTGACTCGCGCAGCCGCCGAAGCAAACGGGCGAAACGCCTGTTCATGTGGAGTTCGCGCTCCTCACGAGCGCTCCTCGACCGTCTCGTACCTGCGGGCGATCTCGGTGAACTCGTGGATGGGGCGCAGCAGCCCGTCAAGAGCGTGTCGGCATCGACTCTCGTCCTCCGCCTTCGCCGCCGCCTCGACGAGCGCCGCCGCATCACCAAGACAGATCGCCTCGAGCGTGCGGGCGCCGCCCTTCAGCCCGTGTGCCTCACGCTGCAACGCATCGAAATCCCGGGCCTCGAGATACTGCTCGAACTCCACGGAGATCGTCTCGCACTTCTCGAGGAACCGGGCAACAACCGAACGCACGACACCCTCGTTCCCGCCGAATCGATCAACCGCCGCGTCGAAATCGAAAACCGGACCAGCTTCCCCGGCGGCTCCCGTCCGTGTGACGTCTTCCTGAGGTCCGGTGTCATCCATGGCCGCGCCAAGCCACTTGTCGAGCAGGGGCACGAGATCCTCCCGCCGGAAAGGCTTCGTCAGGAAGTCGTCCATGCCGGCAGCGATGCACGTGTCCCGCTCACCTTTCACGGCGTTGGCCGTCACGGCGACGATAGGCCCGGAGTATCCTCTCTGGCGAAGCATCCCCGTCGCCTCGTATCCGTTCATCTCCGGCATCTGGACGTCCATGAACACCATATCCGGTTTCGAGGTCTCCACCGCCTCCACCGCCTCCCTGCCGTTGGCCGCGAGGATCACCTGGTGGCCAAGCTTCTCGAGGATCGCGCGGAACAGCGTCTGGTTCACCAGGTGGTCTTCAGCCACCACGAGCCGCGCGGAAACCGGCGTGATCTCCTGGACCCCCTCGTCGTCAACCGCTTCGTCGTCCACCGCGGCGAGCTCGAGATCTCCGGAGAGCGCCTCGCGCACGGTCTCGTCGAGGTCCCGGCGCCTGATCGGCTTGCTCGCGTAGCCGTTGAACCACATCAACCGCTTCATCTTCGCCTCGCCGGCTGCCAGTCCCGTAGGCGTCATGAGGATCAGCGCAGTCGCGTTGATCGCATGATCGGCGTTGACCTCGCTGGCGAACTGCCATCCGTCCATCCCGGGCAACTCGAGGTCTACGAGAGCAAGATCGAACGGCTCATCCGCGGCGGCGGCGCGGAGTTCCGCAAGGCCATCCTGCCCCGTCGAGACGACCGTGGTCGAGGCTCCCCACCGCTCAAGGTAGTCATGGAGCGTGTCCCGCGACCGCTCATTGTCGTCGATGATCAACACCCGTCTGCCGTCGCAGCTGCGCACTTCCTCGCGGGGTCCCCTCACCACGTCGAAGGGTATCTCGAACCAGAAGGTGGAGCCTTCACCCTCGACGCTGTCGACTCCAATCTCACCTCCCATCAGCCGGACGAGTCCCTGGCAGATCGAGAGGCCAAGTCCGGTGCCGCCGAACCTCCGCGTGGTGGACGAGTCGACCTGACTGAACGCCTTGAACAACAACGCGACGTTCTCGCTCGGGATGCCTATGCCGGTATCGCTCACCTCGAACCGTATGCGCGCGCGCTCATGGTCGGCCGCCAGGACGCGCAGCGTCATGACGACCTCTCCGCCCTCGGGCGTAAACTTGACGGCATTGTTGAACAGGTTCACGATGATCTGCCGCAGACGGCCCGGGTCACCGGTCACCGAGGCGGGAATGCCCGGGGCTATCCAGACGACGCTCTCGAGCCCCTTTTTGTGTGCCTGAAGGCTCACCATGTCGACGGCCTCCTCGGCGACGCGCTCGAGGTCGAAGTCTATCGTTTCGAGTGAGAGCTTCCCGGCCTCGATCTTCGAGAAATCGAGGATGTCGTTGATCAGGAACAGCAGCACTTCCGCCGCGAAACGCACCTGGTTTGCGTACTCGGTCTGCTCTTCGTCGAGGCCGGTCTCGAGGAGAAGGTCCGTCATGCCGGTGATGGTGTGAATAGGCGTACGTATCTCATGGCTCATGTTCGCCAGGAAGGCGGATTTCGTCCGGGTAGCCCGTTCGGCAGTCTCCTTCGCCCGCTTGAGCCGTTGCTCCGTGTTCTTCTGCAGCGTAACGTCCCGGGCGTTCACGAGCAGAAGCCGCCCCTCGTCCGAGCCGCTGACGACCGACACGTCAAGCTGCCAGAGTACGAGTCGATCACCGGTCGTGACGCGCACCAGCCAACTGTACCGCTCACCGGGATGACCGAGCGTCTCGACACGATCCAGCGATGACCGTCGATCCTCCTCCTCGAGCAGATCCCAAAGCTTCACGGGGAGCTCGGCAATGCCGACATGCCTCGCGAGCTCGGCAAGAGCCGGATTCGAGAGCACGATCCGCCCGTCGCTGCGGATGAGTGCCATGGCGATGGGAGAGTTCCGGAAAACCGCCTTGTAGAGCTCGCCTACGCCAGCCATCAGAAGTTCGCCTGCAGCACCTCGCGAGCCTTGTTCAGTACGGACTCCGGCTCGAGGGGCTTGATGAGATAGCTCGTGACGCCGAACTGCATGGCCCTGATCACCGTCTCTCGCTGAGAGAGCGCGGAGAGCACGATGATCGGCACCCTCACGCCCGCCTCCTTGAGCGTCTGCATCACCTGGAAACCGTCCATCTCGGGCATCATGAGGTCGAGCAGCACGAGATCGAACTCGCCGCGATGAGGATCGTCGATGAATTCCCGTCCGTTTTCGAACTCACGGACGGTGGGCCCCATATCGCCGAGGACCGCCTTGACCATCTCCCGGATCACGAAGTCGTCGTCGACGATCGCTATACAGGCGGCTCGTCCCACGGGACCGGGATCGAACTCAGCTCGTTCGCCCTCGAACTTCATCTCGATCGCCTCCTCCCTTCCGTTTCGCGGCGCCGACGTCTGCAGGAACTCCTGATGCACCGTCCGGCTTTCCCGGTCGATGTAGCTGCCGGCCTTCTTCCCCAGAAGGCCATCCATCGCGCTTTCGAGACTGTTCGTCACCTCTACGTCCTGATACTCGGAACGATCGGCAATGAACTCCTTCACGAAGTCGGAGTTCGTCAGGATCTTCACCTGCCGAGGCTTCGCCGAGGTGTTCTCAATGACCGTCTGCAGGAGCGAGGCGAGCTTGATCGAATCGTCCGGCCCTACCTCTATACTCGACATGATGATCAGGACTCGCGGGCTCTTCACCTCGTAGAGCTCCATCAGCTCGACGATCTTGTACCGCAGGAGCTCGATCTTCTCCTTGTTGAGCCCCTGAGCGACCTCGACGAAGAGTATGTCGTCGTTGACGTGGGCCTCAATGATACACGGAGTCGAGTCGAGATCGAGTGAGACGCCCAGGAGCTCGGAAATCGACTTCGCGAGCGCATCGATCCTGATCGGCTTGGTGAAGAACTTGCGGACGTTGTACCGGGCAACCTGGAGGAGCTTCTCACGGTCGACCTTGCCTGAAGCCATGATCACGGGAATGGACTCGGTGTTCGGATCCTCGCGCTTCTTCTGAAGCAGCTCGAGCGAGGAGGTCCGCGAGAGGTAGTAGTCCATGATCACCAGATCAGGAGTCTCCCGTCTGAGTTTGGACGCGCCGTCGAGCCCGTTGACTCCGACGATCACCTCGAAACCGAATTCGGCAAGCTTCTGTGAGAGAAACTCGCGGAAGAGCTTCGACTCATCAATGACCAGTATCTTCTTCACGGACCCACCTTCCTGACTTCCCCTTCAGTTATAGTTGAGGCACCTGTGATGCGCAAGAACGATTCCGGGGACGATATTGACCCACAGCGTTGCCGACGCTACGATTCGGCCATGAAATACCGACTTGTAGCGGCGCTGCTCGTCTCGGTCGCCTTCACCGGGGTCGCACAGAACGGCCAGTGGGAGTTCAGGTCCGGGCCCAGGTTCTGGGGCGCGACGATCGCCGGGCGTTACATGTTCTCGCCACCAACGGTCGAAGGCGTTGAAACGTCGGTCACCGGGCTGCTGTCGAGCGCCTACGAGAGCGTGGGGTACTATCGGAATCCCGACGGTTCGTTCTTCCGGGTGCCTGAGGACGGGACCGACGAGGCGCCGGTGGGGTACAACCGGTTCGACCTGGTCTGGCAGGTCGGTATCCAGCAGGGCGTACTGCCCAGGCACGATGTGACCGCCGACCGCGCCGTCGCCTTCCTGACCTACCAGGGGCAGTTCAACCACCCGTTCACAGAGGAAGAGCGACTCTTCTTCGCGAGCCCGCGACCCGAGACGGAAGGGAGCCTTCGCGGCTCGGTCATTGGGGGCCTCGCCTACTCGGTCGTCACCACCGACGAGATCACCCGCGCCCGGCGCGGGCTCAGCGCGGAGCTCGCCATCGAGTGGGGACCGCCGTTCCTTCACAACACGGTGCTCGCCGTAGCGGACTACAATCGCTCGACGCTGTCGCTGCGCGGCTACCTTCCGGTCTTCGCGGCCGACCCGGTCGAGGGTCGCAACCGATTCTCCGCCTATCTGGCAGGGTATGGGGCGATCGACTGGGCAACCGGTCCAGACATTCCCCTCGCGGTCCGTCAGTCGATCGGCGGTCGCGGCCCCCGTTCTGCGCCGGGCGGCTCGGTACGCGGCTACGGAGGGGGACGATTCGATTCGACCGTCAAGGCGATCGGCAACGTGGAAGTGAGACTGCACCTGCCGGCGATCGTCGTGCCCGAGGTCATCCCGGGACTGGTTCTCTATACCGACGCCGGCTACTATCTGGATACCGAGCGCGTCTCCCCGGTCGAGGAGGAGAACTCCGGAATGCTCCTGTCCAGCGGAGCCGGATTCTTCCTGGATCTCTTCGCAAGCGCGGAACTCGTGTTCTACACCAACTACCTGTGGACCAAAGGCGACGTGAGCGCGAAGCGATGGGTGCCGTTCTCGCTCGGGTTCGGCTTTCACTTCTGATGCAGTCGCCACGCGATCCCCGCCTTCCGATGATCGACCGCTCGTTTGCCGACCTCCGCCTCGAGTCGCAGCGCGAGGCGGTCCAGGAGGCGGTCTCAGGCATGATCTTCTCCGCCTCCGGCTGGCGCGGTGTCTTCGCCGCCGACGGGAACGAGGAGAGCCCTGGCCGAGCCGTCCCGGCGTCTCTTCTCGTGGTCGCTGGGCTCGCAGCAGTCGCCTTCGCGCATCACTGCCGGGCCGACGACACCAACGGACGACGAGAGCTGGTCCTCGCACTCGCTACCGACACTCGGCCCACCGGCCCCGCGATCGCACGGGCCGCACTGCGAGCGTTCCTCGACGCCGGCGTACGGGTGGACTACCTTGGCGTGTCGCCGTCGCCCGAGACAATGGCGTACGCGGCACGCACAGAGGCGGTTGACGGGTTCTTCTACATCACCGCCAGCCACAACCCGATCGGGCACAACGGGTTCAAGACGGGCGGCTCAGACGGCGGGGTGCTCGACGGACCCGCTGCGCGCTCGCTGTCGGCGCGGTTCCACGCAGCTCTCGACGACGACGGGGTACTGACGAGGATCATCTCACTCCTTGCGTCACCCGAGTCTTCGGCGGAGGCGGCGACAGTGCGCTCGGTCGCGAGACGCAAGGCTCACGCGTCGCAGACGTACGAGGAGTTCGCGCACGAGGTCATCCGCGGTCCGGGACCGCGTGCGATCGAAGCGTACCGTGCCCTGCTCGACACCACCCGCTCCACGCGACCGGGGATCGTGGCCGACCTCAACGGAAGTGCCCGGGCGGCGTCCATCGACCGGCGGCTTCTTCGTGCAGCCGGCTGCCGGCTCCGTTTTTTGAACGACCGCCCGGGACAGATCGCGCACCAGATCGTCCCGGAAGGAGCGGGTCTCATTCCATGTCGCGAAGAGCTTGTTGCGCTCCGCGCACGCGGTGAGGAGTTCGAGCTCGGATACGTGCCCGACAACGACGGCGACCGGGGCAACCTCGTCTACTACGACGAACGAGACGGCGAAGCGAGGCTCCTCGAGGCGCAGCAGGTGTTCGCCCTCGCCTGCGTATCCGAGCTCAGCTGGCTCGTCTACACCGGAGAGCTCGAGTACGACGAAGACGGGGAACCGATGCGTCGCGCAGCCGTTGTCGTCAACGGGCCAACATCGGGACGGATAGACCGCATCGCCGCGCACTACGGGGTCGAGGTCCATCGCACGGAGGTTGGCGAGGCCAACGTCGTCAACCGCGCCCGGGAGCTGCGACGTGAAGGCGTGATCGTTCGACTGCTCGGCGAGGGATCCAACGGCGGCAACATCACCCACCCTTCCGCGGTACGCGACCCTCTGCACACGATCCACGCCGTGCTCAAGCTCTGTTACGCCCCGACCACCTCCTGGAGTCGCTCACCGGCTGAGATCTGGCTCTCGAGACTCGGCCTTCCGCCCCTGGAGAACCCGACGGTCGCCGCGATCATCTCAACCTTGCCGCCGTACACCACCACGAGCTCCTTCGAATCAAGGGCGCTGATGCGAATCCGCAGCCGCTCGCACGCGGCACTGAAGGCCGCAGTGGAGTCGGGCGTCCGCCACGAGTTCGACGCGCTGTGCCGCATGCTCCCCCGGGAACTGCGGGTCACGTCGTACCGGGTCATCAACTACGAGGGGACGGCAGTTCGCGAAGGTCCGGGCAATCGAACCGGCGAGGAGCGCGGCGGGCTCAAATTCGCGCTCAACGACGAGGAGGGTGCGGAGAGGGGGTTCCTCTGGATGCGCGGGAGCGGTACCGAGCCGGTCTTCAGGATCATGGCAGACGTGGAGGGCGATCGCCCGCAGACCGAACACGCGCTCCTCGACCGGCTTCGGGCGCTCGTCGAGCAGGCCGACGCCGAGTCTACGGGGACGACTCCCCAAGACTGACGGATCTCCCTGAGACGACGACCATGCCGTCGCGTTCGAGTCCCTCGAGCGCGGGACGGAAGCGCTCGTCGGTCGGACCGATCGCGCGTTCGAGTGTTTCGAGAGGAACCTCTGCGTGTTCGCTCAGGACCCGAACGATCATGCCGCGGACCTCACGCACCGACCCTGAGAAGGAACTCTGCCGGGAGTAGTGCCGGCTGCGACGGTTGGCGTTCCCGACCATTCCCGCAAGAGCTGCTCCACAGTCCATCAGCGCGTAATACCACTGCCTCACCCCGCGCTCCGGCAGGGTCTGCTCGACGAGCGGCTCGATCTCGCGATCGGAAACGCCCTGAGCGTCAGGGAAGAAACCGTGCAGAAAGAGTCGTCTGATATTCGTCTCGAGAACCACCACGCGCCTGTCGAACGCGAATGCGGCTACGGCCGCCGCCGTGTACGGTCCGATGCCGGGCAGCGTGCGCAGCTCGCGCACCTCATCCGGCACGATGCCTCCGCGTTCGGCGATGCGCCGGGCGGTTTCGTGCAGATGCTTCGCCCGACGATTGTACCCGAGCCCCTGCCAGGAGCGGAGCACCTCTCCCAACGGAGCCGTGGCGAGCTCGAAGACGGTGGGGTACCGTGCAATGAATTCGTGATACCGGGGCTCAACACGTGAGACCTGGGTCTGTTGGAGCATGAACTCGGACACCATGATCCTGTACGGGTCGCGGGTCTCCCTCCAGGGCATGGGCCTGCGCGCGGCCCGGTAGTACGACCAGACGACCCTGCGGAACCGCTCCACCTGACCGGAGGTCAGCCGGCCGCCACGATAGGGCTCGACGTACTCCGCCACCAGGTGCGCGTGCTCAGGCAGGCGATTCGGCACCTTCGGTCTTCGCGCGCTTCTTCCGCGCACCCTCCGCCTTCCGGCTGACCTTGTTCCAGACACCGCTGAGACCCATTGCCTTTCGGGCTGAGACCAGAGTATCGCGGGCCTGCTCGCGCATCCGCATCGTCCCCTCGTAGAGCACCTCGTCGACGAATCCGGCACGTGCCTCGTAGGCTGCCCGGCGTTCGCGTATCGGGTCGAGAAAGGCGTTCAGTGCCGCGGAGAGTTTCTGCTTCACCTCTACATCACCAACACGTCCGGCACGGTACCGCTGCTTCAGGTCCTCCACCTCTTCGACGTTCGGGTTGAAGACATCGTGGTAGATGAAGACCGGGTTTCCTTCTACCGTTCCGGGGACATCGGCGCGAACCCGCTTCGGGTCGGTATACATTCCGGCCACCTTCTTCTCGACGGTACGCTCATCGTCGCTGAGCAGAATCGCGTTCCCCACGCTCTTGCTCATCTTGCCCTTGCCGTCGGTGCCGACGAGCGTGGGGACATCACCGACCATCACATCGGGTACCGGGAAGACATCACCGTAGAGGTGGTTGAACCGACGGGCAAGCTCACGGGTGAGCTCGACGTGCGCCTCGTTGTCCTTGCCGACCGGCACGAGGTGTGCGCGGGGCAGGAGTATATCAGCCGACTGCAGCACCGGGTACCCGAGCAGCCCAAAAGGCATCTCGTTGAGCTGCGCGTCACGCGCCATGTCTTTGAGGCTCGGTAGACGCTGCAGCCGGGGCACGGTTACGAGCATCTCGAGGAAGAGGTTGAGCTCGTAGGTTTCGTGCACGGCGCTCTGGAGGTAGACCACGCTCTTTCGCGGATCGATTCCGCACGCGAGCGCGTCGTACACCATCTGGCGGGCATTCTCGGTGATCGCCTCAATGTGCTGTTTCTCCGGCCGGGTCGTCAGCATGTGCAGATCCGCGACGAGGAAGTAGCACTCGTACTCATCCTGCAGACGCACGCGGTTGGCAAGCGAGCCCACGTAGTGGCCAAGATGGAGGCGGCCCGTAGGTCGGTCTCCGGTCAGTATGCGCTTTCGTTCCATGGTGCTCTCTCTACTCTTCATCCGGGTCGTGATCAACACGGTGACCGTGCGGAATCGACGCTTCATGGACATCCGCGCGACCCATCAGAATTCCCACCGGCTCGAGTCCGGGGATGTTCTCGAATACTATCTTCATCGCGACCGTCAGCGGTACCGCCAGGAATAGTCCAAGAACTCCCCAGAGCCATCCCCAGAACAGCAGCGAGAACAGGATCACGACCGGGCTGATCTTCAGGCTGTCTCCCAGCAGCTTGGGGTCGATGATGTTCCCGACGATCGTCTGAATCGCGAGCATCGAAAGGCCCGCGCCGGCGATCGGACCGAAGTCCGGGTAGAACTGAACGATCGCGAAGGCAAAACTCGTCACGCCGACGATGATCGAACCGATCGATGGGATGAAGTTGAAGAGGAAGCTCAGAACTCCCCAGATGAAGGCGAAGTCCACTCCTACGAGGGTGAACGAACCCCAGACGAGAAATCCGGTCACGAGGCTGATCACGAGCTTGAGCGAGAGGTACCTCCCGATCTGGGAGTTCGTGGATCCAACAATGTGCCAGATCTTCTCGGTTCGAGGCCCCTGCAGCGCGTCCATGACCTTTGGTCTCAGATACGGTTTCTCGAGCAGCAGAAACAGCACGAAGATGAGCACCACGGTGACGCCTCCGAGCAGGCTCAGGAAGTTGCCGGAGAGCGCGAAAACATAGGTCCCGATCTGCCGGGTGATATCGAACTCCAGTATCAGCTCCGGGGGCAGCTCGAGCAGCTCGATGAGCTCTCGCAGCAGTTCGAGCAGCCTGTTCACGTAGCGGGGAAAGAGCCGCACGAGGCTCTGCACGCTCGTGTAGAGCACGAACGCGACCAGCGAACCAAAGGCGAGCAGGAGCACGATGACCGCGACGATTGCAGCGAACCACGGCAGCCCCAACCCGTGAAGCCGGTCGACGAGAGGACTGAGCACGAAGCTCAGCAGGAGCGCGATCACGAGCGGCTGCACGACACTCGCCGTGAGCTTCAGCACACCTCCGGCCGCGATGATCGTAAGGATCAGGAGCAGACCGGAGGTAAGTTTGCGGTAATCGACGTTCGGTCGCCGTGGGTCGAGAGCCATACTCAGTAGTGGATCGCCCACCCTTCGGCGACACGCGCCGCTTCCATCACCGCCTCAGAGAGAGTGGGATGCGCGTGGATCATCGTCGCGATGTCCTCCGGCAGCAGTTCACTGCGCTTGCCGAGCAGCAACTCGTGGATGATCTCGGTCGCATTGCTTCCTGCGATATGCGCGGCGAGAAACTCATGGGTCTCCGGCGCGTAGAGGATCTTGACGAGGCCGTCGGGCTTGCCTGTCGCGACCGACTTGCCGGCGCCCCGGTACGGGAAGACCGCCTTCTTGAACGCGAGACCCCGCTCCTTCGCCTGGTCCTCGGTCGGCCCGAAGCTCGCGATCTGCGGTTCGGTATAGATCGCCGCCGGGATCAGGTCCGGGTCAACGGCGTTCTCCGGTCCATGCCCGGCCATATGCTCAACGGCTATCTCGCCCTCCTTGCTCGCCACATGCGCGAGCTGCATCGTCGCGACGACATCCCCTATGGCGTAGACACCGGCGACATCGGTCTGGTAGTAGTCCCCAACCTTGATGAAGCCCTTCTCCGTCTTCACACCAACCTTCTCGAGGTCAAGCCCTTCGCTGTTGGGCGCACGCCCGACGCTGACCAGGAGTTTCTCGGCCTCGAGCGTCTTCTTCCCGTCCCTGCCGGATACCTCGAGTTTCACGCCGTTCTTGCCCTTTGTGAGTTTCTCCGCCTTCGACCCGGTCATGATCTGCACGCCGCGGCGCCGTATGTCCTTCTCGAACACGGCCACCGCCTCGGGGTCCGCGGTCGGGATGATACGTTCGAGCATCTCAACCACCGTCACATCAACGCCAAAGGCATTCATCACGTGAGCGAACTCCATCCCGATGTAGCCGCCGCCAAGGATGATAAGGCTCTCCGGCAGCTCTTCGAGATAGAGCGCCCCGGTCGACGAGAGCACCTGCTTCTCATCGAACTCGAACCCGGGTATCTCCCGGGGACGACTGCCGGTCGCGATCAGCACGAACCTGCCGGTGATCTTCTTCCCGCCGTCGACGGTGACCTCGTGGGCGCCGCTCAGCTTCGCAGTGCCCTCGATGTACTCGATCTCGTTCTTTTTGATCAGAGAGCTCACGCCCTTGCTCAGCCTGTCTGCCGCCTGCCGACTCTTCTTGAAGACCTTCCGGTAGTCGAACCCGGAATCGTCGACCTTGAACCCGAGCTCTTCAAGCTCCTTGCGGCCGGAGACGATCTCCGCCTGGTGGATGAGTGCCTTGCTGGGGATACATCCCACGTTCAGACAGACCCCGCCGGGCTTCTCCTTCTCGATGATCGCCGACTTCAGCCCCAGCTGACTCGCACGGATTGCCGCGACGTACCCTCCGGGCCCGGAACCGATCACCACTAGATCGAAATCGTAGCTCGCCATATCTCCTCCTAGAACAGCACGCGTACCGGATTCTCGACGATGCGCTTCAACTCGTAGAGGAAGCGCCCCCCTTCGGCTCCGTCGATCACCCGGTGGTCGCATGAGAGCGTCATCTTCATGATCTGCGCTATTTCGAGCTCGTCGCCGTCGTTTACGACCGGAGTCTTCGCGATCTCGCCAACCGCGAGAATTGCCGATCCGGGCGGGTTGATGATCGCGGTGAACTCCTCGATTCCGAAAGACCCGAGGTTGCTGATCGTGAAGGTAGCCCCGGTGTACTCCTCCGGTTGGAGCTTGCCGCTCCCGGCCCTCGCGACGAGGTCCTTGAGCTCGGCGTCGATGTCTACAATACCCTTGTTTCCACAGTTCCGCACGATCGGCGTGATCAGGCCGTTGCCCAGATCGACCGCGAGCCCGATGTCTACTGATCCGAATTGCAGAATGTGGTCGCCCTGCCAGCTCGCGTTGACCTGCGGATGTCGCCTCAGCGCCTCCGCGGCGAACTTCATCAGGAACGCGTTGAACCCGACTTTCTCAGATGCCTCCGCGTTCAGGTCCTTCCGCGCCTGCATGGCGCCGTCCATCCTCACGCTGCTCTTCAGATAGTAATGGGGTGCCGAAAACTTGCTTTCCGCGAGCCGTCGAGCAATCACTGCTCGTTTGCCGCTCACCGGCACGGTGACGTTTTCGCCGGCCGCCGAAGCAGCGGCGCCGCGAGTCGCAGCCTCGGCGGGTGCGCCGGTGAAGCCTTCGACGTCGGCCTTCACGACTCGACCTGCCGGTCCGCTCCCGGAGACCCGGCTGAGATCGATGCCGCGTTCGGAGGCGATCTTTCGCGCAAGCGGCGACGCCTTCACACGCGCCCCGTCGCCCTGCGCCCCGGCCGAGTCGCGGGAGCGGGCGGCAGCCTCATGCGCCTCGGGCGCGACAGCCTCAGGCGCCTCGGGCGCGGCAGCCTCAGCGGCGCTCTCGCCTTCGGGACCGGAGGGCTGCGAACCATCCGCCGACTCCTGAAGAAGCGAGTCAATGTCCTCGCCCTGCTCTCCGAGAATCGCTATCGTGTCGCCAACCCTCGACGACGTCCCTTCGGCCTTCACGATCCTGAGTAACACCCCCTCCTGGGTCGACTCGTAGTCCATCGTGGCCTTGTCGGTCTCCACCTCGCACAGCAGGTCGCCCGCGGCAACGGAGTCGCCTTCCTTCTTGTTCCAGCTCACGATCGTACCCTCCTCCATCGTTGGTGAGAGGGCGGTCATCAGTACTTTCTCTGCCATATCGACTCCTACTCCATGTACAGGACGCGCTTTGCGGCTGCGACGATCTTCTCTACACTCGGCTGCACGGCGAGCTCGAGCGTGTGATTGTACGGCATGGGAACGTCCTCGCTCGACACGAGCTCGACCTGGGCGTCGAGCATGTCAAAGCAGTTCCTGCTGATCAGCCACGCCACGTGGCTGCCGAAACTCGCGACCGGCCAGGACTCATCCACGACGACGGCACGATTCGTCTTGCGCACCGAAGCGTAGATCGCCTCTTCATCGAGCGGTCGCAACGACCGCAGGTCTACTACCTCGGCGTCGACACCGAGCTTCTCGAGCTCGGAGGCCGCCTCCATGACCATGCGAACCGGCTTGGAATACGTGATGAGCGTTACCTCGCTCCCTTCGCGCTTCACGTCGGCCTTCCCGAGGGGTATCGTGTACTCCTCGTCGGGGACCTCACCGGTCCACGCGTAGGCGAGCTCGCTCTCGAGCAGGACGACGGGATTGTCGTCGCGGATCGCGGTCTTCAGCAGTCCTTTCGCGTCGTACGGGGTCGCGTACGCGGCGACCTTGAGCCCCGGAACGTGCACGTACAGGCTCTGGAGCGCCTGGGAGTGCTGGCTCGACAGATACTCGGCGGGTCCGTTCGGCCCCCGGAAGACGATTGGTACACTTAGCTGACCACCGGACATGTGCCGCATCTTCGCCGCGTTGTTGATGACCTGATCGAGCGCGAGCAGCGAGAAATTGAACGTCATCCATTCGACGACCGGCCGCAACCCGACGGTCGCCGCTCCCACCGCAAGGCCGGTGAATCCGAGCTCGGCGATGGGGGTGTCGAGGACCCGCGGGACGCCGTATTTGTCGAGCAGACCTCTGGTCACCTTGTACGCGCCGTTGTACTCGCCGACCTCTTCACCGAGGATGAATACGCGCTCGTCACGAGCCATCTCCTCGTCAAGAGCCTGGTTCAACGCATCTCTGATACTGATCTCTGCCATATCGACGCCCCTTCCTACACGTAGATGTCTTCGTACATGGTGGCGAGTTCAGGCTCGTCGCTCGACTCGGCAAAATCGACCGCCTCCTGGACGATCATCCTGATCTCGTCGTCGAGCTGCTTGTACTCCTCGTCGTCGATCATCCCGGCGTCGCTCATGACAGCCTTGAGGATGAGGATGGGGTCCTGCTCCTGGTACGCCTCGAGCTCATCGCGGCTGCGGTACTTCGCAGGATCGCTCATGGAATGCCCCTTGTACCGGTACGTCTTCGCGTCGATGAGAACCGGGGTGCGATCCTCCCTGACCTGCGCGACCGCGGCCTTGATGCCATCGTGCATTGCGATGACGTTCATCCCGTCCAGCGTGATACCGGGCATCCGATAGCCGGTCGCCTTGACCTCAAAGTCCTCTACGGCGGAGACCCGCTTGACGGCGGTCCCCATCCCGAACTGGTTGTTCTCAACGATGTAGACGGCCGGCAGGTTCCAGACCGCCGCAAGGTTGAGTGACTCGTGGAAGGCTCCCTGATGGATGGCTCCGTCGCCGAAGAAACAGAGCGTGACACCGGTATCCTTTCGGTCCATGACCTGTTGCCGGTACATCTGGGCGAATGCCACCCCTGTGGCCATCGGGATCTGGGCGCCAACGATGCCGTTGCCTCCAAGGAAGTGTCGCTGCGCGTCGAACATGTGCATCGAACCGCCCTTGCCCCGGGAGCAGCCGGTTATCTTTCCATACAGCTCCGCCATGACCGCTTTGGGATCCATTCCCGCGGCGATCGCGTGGCCGTGATCGCGGTACGCGGTGAGCACGTAGTCCTTCGTCAGGTCGAGAGCGCTCAGCGCCCCGACGGCGACCGCCTCCTGACCGTTGTAGAGGTGGCAGAATCCCCCAATCTTCCTCAGCCCGTACATCTGCGCCGACTTTTCTTCGAATCGCCGGATCAACTGCATCTGGCGAAGCAGCGGCAGGAGAAACTCCTTCTTGTGCTTGCCGACTCCCTTCACCGTCTGTACCTCGACTTCAGCCATCACTCTCCTCCAGCGTAACCGTGTGCCGCTCGCCCGTCGTCGGCTTCGTGTACCAGATCTCGTTCATCTCGGTCTCGAGCACGACCATCTTGCCTTCATCGGGGTTCATCTTCCAGAACGTCGAGAGGTGCCCCCCGATCGCTTCGAGCACCTCCGCCTTCACCGACGGATTGTCGAGGATACGCATCGTGCCGCGGATCGTCACGATCTCATCCAGACTCCGGCTCTGGATCATCCACTCGACGGCGGCGTTGCCCCGCACTTCATCGGTCTTGTGGAACTCAGGCGAAGTCACCGCGTACAGGAAACGGTCGCGCCCTCGCACCAGCCCCGGTGTCATCCAGCGCATGTGCGGTCGCCCTTCCGGATCGACCGTCGCGAGGACCGCTATCCTGGACCGCTCAAGGACGCGCTCCACGGTATCCAGCATCGATCTCGAGTCCATCTCCTTCTCCTCCTGTGGAAGCGCAGTCGGCCCGGTCGGCCGGAGTCTGGTTTGCAGTGGTCGTTGCGCTTGCGATCCCTACAATGTAATAATTCGACCCCGATTTGCAATGCATGATTCCCAACCGTTTGATCACCGGCCGACGTGCGGGTATGATGCAGAAAGTCTTTGCGACCAATCCATTCATGATTATACTGCTAATGGATACCGCAGTATCGATTTGCGGGTATCCATTGACCGATGGTATGGTACGACTGACGCTCAGACCAGGGCTTTTTTGGGGGGCCGTGTGATTGAGAAACTCTTCCAGAAACAGCAGATCATGCGACGGGTGGTTGGAACCCTGCTGGTATTGCTGGTATTCGCCACCTACCTGTACGGTTGGCGGGTTCTAGCGGTAAACGCGCTCGTGCTCGTACTTGGCATTGCGACGGAGTGGATCTTCGAGCGCGCGAGAGGGAAAAAGGTCAGCGAGGCGGTGCTCGTCACCTGCCTCCTGTACGGCCTCGCATTGCCGCCGCTCGTCCCGTTCTGGGTCGCGGCGATCGGCATCATATTCGCCGTCGCGATCGGGAAAGAGGTCTTCGGGGGATTCGGGCGGAACATCTTCAACCCGGCTATCACCGGGCGGCTCTTTGTCTATATAAGCTTCCCCACGCTCACGCAGCGAGGGTGGGTTGAGCCTCGTGTGCCCGGGTTCGTGCGCAACCTTTTCGGCATTGACGCGCTCACCGGCGCGACCCCACTCGGGTTTCTCGCAGACGGCGCAACCGAGTCGGTCGGGTTCTGGCAGCTCTTCTTCGGCTTCCGGATGGGCAGCATGGGTGAGAGCGCCGTCTGGCTCATCCTGCTCGCCGCGGTGTACCTGATCGCCACCAGGACCGCGCAGTGGCGGCTCATCGCGTCGACCTTTCTCTCGGCCCTGCTGCTGCAGACGGTCTTCTACTTCACGGGCCTCTCTGAGATGGTGCCGCACCTCGCGATGATGAGCGGGAGCATCCTCTACGTCGCGGTCTTCATGTCCACCGACCCGGTGAGCGGACCGAACAAACCCGGGAGCCAGTGGCTCTACGGCCTGATCATAGGCGGAACGACGATTCTCATCCGCAACTTCGGCGGTTTCCCGGAGGGCACGAGCTTTGGAATCCTGCTCGGCAATACCTTCGCAAGCCTGCTCGACGAGCTGATGCCCAAGCCCAAACGGAAGAAGAAGCCGGCGAAAAAGGCGCCGAGCCGCGAGCCGGCGCCGTCCAGAGAAGGGGCAAAAGCATGAACAAGGAAGGCACCCTCTATACGGTTGTGTTCATCTTCATCGTGAGTTTCGCCTTTGTGTTCCTGCTCTCCATGACGAACCAGGCGACGATCGAACGCGTCCGCCTGAATGAGGAGATTGCGCGTCAGAGCGCAGTGCTCTCGGCGATGGGAGTGGAGGCAACCACGGTCGAGGAGATCCGGGAGGAGTTCGCGAGGATCGCTTCCGACGAAGAGGAAGGACTCTTCGCCGGACGGATAGACGGTCGTACCGTGTACGCGAAGGAGATGAGCGGATCAGGTCTCTGGGGCGGCATCTTCGGCTTCCTCGCCGTCACCGCCGACATTCAGACGTTCGTCGGGATAGAGATCGTCGACGACAACGAGACGCCCGGGCTTGGGGGACGGATCAACGAGCCATGGTTCAAGGAGCAGTTCGAGAGCCAGCGTATTCCGGACGACGGCATCACGGTACGCGCCGGCGAGGCCGATCCGGAGCGGGGAATCGTAGACGGGATCACCGGGGCGACTGCAACGAGCAATGCGATGCAGTCGATCATCAACCGTACGGTTGAGCAGTTCCGGTCGCCGGAGATCCGCGCACGGCTCGAGGAGCTTGCGGCGCAGCTTGCTTCAGGAGGAGAGGTATGAGCGACGTCGATACGAGGCCAGGGGCGATCCTGAAGAACAACCTCTGGACGAGCAACCCCATCTTCATGCAGGTGCTCGGCATCTGCTCGGCGCTGGCGGTGACGAACCTGCTCACGAATACGGCGATCATGACGATCGGCGTGACCTTCGTGACGGGATTCAGCAACCTGACCGTATCGCTTCTGAAGAAGTTTATGCCGCGGAAGGTCCGGATGATGGTCCAGACGCTCATCATCGCGTTCTACGTCATCATCGTCGATATCGTGCTGAAGGCGTACCTGCCGGAAATCAGCCGCAACCTCGGACCTTACGTCGGCCTGATCATCACCAACTGCATCATCATGGGACGCGCGGAGGCCTTTGCGCAGAGCAACGATCCGATTCCGAGCCTGTGGGACGGAGTGACTAGCGGTCTTGGCTACATGGGGGTCCTGATGGTGATCGCCGTCTTCCGTGAGCTGCTCGGCTTCGGCACGCTGTTTGGATTCCAGATTCTGCCCGACGCCTTCGTTCCCTGGACGATCATGGTCATGCCACCGAGCGCGTTCTTCCTGCTCGGGATCATCATCTGGGTGGGCAAGGCCGCAATGAACCGCGAAGGAGCGCCAGCATGACCCCGGCTATCACCCCGTTTTCACTGCTGTTTGCCTCGATTTTCACGAGCAACATACTCCTGGCAAACTTTCTTGGTATGTGTTCCTTCATCTCTATCTCGAAGGACATGAAGAGCTCGAACGGCCTCGGGCTCGCCGTCACGATGGTCCTCACCGTCACGACGGCGGTGAACTGGCTCATACTGCAGCTGCTCCAGACGCTGGGCCTCGTGTACCTCCGCTACATCGTGTTCATCATCGTGATCGCCGCGGTCGTCCAGATGCTCGAGATGATCATCGACCGGGTCAGCCAGACGCTCTACATGAACCTCGGTATCTTCCTCCCGCTGATCACGGTCAACTGCGCGATCCTCGGCGTATCGTTGTTCATGGAGATCCGCAACTACAGCTTCATCCAGTCGGTGGTCTACGGACTCGGGAGCGGACTCGGCTGGTGGCTCGCGATCATGGCCCTCAGCGCCATACGCAAGAAGGTCGAGAAGGCGCCGGTGCCCCCGGGGCTCAAGGGAGCGGGCATCACCATGATCATCATCGGGTTCATGGCGATGGCCTTCATCGGGTTCGGCGGCATGCTCCAGGTGCAGTAGGAGGACGATGATGGAGAACGCACCAGCGATCGTACAGGCCCTCGTAGCACCGCTTTCCATAGGGTTGATCAGCGCGGTCCTGGGAGCGCTGATAACGATCACCGACAGGATCGTCAACAACTACGGCGATCTGGTGATCGACATCAACAGCGGCAAACGGAAGCTCGAGATCAAGGGCGGTGCGCCGATGCTCCAGACGCTTGCCGAGAGCGGTATTTTTGTGCCGAGCGCCTGCGGCGGGCGCGGCAGCTGCGGCGCCTGCAAGGTCAAGGTGAAAAGCGACGTCGGTCCGCATCTGCCGACCGAGATCCCGTACCTCGAGAAGGAGGAGATCGAGCAGAACGTTCGGCTCTCCTGCCAGATCAAGGTGAAGGACAATGTGGAGATCGAGATCCCTGAGGCTCTGTTCAACGTCCAGGAGTTTGACGGAGTCATCGAGCGTGTTCGTGACGTCACGCACGATATCAAGGAAGTCTACGTGAAGCTGCCGGAGGGGAAAGAGATATCGTTCTCCTGCGGGCAGTACGGACAGATCGAAGTTCCGCCGTACGGAAAGGTACGTGCCCCCACGCAGCGAGCCTATTCGATGAGCTCTCCGCCGAGCGACAGGAATCACCTCGAGTTCCTCGTCCGGCTCGTGCCGGGGGGGATCGTGACGACCTACGTCCACGAGCACCTTCAGGAAGGACAACGGATGAAGGTTATCGCCCCCTTTGGGGAGTTCGGCGTCAAGGACACCGGTGCGACGATGATCTGCGTTGCAGGGGGGTCCGGAATGGCGCCGTTCAAGGGCATCTTCCAGCACATGATCGAGACCGGCGAGATCGAGACCCGCGAGGTCTGGTACTTCTTTGGAGCGAGAACCAAGGCGGACATGTTCTACCTCGACTGGCTCAACGAGCTCGACGGAGAGTACGAGAAGTTCCACTTCGTGCCGGCACTCAGCGAACCGCAGGAGGAGGACGAATGGACCGGCCCCACCGGGCTCATCACGGAGGTGCTTGCCTCCTACCTCACCGACCAGATCGACCGCAGCAGCCCGCTCGAGGGCTATCTCTGCGGCAGCCCCGGTATGCTTGACGCCTGTATGGCCGTCATGAGAAAATTCGACATGTCGGAAGACAGGATCTACTTCGACAAGTTCGCATAGGAGCGCCCGATGAAGATGTCACCTGAATACGCCAAGGCACAGGCGAACATGCAGCCGGGCGTCATCACCTCGGACGGGTTTCTCGGCGACGATAGACGACCCATCGTGGAGATCATCGCGGAAGACGAGTCGAAGATGGAACAGCTGCACGTCGACTTCGACGAAGCGGCCGAGCGGATGCATCGTCTCCTGGACGAGGGACGCAAGGGCCTTGGAGAACCCGTCACGGTGGACGGCAGATGGATCGTCCAGGTCTACGAGGCCCGGGGTTTCCTTGCCTCGCCGTTCGAGGACGGGATCTTCCGAAAGGTGAACGCCCAGGTCTCGGTCGCCGAGAACGGCCGCCCAGGCGATCTGCAGCTCCTCTATTCCGAGTTGAGTCTGCATCTGATGGAGAAGTATCACTTCCTCCAGGGCCGCGGGTCTCCGTTCCGACTCGAACCTCACCGGATCCGGGATGTCCTGTTCCTGCAAAATACATTAAAATAGTCCATTATTCACGATATTGCACTTCTAGCCGACGATCACTATACTCTGACGTGACATGGCTGAAGACCGGATTCTCGTCGTGGAAGACGAGAGAATCATCGCTCTCGATCTCAAGCGCCGCCTCGAGAGGTTTGGGTACGAGGTCGTAGGACTCGCCTCCGACGCTGAGGAAGCGCTCAGCATCACAGCGGCCGAGCTGCCCGACATCGTGTTGATGGACATCATGCTGTCCGGAAGCACCGACGGCGTGAACGCCGCCACGGAGATACGCCAACAACACCGGATTCCGGTCATCTTCCTCACGGCGTACGCGGACGAGTCCACGATACAGCGCGCGAAGATCGCCGAGCCGGTCGGGTACGTCCTGAAACCGTTCAAGGAACGGGAACTCCACACGACGATCGACATCGGCCTCTACAAGAGCCGGGTCGAACGTGAGCTCCTGCGACAGGAACGTCTGTTCTCTTCGATTCTGCGCAGCGCCGGCGACGCGATCGTTGCCACCGACGCGAGCGGTGCGATTCAGTTCATGAATCCGGTCGCGGTAACGCTCACCGGATGGCACGAGGAGGAGGCGCGCGGATGCGACGTCAACGAGGTCATCTCGCTCATCGCGGACACGAGCGAGGAGTCCGTGCTGATCCCGGTCGAGCCCGACGCCCAGAATCCCGTCGCGAGGGTGTTCGAGTCGGTCTACCTGCAGAACAAGCTCGGCGCGCGCATTCACATTGAGGGGACGGTCGCCGAAATCCGGGGTGAGCGCGGCGAGTTCGAGGGCCTCACCGTGGCGTTCCACGACATCACCGACATCAAGAGGTTGAACGAGACCGTCAGCTACCAGGCGAGTCACGACGCGCTTACCGGCCTCATCAACCGTGACGAGTTCGCGACCCGACTCGAGCGTATTGCTGAACCAACGGAGAGCACCGACCAGACCCACCTCTTCCTCTACGTCGACATAGACCAGTTCAAGGTGATCAACGAAGTCTGCGGGCACCTCGCCGGCGACGAACTGCTCTGCCAGACCGCGGACGGCATCAAAGAGTTCGTAGACCGGGCGCATGTGCTCGGCAGAGTCGGCGGCGATCAGTTTGGCCTGATCCTGCTCGACACCTCGCTCGACGAGGGCACGCAGATCGCACGCGATCTCGTCTCTCACCTGAACCGCAAGTTTGTGTGGCAGGAGCGCAGCTATAACGTGACGGTAAGTATTGGTGCGGCACCCATCATGGCAGGAAGCAGCCGCGTCAACGACATCCTCGCGGCGGGAGACGATGCGTGCTCTCTCGTCAAGGAGCACGGGGGTAACGCCGTTGAGTTCTACAAGACGTCCGACTACGTGTTCCTCAGGCGCAAGGGCGAGATGCAGTGGATCGCACGGCTGACCGAAGCGCTCGAAGAGAACCGTTTCGCGCTGTTCCACCAGGAGATCGTGCCTCTCGACTCCCGGCCCGAGGACGTTCCCAAATACGAGATTCTGCTCCGCCTCAAGGACGCCGACGGGGGGCTGGTCTCGCCCGGTGAGTTCATCACCGCTGCCGAGCGCTACAGACTCATGCCTTCAATCGACAAATGGGTCGTGGCTGCGGCATGTCGTTACGTATCGCTAGCGGCGAAGCACGAGATCCCGATACCGGTGATATGCGTGAACCTCAGCGGCGCGTCGCTCGTGGACAACTCGCTCCTCGATTTTCTCCTGCTCATGTTCGACACCCACGAAGTCAGTCCGTCGAGCTTCTGCCTCGAGATCACTGAGACCAGCGCGATCCAGAACTTCAGTCGGGCCATCAGCTTCGTGACACGCCTTCGCGAGGAGGGCGCGACCTTCGCGCTCGACGACTTTGGCAACGGGTTCTCGTCATTCTCGTATCTGAAGCGGCTGCCGGTCGACTACCTGAAGATCGACGGTTCATTCGTGAAGGAGGTCGAGCACGACGAGATAGACCTGGCAATGGTCAAGGCTGTCAACAACATCGGCCACACGATGGGGATGAAGACGATCGCTGAGTACGTTCACAATGACACGATCCGGACCATACTGCGCGACATTGGCGTGGACTACGCTCAGGGCTTCGCCGTCTCACGCCCTACCCCGCTCCCCCACGCCGAACGACTGCTCGAGCAGGGGTGATTCGGGGCGCGATTTCGTATTACAGTGCGCTATGCGAGGATCTCTCCGTGCCGCGAGGCACGCTGCAATGCTCACCGCGCTGCTCGTCGCGATCGCCGGGATAACGACCGCTGAAGCCCGATCCGACAGCCTGCGATGGTACTCGTACTCGACCAGGCACTTCACCTTTATCTACCGGGCGGCACACCGGGCGGCGGTCGACGAGCTGTCGAGCTTTGCCGACGAGGTCTACTCGGAGGTTACGAGCTTCTTCGGCAGCGATCCGGGCCATGTGCCGGTCGTCGTCTACGGGGAGACCGACCTCGCGAACGGGTACTACTCACCCGCACCGCCTCAGCATATAGGGCTCTACGTGGCCCAGCCCTCGCTTCCATGGACAGGCGCGCGCACCGAGAGCTGGCTGCGGCTGCTCCTCGTCCATGAGCTGACGCATTACGTCCATGCCAACTACGACTCCGGCCTCTTCTCGCTCCTCGGTACCGTGTTCGGCCGCTCGCTCCGCGGGTTCTTTATCGCCTTCGCGCCCATCTGGACCACCGAGGGTCTCGCCGTCAATACGGAGACGATCTACACGGCCGGAGGACGCGGCAGCGACGCGTTCTTCGAGATGCTGTACAAGGCCCCCGTCGTCGAAGAGCGCATCTTCAACCTGAAACAGGCCGGCTACGACAGTCACCTCGCCCCGCGGGGGCGGTACTACGTGGCCGGCTACTTCATCTGGGAGTATCTGCTCGACGAATACGGCCCCGACGTGGTTCAGGAGATATTCGACGACTTCGCGCGCTTTCCGTTCTTCGGCATATGGGGCGCGATTCGTCGAACGACCGGCGACCGCATGCGGCACATCTATCCGCGGATAGTCGCCGAACTGGAGAGCAGGTATGCCGATCTCGCGCTCATGGACGCCGCGCCTCGAATCACCCCCCGGACCCGCAGCGACTACCATCTGCCGGCGACGACCAAGAAGGGGCTCTACCTCTACCGGACACGCCCGGACGCACGTCCGGCGATCGTACGTTTCGACCGTTCCACGGGAGCGGAGCATCCCCTTCTCGAGGTGCGACTCACCGACCACGCCTCGTGGAGCGTCACCGCCGACGGCCGAACCATCGCCTTCGCGACCGTGGAAGCCGACCACGCATACCCGGACGAATCGTCGATCACGTCGGACATCTTCCTGCACGACGTGACAACGGGCCACACACGGCAGCTCTCAGAGGGCGGCGGCTACCATCACCCGGCGATCGCTCCGGACGGGTCGTTTCTCGTCGCGGTACAGCGTACCGGCAGCTACCATCGACTGGTCCGGTTCGACCTGACCGCTGCGACGACCGCTCCGGAGGACCCCCGGGGCTCCGAGCGGGTGCTTCTGGACCCGGGAGAGACTCGTCTCTATACGCCGGAGGTCTCACCGGACGGCTCGCGCGTCGCGCTACTGGTGAATCAGCGCGGAGACCAGCAGGTCGTCCTTGTCAGCGCCGACGACGGAACCGTCACCCTGCTCGACCAGCTCGAGGACGCGCTGCCCTACTCCCCCGGCTTCGCCTCCGACGGTACGCTGCTCTACGGCGCCGATCGCGGAGGAAGGCTCGCGCTCTACGCACACGACGTTGCAACAGACAGGATCGCCCTTCTGGCCGCCGACCCGGTTGGAGCCTTCGCGGGCCGGATCATCGACGGCGAGCTCATCTATGCTGCCTACACCGCCGATGGGTACACGCTCCGGGCCGACCGGCTGCCCGATCTCGCATGGGGCGCGACGTCGGAGAATATCCTTCCCACCGTTCCGGGGCGGCCGATCGCCCCGCCGGTCGGGTTCGACGCTGTGGCAGGCGAGCGCTACGTACCGTGGCCGCGCCCTGTGTTCTGGCTGCCGACCGCGGGAATCGCGGGGCCGGGGCTCGAGGCGAGCGGGCTCGGCGGCGGGGCGATGGTATACGGCGCGGACTACCTTGGCAGAAACCTCTGGCAGGCGTCGGCCGTCTACTTCCCGGCGCTCAGCCAGATCGACTACGCGATCGCGTGGCAGACCCGGTACGGACCGTTCACGTTCCAGGCGGCGAGCGACGCGCAATACCGGGTCTACGACGTGACCCCCGACGATCCCGACGGCGAACGGGCCCACGTCCGGACGATCAGGCAGGGGGCCGCACTCACCTATCAGCTTCGCTCCGACTACCGGCTCGGGGTCGCGCGCCGGTCGTCGATCGGATTGAGCGCGACCCACAACCTGGGGTTCCTCTCTCCCACGCCTTTTGCCGTCACAGGCGCCACTCAGGACGAGCCGCAGCTGAACCGCATTGAGCTCGCCGCAACCTTCTCAGCGGGAGCAACCCCGCTCTCCTCGGCACGCGCCTACCACGCGCCGTGGGCCCGCTCGTTCACGATGACCACGGCAACTCCGCTCGACGCGCCCGACTTCACGCCCCGGGCGCTTCTGGCGCTCGCCGGCGCTCGGCTCAACGTTGGACTCGGACGAAGCGACCACGTCGTATCCGTCTTCCCGCGGACGAGCTTCGCCTCCAAAGCCCCTTTTGCCTCGCCCTACGCTCTGCGCGGCTTCGAGGCGAGAACCGACCATTCAGCCACCGAAGGCCTGCGCGGCCGCTACCGCCTGGCCCTCGACTACCACACTCCGCACCTCCTCGTAGACGTGCCGCTGCTTCCGAGCGTTGGTATCACCGCCTTCGGGCTCACGCTCTTCGCCGAATCAACCGGAGGGTACGACGTTTCTCCGCCGCGGGCGGCGTTCGACGCGGCGGTCGCATTCGGCACCGAACTCACGACGGTCATCAACTTCTGGGCCGATATACCCATCCGGTTTGGAGCCGCAGTCCGGCTCCGTCCCGACGACCTGCAGTCCTTCTCGCCGCTCGACGACACGACGGTATATCTTCGTTCGGATTTCCTGCAGACGATACCTCAACTGCCGCGGTATGTTGATGACCAATGACACAGCGGAGCACGAAGCGTACGCTCATCGCGGTGTTCCTCGCGGTCCTGCCGGCCATGCTGTCGGCGCACCCGTTGTGGAGCAAGGCAGTCGAGTCCCTGCGGATGAGTGCGGATCTCCTCCCCGGAACGATGGCGGCGACATTCGACCAGTTCAACGGACGCGGTGAGCTCATCTCGCGCGATGAGACGGTCGTGCGGCTCTGGGCGGATGAGACCGGTGAGATACAGAGCCAGGTCGTGTCGGCACGACGCAACGGAGAGGATGTCACCGACGAGCGCAGAGACAGCCCGCAGTCCGGCGGCGGGCCCTTCGGTCCTGGCCAGGGGCAGGCAGGCGACACCGATGACGGGTCGCCGTTCGCGTCGTTCCAGCGCAATCCCTTCGCACCCGAAGAGCAGCCTCACATCACGATAGTGAGCACCGGAGGCAGACGGATGCTCGACGGGGCCTTCGTGCTCCCCATCGAGTTCGAGCACCGCACCGGACCCGAGGCCGTGAATCGCGGCACCGCATGGCTCGACGCGGATACCGGCGCTCCGGTGCGGCTGGAGACCACCATTGATCCGCTCCCGCGGTTCGTGACCGAGCTCGTGATGGTCCAGCACTACGGCTTGAACGAGGACGAGCAGCTCGTCGTTGAGCGGATCGAGTTCAGCGGGGAAGGACGGCTCCTCCTGTTCAGACGTCGGCTGGAAAGCGTATTGTTCTTCTCAGAGTATTTCCGCTCGCCCTGAGCATCGCTATACTTGCCGCGGTGAACACGAGAAGAATCTATCTGGTCGGGATGAAGCACACGGGAAAGAGTCGCCATGGAGTGGCGCTCGCTGCACAGCTCGATCGCGGTTTCTGCGATACGGATACGATCATCCAGGAGATAGACTCGGCCCAGCACGGCAACCGCAGAACGGTTCGCGACATTTATCTCGAGGAGGGAGTCGACCGGTTCCGACAGCTCGAGACGGCGGCATGCCGTCTCGTTGCCGCCCGCGAAGAGCCGCTCGTAATCGCCACGGGAGGCGGTGTGTGCGACAACGCCGAGGCACTCGAATCGACCGACGGAGGGCTCCTCGTACACATCGTCGACACCTACGACGCCATCGCGACACGGGTGTTCGCTCGGGGTATCCCGGCGTTCCTCCAGACGAAGGACGAGCGCGTCGGGCGAGAACGGTTCCGGGAGTTGTTCGATCGACGGGTCGCGCGCTACGACGCCATCGCCCACCTGAGGGTTGAGCTCGACGGCAGGCCTCTTGGTTCGGCACGGTCACTCATCATCGCGACGGTAACGGAGTATCTCAATGGCAGGAAGTAGTTTCGGTCACCTGTTCCGGCTCACCACCTTCGGGGAGTCGCACGGAGGCGCCGTAGGTGTCGTCGTCGACGGGGTGACACCGCAGCTCGAGCTCGCGGAGCACGACATACAGGAACAGCTCGATCGACGCAAGCCTGGACAGAGCTTCATCACGACTCCGCGAAAGGAACCGGATACGGTGCAGATCCTCTCCGGAGTTTTTGAGGGAAAGACGACGGGCACGCCAATCCTGCTCATCCTCTACAACTCCGACGCCGAACCGGCGGCATACGATGAGATCAAGAGCATGTTCCGCCCGGGTCACGCCGACTACACCTATCTGAAGAAGTACGGGATCCGCGACTACCGTGGCAGCGGCAGGGCGAGCGGCAGAGAGACGGCAGGACGGGTCGCGGCCGGGGCGATCGCGCGCAAGCTTCTCGCACGCCGAGGCGTAGACGTACTCGCGTACACCGTGCGGGCCGGCGGAGTCCAGTGCGAGAAATACGTGCCGGAGCAGATCGAACAGAATATGCTGCGCGCCTGCGACCCCGAGGCGGCGGCCGTGATGATGGAGCGCATCGCCGAGGTTCGCGACCGAAACGACAGTGTGGGAGGCATCGTCGAGTGCCGTATTCGCGGGGTGGATCCCGGGCTCGGCGAACCGGTCTTCGACAAGCTCGATGCCCAGCTCGCGAACGCGATGGTCAGCCTTGGAGCGGTGAAGGGCATCGAGTTCGGGGCCGGTTTCGCCGCGGCCGACATGACCGGAAGCGAGCACAACGACCAGATGGGCGCCGACGGTTTCGTCACCAATCACGCCGGCGGCATCATCGGCGGCATCTCCACGGGCAACGAAATCGTGTTCAGGGTTGCGGTGAAACCGGTGAGCTCGATCGCTCGGCCGCAGCGGACGGTTGACCTTGACGGTACGGAACGAACGATCAGAACCGAAGGGCGGCACGACGCGTGCATCTGCCCGCGACTGGTGCCGGTCGTTGAGGCGATGGCCTGCCTCGTGGTCGAAGACCATTACAAACGGCAGGCGGCCCTCTTCGCGTAGTCGACTACTCCTCCGGGGAGAAGTCCTCCTTCAGCGCCCCACACATGGGGCACACCCAATCCTCTGGGATGTCCTGGAACGAGGTACCGGGCTCGATGCCGTTATCCGGATCGCCCTCTTCCGGGTCGTAGATGTAGCCACACACGTTACACACGTATTTCTGCATTCCCAGCTCCTTGCCATTCGGCCTATGCCTGAAAGATTTCCCCATAATGTAGCCAAAATCAGGCAGAGCGTGTGCATTCCGAAGGCGGTTTCCGGCTCGATTCGCGCGTGGTGTCACGAGCCAGCCACTGACGTTCGTCGATCAGCGGGTGAATACCCGGGCGCGTCAGGCAGAAGTCGAAACGGACAGGATCAACCGGATCGACCGCCCGCATGGCCCTGGTGATCTCGCGGGACACGCTGAGGCTTGGTTGCAGGCGAGAGGTCAGACCGAGCGCGCGCGCCACTCTCAACAGGTGCGTATCAACCGGCATGAGAAGTGCGGACGGGTCCACGGAAGACCAGCCGCCCGGGTCGATCTCGTCGCTGCGAACCATCCATCTCAGGTAGAGCATCAGCCGTTTGCACGCACTCGCCCGATCGGGTCGCGGCAGGAGTATTGATCGCGAGAGCCTGCCGCGCGATGCGCCCACGACCGCCTCGACCATTCCTGCAAGCCCGGTGACTACCGCGTCGCTCGGGTCTCGCTCGCTCGTGGCGACGGCACACCGCCGGAAACACGCCTCCAACGAACCGTGGTCGCGCAAGGTGCCCTGCAGGCCCGTGAGCAGTCCGCAGAGCTGTTCTGCGTCGAAGAACCGGTACCGGAACCCCTCGCAGCACGCCCGGAGCTCCCGGCCTGTCGCGCCCGCCACGACCTCCGCGGGGGTTCCTCCGGCAGCCTCGATCCGTGCGGTCACCTCGCGTACAGCGCGCACGATCCCGTCGACTCTGCCGAGAGCAAGGCTTGATGCAATGAGCCCGACGACCTCGCGATCGGCGAGCCTCGGGTAGTCGCGAACCACCTCCAGAGGGTCCGGTGAGAGGTACTGCAGTCGATGGTACCGGCGATACGCGCGCTCACAGAACCGACGCACACCGTCAACGCGCATCAACGACCCCTGCGACGCGCCTGGTGGGCGGCGATCAACGCGACTCCCATACCAACGAGGAGCATGGGCCACCAGATCTTGACGAATTCGGCAAAATCGGTCGAAACAAGATCGAGGGAGAACGGCAGAAAGAGGACCGACAGCAGCACCATGGCCGCCGCGGGAATCGTGAACGTCACTCGCGCGGCACCGTGCTTGCGAAACCCGTACAGGAGAAGCGCGACACCGATCACGGTCATGAAGACGGGCCACACGCGCGCGAGCGCAACCTGCAGGACCGTTCCGGTCAGCAGCAGGAGGAGACCGGTCAGCAGCATACTCGTGCCAAGGAAGACGTAGTAGTCCGGCCCCGAGTGAAACAGCCGGTAGTAGAGGAGCACGAGCCCGATCACGAGCGGGACGAGCGGCCAGAGTGAAACGAGGCTGGGCAGCCGACCGGTGGTCCGCAGCAGCAGCACTCCCCCGACGACCACGAGCATTGCTCCGAGTACGGCCAGCTTGTTCGGAAATCGAGGGTGGCGTCGGTCCATAGGGGCATAGTAGCCATTTGGGCGCCGGTTGCCAACGATCGTCCTCGCTGCTATACTCCGCGATGATCATGAGGTTGCGTACGCTTCTGCTCACCTGCGTGACTGCGGCGATCGCCGCAGGCGGCTGCTCGAATATTGACGATTACTACCTCGCCGGTTCTTCTGATCCGGAAGTGCGCGAGCTGTACCGGCTCGTCGCCACTGAGGACGATCCGCAGATCCGCGCGGTAGCTATCGAACGGCTCGCCGGATTCCTGCTTATCGAGTCGGGTCCGCGGCCGCTCATCGCGTATCTCACGAACTACGTCGAGAGGAACCCAAAGGACAAATACGGCGGCCTGTATCTCTACATCGTCGCGCAGAGCTATATGGAGACGGGGGCTCATGCGCTTGCCCGCTACTACTACGAGCGTGTCGTAACGGGCTACTCGGATGTACGGTCCGGGGGTATCTCGCTCCGCAAGGCCGCACTCGAGCAACTGGTGAAACTCTCTCCCGATCCGGAGAGCCGCGTGCTGCACTACCGAACGCTCCTTGACGAGTACGGCGACGAGGTCGACCGGGGCCTGCTCTACTACCGTCTCGCCGAGAACCTCGCGCTACTCGGTGAATGGGAGTCGGTATACGCGGCGTACCGGCAGGTGCTGCGGCACCCCGACCTTGATGTTCCCGGCAGACCCGACGCGTACCGCCAGATCCGCGAGCGCGTCGACTTCTACGACAGCCGGAGGGACTGGACCCTGCCGACGGTCGAGGACCTGAGACGAACGATCACCTGGGCGCTGGTGAACCGGGATACGGCTACGCTCTCCCGCTACCAGGCAGGCGTGAACTTTTTCACTCGCAGCTGGGAACAGGACTTCGACGATCCGAACACCATGCCGGTCTGGAACCTCGGTGCCATTCTGCGCCTCACACCACGCGCGCTGAGCATCGACCGTGAAGTCGACATGAATGCGGAAGGCACCGAAGCGTTTCTCTGGACCTATGGCTGGGGCGGGCTTCGGATTCGAACATGGTACCTCTACTTCAGGCGGGTGCACTTCCCGCCGGACCCTGAGATACACGGGACCTGGGAGTGGGCGGGCGTTTACCTGGGCGAACGTCTGTAGCCCCCGGTGACGGTACCTCCGGCGAAAGCTCCCCTAATGCGACGCCGCGGCCCGCCGAGAATAGAAACGTGGTACGGCAGACCGCTCTGACGACGTTCCTCATCGCCTGTTTCGTCACGATCGCAGGCGCAGCGCCCGATCACGACACAACCACCACCCATCTCGACTGGGGCACGGGAACGATGAGCCTGACGATCGAACGAACGCTCGGGGCCGAAGGCGCGACCGGCCCTGCGGCGGTCTCACAGACGCAACGAGCGATACGCCGGGACGCCCCGCAGATACTCTTCTCCACGCTCGCGGATGTGAGGCTCGACTCGCTGCATACCGTGGGCACCTTGATACGCGAACGCGAGGAGTATGTGGACCGGCTCGAGCGCGCGGCGCGTTCGGCGACGATGGTTGACGCACGTGCTACGCGGGATCTCACGGCTGCCCGAGTCACCTACTCTGTCGACCTGCACGGAAGCCTCGCCCGCGAGTTCGTCTTCCATACCCGGACGGCCCCGATCGAGAGAGTGCTCGGCTGGGTCGCGCACACCGACTACACCGGCATACTCATCTACGCGGCCGGCGAACTGCCGCTCTTCGGGACCAACACCGCCGCGCGGGTCGAACCGGCGCTCTTTCCCTCCATACACTACCTTCGCGGGCCGCAACGCCTTCTCCACCTGCTCGCCGGCCCCTATCACATGGACCCGCAACGCCTTGCCGGGGAGGGGGCCGCTGCGTACACCTCCGACCCCCAGGCCGCGGGTCACGCAGACCGCCTCGGGATCCGTCCGCTGCGGATTCAGGCGGCGGGGGTATTCGGCACCGCGCCTACGGACATCGTGATCACCGAGCATGACGCCCGCCAGATCATGGCCTCCGAGCACAACCGTTCGCTTCTGCGCGACGGCAGGCTCGTGATCGTGGTCGACTGAGGGCCCCGTCGCACATCCCGTGGCGGCAGTTGACTTTGCGTCAGGGTTGTAGTGAATTCACCCCACGGAGTTGACGATGGCCCTGCTACCACGAGGTCGCGGTCTGCGCACCGCTTCATACCTCACCGTTCTCACGATCGCCGCGCTGGCCGTCCTTGGAGCCTGCGGGAGCCCTTCCATTGGAACTGGAGTCGTACTCTGGTCACCGGACGAAACCGTGATCCGGTCGGGAAGTGTCGTCGCCGTACTCTCGCAGTCCGATATCACCGACACTTACCGGGTCTCTGCTGAGGAGCTCGCCGAGCCGCTGGAGATTGCACGATGGCGGGTCGAGCTCCACGCCGAGGAGTCGGCCGCGGCAACGAGAGCGGCAGCCTACGCGGCCGCTCTCGACGGCAATGCGTCGCTTCACGCCCGAGCAACACGCAGCGCACTCCCCATACGATCCGAGCCTCGGGCCGTGACCGGCAACACGGTCTATCGATTGCGGGAGAACGAACAGATCAAGCTGATCGGGCGTCAGCCGGAGCGGACGAACCTGGAAGGACTGGTATCGTACTGGTACGAAGCGATGACGGAGACCGGAGAGCGGGGGTGGGTTTTTGGCTACACTCTGCAGGTCTTCGATCCGACCGACGATACGGTGGTCGTGGACACCGGCAGGGGCACGGATCCGCTGATCGATCTGCTGTTGCAGAACGTCTGGCGTCCGGTCTACTACCTCGACATGATCTCAAGCCGCGCCTTCGATCTCGAGCTCTTCCGGCCGGAGTTCGGCTTCTTTCCGCGCCCGGAGGACAACCAGTTCGAGCTCGTTCTGCCCTACCACGCCACCATCTTCGAGTATGAGAGAATTGCTCCGGCGGGTTCCCGGAGATACGTCGCGGAAGGCACGTCTCTGCAGCTGACCTTTCAGCGCAACGACGAACTGAGCATTCGGTACACCCTGGACGGCCGACAGTACATCCTTGCATTGCAGCGCGTACCGGGAAACATCCAGGAATACGTGGAAAACGAGATCGAACGCAGGCGAGCTCGCTATCAGCGCCTGCTGGACCAGGGACCCGACTTCGGGAGCGACGCGTACGGAGCTCTCACGCTCCTGGAGAACCAGCAGTTCAGCTGGACCGGGTACCAGCGGCTCGTACCGACCGCCATCAGCCCCCGGGCCTCTTCGACCGGCAGGGTCGACCTCGGCCTCTACCTGAGCCCCGCGCTGCGACAGGAGTATCATGGAGCGCTCTCCTTCCGCTTCGACGGAGCTGAAGGGGCAACGAGCTTCGTCTACCAACTGCTCGAAGGCGGCGTGCGGCTCGTGTGGGTTCCGGCGACGAACATCCGCGATCGTGTCGTCCAGAGTGTCGGTGTCTCACCACTCACGGTCTTCATGTCGGCCGTCGGAGAGTAGATGGCCCATATCCAGGCGACCGACATCAGCCTCGCGTACGCCGATCGTGACATCCTCAGGAGCGTGAACCTGACCCTCTCGTCGGGAGATCGGTGCGCTCTTGCGGGCGCCAACGGGAGCGGCAAATCGTCGCTGATGAAGATTCTCGCCGGCGAGCTGACTCCGGACTCGGGAACCATTGTTGCGACCGGCGGGGCGCGTGTTGTCTACCTCCCCCAGTCGGGGATCACTCACACCGGACAGACGCTCGATGAAGAGATCGAGCTCGCCTACGGACCAATCGCAAAGCTCCTCGCTCAGCGCGACCGGGTAGCGGAGCAGATGCAGGCGCGCGACGCCTCGGCACCGGACCTTGAGGCGCTGGTGCACGAGCACCACGAGATTCAGGAGCGAATAGAGCGAAGCGGCTACTACGAGCGCGAGGAGCAGGTCGACCGGGTCCTCTCAGGGCTGGGGTTCAACCGGTCAGACCGAAGCCGCGGGGTCGGCGAGTTTTCCGGAGGCTGGCAGATGCGTATTGCATTGGCCAAGGTGCTGCTCTCGGGCCCCGACTTCCTGCTGCTCGATGAGCCAACGAACTATCTCGACGTGGAGGCGCGGGTGTGGCTCGGAAGCTTTCTCGCCTCGTACGAGGGCGGAGTTCTCATCGTCAGCCACGACCGTCGATTCCTCGACCAGACGATCAACACCGTGTGGGAGCTCTTTCTCGCTGAAGTCAAACGCTACCGCGGCTCGTATACCGGCTACGAGCGCCAGAGGGAAGAGGAGATTGCCCGGCTGACCCAGGCGTGGGAACAGCAGCAGGAAGAGATCAGACGGATCGAGGACTTCATCCGCCGGTTCCGGGCGACGGCATCGAAGGCCCGCCAGGTCCAGAGTCGCATCAAGCAGCTCGAGAAGATGGAGCCGATCGTCATCCCGGAACACCTGAAACGCCTCTCCATCTCCTTCCCGCCGGCGCCACGCTCGGGACGCGAGGTGGTGACACTCGAATCGGTGTCTCGCAGCTACGGCACCAACTCCGTGATCGAGAACGTCGATCTCGTCATCAGACGCGGAGAGAAGGTCGTCCTCGTCGGACCGAACGGCGCCGGCAAGTCGACGCTGATGCGCATCGTCGCAGGCGCCGACCCGGACCACAGTGGCGACATGCGTCCGGGGGCGGAGGTGAGCGTGGGGTTCTACGCCGACGACGACAGTTGGCTTTCCGGCGTCCCGGCGGCGAACTCGGGCGGGAGCTCCGCCGGCGGCCCCTCGGTTCTCGACGTCACCCTGGGATCCGCTCACGGACAGACCGAACAGCAGATCAGGGACATGCTCGGCGCGTTCCTCTTCCGGGGAGACGATGTGTACAAGCCGGTTGGCGTACTCTCGGGTGGCGAACGCAGCCGACTCGCGATGCTCCAGCTGCTCCTGCACCCGCACAATCTGCTCGTCCTGGACGAGCCCACCAATCACCTCGACATGGCGAGCAAGGACGTACTGCTCGACGCGCTCGGTCGTTTCCAGGGAACCATCGTCTTCGTCAGTCACGACCGGGAGTTCATCGAGAACCTCGCCGAGCGCGTCATCGAGCTTCGCCCCGACCCGCGCGACGCGCAGGCGCCGTCACTGGTCTCAGATTTCCCCGGAGACTATCAGTACTACGCCTGGCGACTCGAGCACCAGGGTGAGACGGTGGAGACCGGGCCCACGCGCGGCGCCCAACCGGCCGGCAAACCGGAGTCCGACCGGATGAGCTCAGGCGCGGCTCGCGTCGTCTCACACGACGAGCAGAAGGCGCAGCGCAGCCGTCGACAGCAGCTCGAACGACGCGTCGAGTCGCTCCTCGAGCAGATCGCCCGCAAAGAGGAACACCACGAGGCGCTTCAGCACGAGCTCGCCGAGCCGGAGATCTACGGCGATGGCGCCGAGGTAAAACGCCGCACTACCGAGCTGCGCCGGATAGAAGCGGCGATCGATGAGCTCACCCGTGAATGGGAGTCGGCCACCCTGGAGCTCGAATCGCCGACGATTGCCGGTGGCTGACTCACGAGCCGGTGACCGAACCGCACGGGAGCTTCGCCGCCTCCTTCCCCGCGCCCGATTCGTGGAGTCCGGCGGGTACGCACGCGACGCGGGTATCTTCTCTCTCGATCCGACGGCGCTCATTCGGGCAATCGACGAGGAACAGATCGTGGACATCCTGCGAGTCTCGGAGCACCTCGGTCTGCCGGTTGTCGCCCGCGCAGGCGGGAGCAACACCGGCGGGGCGGCGATCACCGACGGGGTCATGCTCCTGCTCGACGAGGAGCACTTCAGTTGGATCGAGACCGACGAGGAGCAGGGGCGGCTGCGCTGCGGCGCCGCGGCGCGACATGATCGGGTTCAGCGTTCCTTCGCGCGATTCGGCTACCACCTGCCGTCTGATCCGTCGAGCGGCCCGCTCTCACGACTTGGCGGCAATATCAATACACGGGCGAGCGGGCCCCACGCTCTGCGCAACGGCGCAATCAACCGCTACGTGCGGGAGATTCGACTCATTACCGCCGACGGGACGATCGTTGACACACGACATCCTCTCGACGTGCCCCGGCGCATTGTCGGCGCCTTGCGAAGGCTTGGACGGAGGATCGCCGCGGACGCCCCGGCGAGGGCGCGGCTCGAAGCGCGGCGTCACAGCAAGTGGGCCTCCGGGTACGAGCTGCTCGCGCTTCTCGATCATGCCGACGACCCGGTACGCGCGTTGCCGCGACTGGTGACCGGGAGCGTGGGCACGCTGGGCATTGTCACCGACGCCGAGATCGACGGCCAGCGCCGTGACGAGGGCCGCGCGGCGGTGCTTCTGCGATTCGCACGCGATCGCGATGCCTGCGCCGCGGCGCTCGTGCTTCGCGACGATGCCCAGGCGGTGGAAATGGTGTCATCCTCAACGCTCGAACTCCTGCGGGAGCAGGTGCCGGAGCTGTCCGCAGAGGGCACCGGCAGCCTGCTGATCGTCGAATACTCAGGGCCGGATGCCGCCACCGAGGCACGGCAGGCGGTTGACCGACTCCCGCAGGCGAGCGGAGTGCTCGCGCGGCAGGTCGCCGTCAGTGAGCCGCAGATCGCCGCCATCTGGCGCGAACGCAAGGCCCTGCTCCCGATGGTGCGCCGTCTCACCGGGAGAGTCGGGGTTCCCTATTCGGTCGTCAACGACGTGGGCGTCGACGCGCACCGCCTTCCGGAGCTGCTCGACGGGGCCGAGCAGGTGTTCGCCCGCCATCGCCTTCCGGCAGCCGTCTACGGCCATGCCGGAAGCGGCAACCTGCATCTGCGCCCGTTCTTCGCGCCCGGAGACCTCGAGACGGTGGCGTCGGTTGCCGAGGAGATCTACCTCCTCGTCACGGGGCTGCCGGGCACAATCACCGCCGAGCACGGAATGGGGCGGCTGCGAGCTCCCTTCCTCGAGCTCGAGTGGGGATCCGACATCACCGGCTATATGCGAGATCTGAAGAGTATCTTCGACCCCCATGATCTCCTCAATCCCGGTGTTCTCTTCGTCCCCTCAAGCTGCCGGTTCCGCACGCACCGCTGGCCAACACACCCTTCGCTTTCCGGCTCACGGTAAATGCAGTATCCTTCACTGCCATGAAGCGGATACTCTCGTGGAACGTGAACGGCATCCGCGCCGTCGCGAAGAAGGGATTTCTTGAATGGCTCGAGCACGAGTCCCCCGACATCCTCTGTGTCCAGGAGACCAAGGCCCAACCTGATCAGCTGGATGATGGTCTGCGCGAGCCCCCCGGATATCACGCCTACTGGGCGTCCGCTGAGAAAAAAGGGTACAGCGGCGTCGCGGTTTTCACGCGTGAGCAGCCGCGTCTGGTCCGGAGCATGGGAGTCCCGAGGTTCGACGCTGAAGGACGGGTCCTCCTGCTGGAGTACCCGGAGTTCACGCTGATCACGGCGTACTTTCCGAACAGTCAGGACGGGGGGAAACGACTCGAGTACAAGCTCGACTTCTGTGACTCGATGCGGTCGATCTGCGATGAGATAGACAGTTCGCGAACCCCTCTCGTGCTCTGCGGCGACTACAATATCGCTCACCGGCCGATCGATCTTGCCCGTCCCCGGGAGAACGAACAGAGCCCCGGCTACCTGCCGGAGGAACGCGCATGGATGGACCGGTTCATCGATGCCGGGTACCGGGATACCTTTCGCATGTTCACCGACGACGGCGGCCACTACACATGGTGGAGCTACTTCACGAAGGGCCGCGAACGAAACGTCGGCTGGCGCATCGACTACCACTGTGTCAACCCGGCAGCGGCTGCGTCCGTCACCGGCGCGAGGATACTGGCCGACGTCATGGGATCCGACCATTGTCCCGTTGAGATCACCGTTGACAAGGGGCCGTGATGCGCATCACCTACAATGCGCCGGTCACGCTCACCTTCGCCCTGTTGAGCGCAACCGTGCTTCTCGTCGACTCGGTCACCCGAATGGGCGTGACCGCCGGCCTGTTCATGGTAGGGCCGACGATGAGCCTCACGGATCCGCTCGACTATCTGCGCCTGGTCACCCACGCGATCGGCCACGCCGGCTGGGGTCATCTGGTGAGCAACTTCGCGTTCATCCTGCTGCTCGGGCCTATACTGGAGGAGAAGTATGGCTCACGCGCGCTCCTGTTCATGATGCTCGTCACGGCGCTGATCACCGGTGTGCTCAACGTCCTGATCTTCCCCACTGGACTGCTCGGCGCGAGCGGCATCGTCTTCATGATGATCCTTCTGAGCTCGTTCACGAACTTCAGACGCGGTGAGATACCACTGACCTTCATCTTCGTCGTCCTGCTCTATCTCACACGGGAGGTCGTGACCGCCTTTCAGGCGGATTCGATTTCGCAGTTCGCCCATATCGCCGGCGGAGTGTGCGGCAGCCTGTTCGGGTTCCTGCATCCTCCGCGCACGGCGGACGTTCCCGACAACAGGAGCTTCCATGATTGACAAGCTTGAACAACTGAGTGAGCGCTACGATGAGCTGAACAAACTCATCATGGACCCGGATCTCCCCAGAGACCAGAAGCGGTACCGCGAGGTGATGCAGGAGCACTCGGCGCTGAGCGAGACGATGCAGGCCTACGAACAGTACCGGCAGGTCACAGGGTCACTCGCCGAGACTCGGCAGCTTCTTGAGTCGGAAACCGACTCGGCGATTCGCGAGATGGCCCGCGAGGAACTCGAAACGCTTGAGGCGCAGGTGTCCGAGCTCGAGGACCGGCTGCGCCTCCTCCTCGTTCCCAAGGACCCACTCGACGCGAAGAACGCGATCATGGAGATCCGCGCCGGCACGGGCGGCGATGAAGCGGCGCTCTTCGCCGCGGACCTCTACCGGATGTACCAGCGCCTCAGTGAGGTTCGCAACTGGAAGGTCGAGGTGATGAGCAGCAGCCCGACCGAGATAGGCGGGTTCAAGGAAATCGTGTTCTCGATCAGCGGCAGGAACGTGTACGGCGATCTCAAGTACGAGAGCGGCGTACACCGTGTTCAGCGGGTCCCGGAGACCGAGTCCGGAGGACGCATCCACACGTCCGCAGTGACCGTCGCGGTCCTCCCGGAAGCCGAGGAGTCCGACATTCAGGTCAACCAGGAGGATCTGCGCATAGACGTCTACCGATCCTCGGGACCGGGCGGGCAGAGCGTCAACACGACCGACTCAGCGGTGCGCGTAACTCACATTCCAACGGGCATGGTCGTCACCTGCCAGGACGAGAAATCGCAGCTGAAGAACAAGGCAAAGGCGCTGCGGGTTCTCAAGGCACGGCTGTATGAGATGGAGGAAGCGCGAAGGCACGAGGCGGAGGCGGCGACCCGCCGCAGCCAGATAGGAAGCGGTGACCGCAGCGAACGCATCCGCACCTACAACTTCCCGCAGAACCGGTTTACGGACCACCGCATCAACCTCACCTTGTACCGGCTCGACTCGATCCTTCAGGGAGAGCTCGACGAGGCAATAGGGGCGCTCAAGATCACCGACAGGGAGGCGTATCTCAAGGATCATGCGTGACCGATGCCCGCCGGAACGAAGGCGGGTCCGCGATGTGCTGCATTGGGCGACGTTGGAGTTGCGCCAAAGTCTCCAGGACGCGCCGTCGGGATCTGCCGAGACTCCCTATCTCGATTCGCTGCTCCTTCTCAGCCTCGCTACCGGAGAGCCGACCGAGCGCCTCCTGGCGGCGCTTCCGGACGAGGTTGGCGAGGATGCGCTGCGCAGGTTCGTCCGGCTGCTCGATCAGAGGTGCCGCGGCACGCCCGTGAGTTACCTGCGCGGGACAAAGGAATTCTACGGCCGGGAGTTCTGCGTGAACCCGGCGGTCCTCGTCCCGCGCCCGGATACCGAGCTGCTTGTTGAGTCCGCGATCGGTATCGTCGACTCGCTCGCGACGGAGCCCGGCTCCCTGCACCTTCACGATGCATTCACCGGTTCAGGATGTATCGCCCTCACGATCGCGGCCGAGCGCCCTGACATCATGGTCAGCGGCTCAGACGTCGACGACTCGGCGCTGCTCGTCGCGACGGCCAACCGGGCTCGCCTGCTCCCGCCGGCAACGAGCCCGAGCGGGGAACGGGTGCCGTTGTGGCGCAGCGATGTCCTTGACGCGGCTCCCCGGGAGATTCGAGCCCGCGAGCTCCCGGCCCCGAAAATCATCACGGCAAACCCGCCCTATCTGACCGATAGTGAGTACGAGGGCCTGCGTGGCCGCGGCTGGCCTGAACCGGAAGCGGCGCTCCGCGGAGGCGCAGACGGCCTGGACCTCGTCCGGAAGCTCGCCCTTCAGGCAGTGACGTTGCTGCCTCCGCTCGGGTATCTTCTTGTTGAGGTGGGTTCACAGCAACGAAGCACCGGTGTGGGGATACTCGCGGATGCGGGGTTCGATGACATCGAGGTCCAGCGCGATCTGGCGGGTCGGGATCGAGTGCTCGTTGCGAGACGACCGGCGCAGAGGAGACATGGTAACGACGATTGAGCAGTTTGAGACAATCCTTGACTCATACACGCCCGAAGACCGGGAGACGATCGTCCGCGCGGCGCACAAGAGCCGCCTGTTGCACGAAGGTCAGATTCGCGAGAGCGGCGAGCCGTTCCTCGTGCACCCGTTGCAGGTCGCCGAGATACTGATAGGGCTGCGTCTTGATGCGGCGGCCATCGTCAGCGCTCTGCTTCACGACGTTCTCGAAGACACGGTGATGACGAGAGCGGAGCTGCGACAGGAGTTCGGCAAGGACGTGGAGCAACTTGTCAACGGGGTCACGAAGATCGCCGCGGTCAAGGCCAAGAACAAGAGCGTCCAGACGACGGAAACGATTCGGAAGATGCTTTTCGCGATGGTCAAGGATATCCGGGTCATCCTGATCAAGCTCGCGGACAAGCTGCATAACATGCGGACACTCGAGTACAAGAAGGAGTCGCGCCGACGCGCTATCGCCCAGGAAACGCTCGACATCTATGCCCCGCTCGCCGGGCGGCTCGGCATCGCGTGGCTCAAGGACGAGCTCGAGGATCTCGCACTCAAACACATCAACAAGGAAGCGTACGACCAGATCAAGGCATACGTCGCCGAGAAGCGCACCGAGCGCGCGGAATACCTCGATCGGATCGAAGCTTCGATCGCTGAAGCGGCATCGGAGGCAGGCATCGACATCGAGGTCGAAACCAGAGCAAAGCACTTCTACTCGATCTACGAGAAGATGCGCCGGCGCAGCAAGGAACTCGACGAGATATTTGACCTGCTCGGCACCAGAGTCGTCTGCGACAATTCGAGTCAGTGCTACACGCTGCTGGGTATCGTCCATCGAATCTGGCCACCAATAGAGGGTCGGTTCAAGGATTACATCGCGATGCCAAAGGCGAACAAGTACCAGAGTCTGCATACGACGGTTATGGGCTTCGACGGCAAGCTGCTCGAGATTCAGATCCGTACGCGCGAGATGCACCAGATCGCCGAATATGGGATTGCGGCACACTGGGTCTACAAACAGGGGCTCACCCGCGCAGAGACTCGTTCACATGATCTGGCCATCCTGAACCGCGTGCGGGACCTTGGAGCGATCCGTCTGACGTCGAACGAGTTTCTCGAGGAGATCAAGCAGGAGATACTCAAGGACTCGATCTACGTCTTCACACCCAAGGGTGACGCGATACAGCTTCCTCGCGGAGCGACGGCGATCGACTTCGCCTATCACATCCACACGGAGGTAGGCCACCATACGATGGCCGCAAAGGCCGACGGATCGATCATCCCGCTGCGCGCGGAGCTGAAGAACACCCAGGTCATTGAAATCATCACCTCGCCGCACGCCCATCCGCACCTCAACTGGCTTCGCTACGCACGCACAACCCGCACCCGGCAGAAGATCCGCCAGTGGCTCAACAAACACGATGAGAGCCTGATTCTGGACAAGAGCATCGTTGCCCGCAAGAAGGCCGCCGAGCCCTCCCGGCGTGATCGGGCGCAGGAGGCTACGGAGGAACCGCACGAGTCGGCAACGGTGATCGATCCCAGGAAGGTCGGTGTTCGCGTCGGTGACGAGCGCAATATGATGATCCACTTCGCTCAGTGCTGTCATCCGACGACCGGAGATGAGATAGTGGGCTACATCTCGCGGGGACGCGGCATCATCGTACATCGCCAGGACTGCACCAACCTGGCGGGCATTCCCGACTTCGAGACACGATCCATTGAAGTCGAATGGGAGACCGTATCTCCCCGCGAGACACGCAGGTTCCGTGTCGTCGCACGCCGCACCTTTGACCTGTTCAGCGAGATCGAAGGTGCGATCCGGAAATTCCACGGGAATCTCATTGAGGGCCGGGTGGAGGAGATCGACGACGGACGACTCGACGCCCAGTTCACCGTGGAGCTCGATCGGCGCGACGACTTCAAGAAGGTGATGAAGAGCGTCAGATCGATCCCCCAGGTACTCAACATCACGGCCGTCCCGGGAATGGGTGACCCTCACTATGCGGATACGGTCCCGCGGTGAGCATCCGGGGAATCCTGCCGGACATCAACGAGCCGGACCGCAAGGGAGGCAGACCATCGACACCCCGAACGAAATCCGCAGCACGATTCACGAGTTGAACAACGCGCTCACTCGAATCCTCACGAGCGCCGAGCTGATCGCCTCCGATCCCCACGGAGGACAGACGGAGGCCGACGCAGACACCATCCGTGCCGCGGCGCTCGACGGACGCGAACTGGTCGCGAAGCTCCAACGCTGCCTCACGCGAAACCAGGCGCAATGAACATCGTCCTCGTCCAACCGGAGATTCCGCAGAACACAGGCAACGTCGCCCGCACCTGCGCCGCGCTTGGTGCAACTCTTCACCTCGTTCACCCGCTCGGCTTCCGGGTCGACGATCGATCACTTCGCCGCGCGGGACTCGACTACTGGCATCTGCTGACGGTTCGCCACCACGCCTCGTATGCCGATTTCCTGCTTGGCAGGGATCCGCGGGAGACGGTGCTCTTCACCAGCCGTGGGAGGGTCGCCTATTCGCAGGTAGCGTATTCGAGCGATGTCTGCCTGGTCTTCGGCAACGAGTCGCACGGATTGCCGGAGGAGATTCTCAGTACGCATACGGGTCCCATCGTGAGGATTCCGACGGTGAGCGAGGCACGATGCCTCAACCTGAGTAACGCGGTGGCAGTCGCAGCGTACGAGGCCGCCCGTCAGGCCGGCTTCGTCGGTCTGCAGATGAGCCGGGAGGTCGGGCCATGCCTCGACTGAAGCCGCCTTCGCGTGCGAATATGATGTTCGTATGGTGGACACCTACATTGTGGCCGAGATCGGCACGGCACACGGGGGCGACCTCGCGCTGGCGCAGGAGCTGGTTCACGCAGCCCGCGACGCCGGCGCCGACTGCGCGAAATTCCAGTATGTGATAGCGGACGAGATCGTCCACCCCGCCACCGGCGCTGTTGCGCTCCCCGGCGGACCGACGGCGCTCTACGAGCGGTTTAAAGCGCTCGAGCAGCCGCAGAGTTTCTACGAACAGATGCTGGAGATCTGCAGGTCGGCCGACATCGACTTTCTGTGCACTCCGTTCGGGATCGCGAGCGCTCGTGCCCTGCGTGGGATCGGCCCCGCGGCCGTCAAGATCGCCTCTCCGGAGCTGAACCACACGGAGCTGCTGCAGGAGGTGGCCGGCTACGGCCTTCCGCTCATCATCAGCAGCGGCGTGTCGCGTCTCTGTGACATCGAGTATGCACTCTCGATCACCGGCCGTACGCAGGTGACGCTCCTGCACTGCGTCACTGCCTATCCGGCGCCTGAGGAGGAGTACAACCTCCGGCTCGTACCGGGGCTTCGCCGGATCCTCGGTATCCCGGTCGGCATCTCGGATCACAGCGAGCACCCGGAGCTCGTTCCAGGACTCGCCGCCGCCTTCGGTGCCGCCGTAATTGAGAAGCACTTCACCCTCTCGCGGGACGGAACGGGTCTCGACGACCCGATCGCGATGGACCCGACGATGTTCACCCGCATGGCCGCAACGATACGCCGAGTCGACGCAATCCGCTCGATCAGTCCGGATGACGGAACGCGGTCGATTATCCGTGAGTTCGAAAGGGAATACGGGGCCTCTCGCGTCGAAGCGGTCCTTGGGACCGGGGTCAAACACCTGTCGGCTCGTGAAGCCCGCTCGTACAGGACAACGCGAAGGTCACTCCTGGCCGTACAGGACCTTCCCACGGGTCACGTGCTGCGCCCGCAGGATATCGCTCCGCTTCGCTCGGAGACTCTGAAGGCCGGGCTCGAGCCGTGTTTCGCGGCAACGATCGTCGGGGCCCGCCTTCAGAGGCCGATGAGCTCGGGTGAAGGGCTCACGTGGGAACACCTGCTCGTGCAGGAGCAGCCTCTTCGTTGAGGAATCGACGCAGCACCGTCTGGAGTATGCCACCGTTGCGGTAGTAGTCGATCTCCACCGGCGTGTCGAGCCGACAGACCGCGCTGAAGGTCACCCGCCGCCCGTCGTCGTCGGTCGCGACGATTTCGACCTCCATCCCGGGACGAACCCGATCATCTATGGAGATCGTGAATGACTCCCGGCTGCTGAGACCAAGGCTCGCGGCAGTGTCGCCCGGCCTGAACTGGAGCGGCAACACGCCCATCCCCACCAGATTGCTGCGGTGGATTCGCTCGTAGCTCTCCGCTATGACGGCCCGAACCCCGAGCAGGTAGGTCCCCTTGGCCGCCCAGTCGCGGCTCGAGCCCATGCCGTAATCCTTGCCGCCAAGGATGATCGTGGGCACCCCCTCCTGCTCGTATCGCAGGCTCGCACTGTGGATGTCCATGCCGTCGCCGCTGGGGAGGTGAACGGTGTGGCTGCCTTCGGTTCCCGGCGCGATCAGGTTGCGGAAACGGATGTTTGCAAAGGTCCCCCGGGTCATGATCCGATCGTTCCCGCGGCGACTGCCGTAGCTGTTGAAATCCCGGACCGCAACGCCCTTCTCCACGAGGTACCTGCCTGCGGGACTCGACGGATCGATCGCACCGGCAGGGCTGATGTGATCGGTTGTCGTACTGTCTCCTGCCTGCACGAGGACCCGCGCGTTCTCGATCGGCGAAATCGGCTCCACGATCATTGACATGTCCGTGAAGAAGGGTGGCTCCTGGATATACGTGCTCTCCTCGTTCCAGGGGTAGAGCTCGCTCCCGGACAAGGTGATCGCGTTCCATTGGGGATTGGACGACTCCAGTCCGCCGTAACTCCGGATAAAGGCCTCCCGATCGAGCGCCTTGTTCACGAAGTCGGCAAGCTCGGCGTCGTCCGGCCAGATGTCGGCAAGGTAGACCGGCTGCCCGTTCGAACCGGTGCCGATCGGGTCGTTCGTGAGATCGATGTCAACCGTCCCGGCGAGCGCGTACGCAACGACCAGCGGCGGCGAGGCGAGGAAATTCGCCTTTACATGCGGGTTGATCCGTCCCTCGAAGTTCCGGTTTCCGGAAAGCACCCCGGCGACGACAAGGTCTTCCGCCTCAATGCCCCGCGCGATGTTCGGGGGGATCGGACCGCTGTTTCCAATACAGGTGGTACAGCCGTACCCGACGAGGTAGAACCCGAGCCTCTCGAGGTACGGCATCAAGCCTGCACGGACGAGATACTCGGTCACCACCATGCTGCCCGGCGCGAAACTCGTCTTGACCCACGGCTTCGCGACGAGCCCCGCCTCTACGGCACGCTTGGCCAGCAGCCCGGCTCCCATCAGCACGGCGGGATTGGAGGTGTTCGTACAGCTCGTGATCGCGGCGATGACGACATCGCCGTGCTTCAGCGGTCCGCGGGTCCCGTCGTTGTACTCGACCTCCACCGCCGTCCGGGCCGTCTCGTCGCCGAGCGCGAAGCCGCGCTTCTCGACCGGCGTGCGAAGCATCTCACCCCAACTCCGTTTGAGATCGCGGATCGCGACGCGATCCTGCGGTCGCTTGGGGCCGGCCATGCTCGGCTCTACGGATGACAGATCGATCTCGACGGTTTCCTGGAATTCCGGATCGCGCGAGTCGTCGGTGCGGAAAACACCCTGTTCCTTGGTGTAGCGCTCAACGAGATCGATGAGCTCCTGCGGACGCCCGGTCGCGTGAAGATAGCGCAGCGACTGTTCATCCACGGGGAAGTAGCCTACGGTTGCTCCATACTCGGGGGCCATGTTCGAAATCGTCGCACGGTCGGGCACGGTCATTGTGGAGAGACCGGTCCCGAAAAACTCGACGAAGCGGCCCACGACTCCGTGGGCGCGCAGCGTCTCGGTTACGACGAGCACGAGATCGGTCGCGGTGACGCCGGGATTGAGCTCACCGGTGAGTTTCACGCCGACGACCCCCGGCGCGAGCATGTAGATCGGCTGGCCGAGCATCGCGGCTTCGGCCTCGATGCCGCCCACGCCCCAACCGACGACACCAAGGCCGTTGATCATTGGAGTGTGGCTGTCGGTACCCACGAGCGAATCGAAGTACGCGATGCGCCTGCCGTCCGTCTCACGCGCCTGGACGACCGGAGCAAGGTACTCGAGGTTGACCTGGTGACAGATACCGCTCGCCGGCGGCACGACGTCGAAGTTGCGTAGCGCACCCTGCCCCCATCGCAGGAACTCGTACCGTTCCTGGTTGCGAGCGAACTCCATCTCCGCATTCTGCTTGAGCGCGTCAGGGCTGTTGAACACGTCCACCTGGACCGAATGGTCGATCACCAGGTTCACCGGCAGCTGCGGGTTGATTCTGCCCGGATCTCCGCCCAGTCTCGCCATAGCCGATCTCATCGCGGCGAGATCGACAACACAGGGCACTCCGGTGAAATCCTGCAGGAGCACCCTGGCGGGACTGAACGGGATCTCGAGCTCACCAGGACTGCGGGGGTCATACCCGCAGAAGAGCGCGACATGATCGTCGGTGATCTCCTTCCCGTTCACCCCGCGGACGACCGACTCAGCGAGCACCCGGATCGAAACAGGCATGCGCGTGAGCCCGTGGAACCCTGCCTCTTCGAGCTTGCGAAGACTGAAGTATTCCACCCGGCCTTGCCCACTCTGGAAGGAATCGATAACGTCATACCTGCTTGAATCACTCATTGACAACCTCGCGGAGAATATAGCCAGTCGCCAAGGTGACTTCAAGTCGGCCCACGTGGTATAGTCAAGAGGATTGCTTAGTGTAATGCTCAACTGGTAGTCGCGATACAGGAAGGAGAGACTGATGGCCCAGACGCTCACGAAGACGCAGACGAGAACACTGGAGCTCTACCGATACATGGTCACATCGCGCGAAATGGATCGCATCGAGGAAGAGTACACGGGACGTGGAGAGGCATTCTTCCACGTGTCGGGGGCCGGTCATGAGGCCAGCGTCATGCTCGCACCCCATCTGAACGCAGGCGACTGGCTGCACTGCCACTACCGTGACAAGGCATTGATGCTCGCCCGCGGAATCTCACCGGAGATGTTCTTCCTGAGCCTGTTCAACAAGGACGGGTCCCACTCGAGAGGGCGACAGATGAACGCCCACATGAGCGCGCCCGAGCTCAGGATCCTGAGCCTCGTGGGACCCGTGGGGAACTCAGGTCTTCAGGCGGCCGGCGTGGCGAGCGTCGTGAAAGACCAGGACGAATCTCCGATCGTCCTGTGCTCGCTCGGCGACGGGATGACCCAGCAGGGAGAGATCCTCGAGGCGATCGGCCACTGCGTTCGCGACACCCTGCCCGTCCTCTTTTTGATCCAGGATAACGCGTTCGCGATCTCGACCAAGACGCTCCAACGCACCTTCTACTCGACCCCGTCAGGACAGAGCGAAGAGTTCTACACGGTACCGATCCGGCGCATTGATGGACGCGATCCGACCGCCTGCCACGACGCGTTCGGCGAAATCGTCGCCGGGATGCGCGAGACCCGCGGTCCTGCGATCGCCATCATGAGCGTGGACCGCCTCAGCAATCACACCAACGCCGACGACCAGCGGATGTATCGGACTCCGCAGGAGATCGAGCACATCCGATCCACGGGCGACCCGATCCTGGTGATGCGTCGCCACCTTGAGGAAACCGGCGTCGCGCCGGCGGAGCTCGACGCGCTGCGCGAGCAGGTGGAGACCGAACTGCGGGCCACTGCCAGAAAAGCGCAGCGCAGCGCTGAACCGGAACCGGTGACGACCGCCGTGAAGCCGCTCCCCGCGCGTCTGCGCGACCGCGAGAACGAATACACCGGCGGCCGGGGCGGAGGCGAGCTCACCATGCTCGAAGCGATCCGGGAGGTTCTGCGAGCGCGGCTCGGGACGGACGAGCGCGTACAGTTGTTCGGAGAGGACCTCGAGGACCCCAAGGGTGATGTCTTCGGCATCACCCGCGGTCTGACACAGCAGTTCCCTGGGCGGGTCGTCAACTCGCCGCTCGCGGAGGCGACGATCGTGGGAGTCACCGTTGGACAGGCGCTCGCGGGCAAGCGACCCGTGGCCTTTCTTCAGTTCGCGGACTTTCTGCCCATTGCGTACAACCAGATCTTCGCCGAGCTCGGGAGCATGCACTGGCGTACCGACGGGGGATGGCAGGTTCCGGTCATCGTCATGGTGACATGCGGCGGTTACCGTCCGGGCCTTGGCCCCTTCCATGCATCGAGCATGGAGGGTATCGCCGCGCACACCCCCGGGATTGACGTCTTCATGCCGTCGACGGCCGGAGAAGCAGCGGGACTGCTCAACGCCGCCTTCGAGAGCGAGCGTCCGACGATATTCTTCTACCCGAAGAACTGCTTGAACGACCGGTCGGCGGTCACGACGAACGACGTCGACCGCCATCTCGTCCCGATCGGTACGGCCCGCACCGTGCGCTCGGGCGAACACATCACACTCGTCGGCTGGGGCAATACGGTGCGGCTCTGCAGACAGGCGGCAGACGCCCTCGCAGCCATCGACGTCTCAGCCGAGATCATCGATCTGCGCAGCCTGGTCCCATGGGATGTGGAGCGCGTAAGCGAGTCCGTGTCGAAGACCCGCCGCCTGGTCGTCGTCCATGAAGACAACCACACAGGAGGCATGGGCGCTGAAGTCATCGCGACCGTGAGCGAGCGGCTCTCCGGCCCCATCATCGCCCGTCGAGTGACGCGTGGCGACACCTATGTGCCCTGCAACTTCGCGAATCAGCTCGAGGTGCTGCCTTCGTACCGGCGGTTGCTCGAGACCTGCGTGGATGTCCTTGGGGGGACCGTGGCGTGGAAGCTTCCCGAGGACTCCGCGAGCGGAGTCCGTACGGTGGAGGCAATTGGCGCGAGCCCGTCGGACGAGTCGGTGACCGTGATCACCTGGCATATCGAGCCCGGCAGCGACCTCGCCGAGGGTCAGCTCGTAGCGGAGCTCGAAGCCGACAAGGCTGCATTCGACTTCAAGAGCCCGGTCGCCGGCACGGTGGTAGAGCTCCTGTGCGAAGAGGGTGACACGGTCAAGGTGGGCGCGCCGTTGTTCAACGTGCGGACCGTTGAAGGCGACGTCTCGCTCAAGCCCGTTACGCGGGAGGAGCCCGGCGAACCGGTGATCACGGGCATTGAGCCCGGAGGAATCGCGAGACCGGAGGCAGGCTTCACCGGGTCTACGGTCGCTTCGGCGCCTGCGACGGCCCCCGGCAACGGAGCCGGCGCGCGCCTCGTCGCGGGGCTCGCGGGCGTGGCACGGCGCACCGGGTCGCGCCTGGTGGACAACGAGGAGATCTCGCGAATGTGCCCCTCGTGGAGCCCTCAGGACATCGTGAAACGGACGGGCATAGAGTCGCGGCAATGGGTCGCGGAGGGCGAGACGGCTCTGTCAATGGCCGTCGAGGCATCGAAGGAAGCTCTCGAGCAGCAGGGGCTGAAAGTCGACGACATCGATCTCATCCTCTGTGCGACCGGGACCCCGCTGTACACAACCCCGTCGATGGCGACTCTCATCCAGTACGAGCTCGCCGGCGACCGTGACACGAACACGGCGGGCTATGACATCAGCGCCGCCTGCTCGGGATACCTCTATGGGCTTCAGATCGCCTACGACTATCTGCAGAGCAAGCCGCGGCATCGCGTCCTGCTGGTCACGACGGAGGCGCTGTCGCCCAAGCTCGACACCGCCGACCCCGACACGGCTCCAATATTCGGGGACGCGGCAACCGCGTCTGTTCTCGTGGGAAGCGCGAACGCCGGGAGCGCCGCGGCGCAGATATTCCGTCCGGCGATCGGGGCACAGGGCGAGCCCGGCGATGCTCTGAAGGTCCCGGTATCCGACCTCGAGCGCATTGGCATGGACGGCCCGAAGGTCTACCAGGTCGCGGTGCGTGCGATGATCGACATGCTCCGGAGCGCCGCGCAGGAAGCGCACGTCAACCTCAGCGACCTGAGCCTCGTGGTGCCTCACCAGGCAAACCAGCGGATCATCAACGCGGTTCGGCAGCGCATGCGAGTCCCTGCGGAAATGGTCTACAGCAATATCCGCACACTCGGCAACACGTCGAGTTCGACAATTCCGTTGTGCCTCGCGGAGTTGATCGGCACCCGCGCGAGCGGAGAGCTGATCGGGATGACGGCATTCGGCGGCGGATTCACGTACGCAGGGGCGGTGATGAGAGCCGTGTAGAAAACGGCCGGTTGAGGAGACCACCGGGTCTGCGACGATTGTTGTGGATGGACAACCGCCAGACAGACCCGGGGTCAGGCCGGGCGGGCGAAAAATGCCTCCAGGGCAAAGGAGGTCGAAATCCCTGAAAGCGCCGACCCGCCGGCACATGAAGAATAGGAGGACTGCCGTCCTGCTCATCTGAATAACAACAGCACCGGGAAAAGGTAACACATACAGTGAACTATCAGAGCCGCACGGTCATCATTACGGGAGCGTCCAGTGGCATCGGGCGCGAGTTCGCACGCCTCTTCGCCGCTGAGGGAGCACGACTCGTTCTCACGGGAAGGCGTGAAACGGTGCTTGAAGAGGCACGGCACGAGGCGATGAGGCTCGGGGCGGCGAGTGTAGAGCTCATCGTCGGCGACCTGGCCGATCCGCGAGTTGCCTCAACGGTCGAGGCCGTCGCGGGTGAACCGGGATTGGCCGCGCTGATCAACAACGCAGGCTTCAGCCACTACAGCGACGTCGCCGACTCCGAGCCGGAGCCGCTCCTTGGCATGCTGACGGTCCAGGCGGAGGTTCCTGTCCGACTCTGCCGAACGGCCCTGCGCAGTATGGGAAGCGCAGGCAGCGGGCTCATCATCAACGTCGGATCGCTCGCAGGACGGGTCGCGGTCCCGGGATCAGCGCTGTACGTGGCCACGAAGTGCTTTCTCGAGCGGTTCAGCGAGACACTCGCACTCGAAGCGGCCCGACGCGGCGTGGTCGTCCAGGCGCTCACGCCCGGCTATGTCCGCACTGATTTCCACCGGAACATTGAGAATTACCGGCAGAAGCGGAAGAACCGGGGCCTCATCCGTTGGATGGACGCCGACGCGGTGGTGCGTCGGAGCATGCGCGCGGCCGATCGCGCTCACCGGCGACTTCGTTCGCGCCCTGACTCACTCCCCCGCAGGCGCGATGTCATCATCATCCCGGGTGCGGCGAACCGGCTCCTCGCCGCCCTGTCGCCGCTGGTTCCACGAAGCATCGTCTACCGGGCAGCGGCGGCGCGTCCCCGCATGTGATCGCAAACGCTCCTGACCGGAGGCAGATCGAGTCAGGGCCCCTCATCCGGCGAGAAGTCGGCGTCTTCGACATCGTGTTCGCTGTCCGCCCTCGCCGCAGCGCGCCCGTCTTCGTCCTGGGTACGCCGCTCCTCCTTCTCCTCCACGCCTTCATTCATCGCGCGGAAGAACGCGCTGAGCTGGTCAAGCCCGCCGCGGATTCCCTTCTCCGCCGCAGTGAGGAAGTCCGCGACGTCCTCGGGCGGCTCACCGGAGCGCAGCTGTTCGGCCGCATCGTCGAACCGCAATCGGGCTTCTTCAGCGGCCTCGGACAGCCCGTCGCGTACGCTCTTGCGACCGGCGGCCACATCGCCAAAGCTGCGCAGCCCGCGCCTGAAGTCGGAAAACGGGTCGGTACCTCCGGACACCTCGCGGAGCTGTTCCCGGTAGAGCGCCCCCAGCCCGGGAACCTCGCGGAGTATCCAGGCGAGGACGCTCCGCAGATACGCAAGGCGTTCGCGGTCCTCACGCCGTGAACGACTCAGCTCGTCGACGACCGCGGTCGCGAGCACACCGAGCAACTCGTTTCGCTCGTCCTCGGCAATATCCGTCTCCTTGAGGAAAAGTTGCGCTCCAAGGAAGTTCCGTTCGTCGATAAGGCGGCTCACCCGTGCCCGCGGATTGACGTCTTTCATGCTCGATCCTCCATACCCCACCATGCGCGCCCTCGTTCCCTGCGTCAATACGGTGGGACGGCCGCGAGCAAGATTGTGTTCTCGGCTTGACCCGTGGCGGCGAGGCGGTAGATCGTTCGCCCGGCATGTCGTAGTATGCCGGCATGGTTTCCGCGCGACCGCGTCGGCTGATGGTCTTTGTCTCGACCGCGATCCTCGTCGCTGCATGCACAGCCTCGCTCGGCGCCACGCCCGGTGGGGAGACCGTCGCACTGCGCACGCCGCCGCGCATCCGGGTCTCAGAACGCAGCAACCTGTCCGTAAGAGAAAACGGACGCTACACGGGCCTGTTCACCCGCGAAGTCACGGGCCACGCTTCAGAGCAGACTTCCGGCGAGTACTCGGGCCGCTTCTTCGTGTATGAAAAGATACGCCGCGATGCCCATGAGGTCGGACGGCTGATCGACCGGTCGACGGCCGGGTCTCTCGGCATCTGCGCACGCACGCTGTTTCACGGTGATGCGCCGTACCCTTTCATCCAGGATTTCCTCGCGCTGCCTCCCGGCCCGATCGTGCCGGGGACGTCGTGGAAGGCACAGGCCTGGACACTGATCAACCCGCGCAGCGACGAGGCCCCGCTGCGTCTGCCGGTCACCGTCGCCTACGAGTACAAGGGGCGCGAGGAGTGGAACGGCGAGCTGGCGGCCCGAATCGAGGCGCAATTCGCTACCCGGTATCCCTTGCCGCCCTCCGACGATCCCGACGCGCCGGTCGTCGACTATGCGGGCGACGTAACCCTCGTGCAGGGATCACACCGCGTCACGGTCATGCTCCCCGACTCCGGCACGCAGCTCGTCTTTCTGCGCGATACCGTCAATGAGCGATACCAGTTCGCCGACGGCTCGACGATGGAAGTCCAGGGACACGTGCTCATCTTCGTCAGTGGGGGCGAGCCGGCAGCCCCTCGCATCTCGGCGGCGATAGAGAAGCACCTCGACCGCGACCGGACGCACGACGTCTCCGTCGATCGCACCGATGTGGGGGTCAGACTGACGATCGATGCCCTGCGATTCCGGCCGGACGAGGCGGTGCTGTTGCCTGACGAGAGCCCAAGGCTCTCGGGAATCGCCGACGTGCTCGGCCCGCTGTCGGGGGTGCGTTTCCTCGTGGTCGGCCACACTGCGGACGTGGGGACGCGGGAAGGCCGGATCGCGCTCTCTCTCGAGCGGGCCCGCGTCATCGCGGAAGAGCTGACCCGCCGCGGCATCAGCGGCGATCTGATCGATCTCGAAGGCCGGGGAGCGACCGAGCCGGTGGCCTCCAACGAGACGGAGGCGGGGCGGGCACGCAACCGGAGGGTGGAGATCTACGTCGTCGAGGACTAGCCGGGCGACGGCGCGACGGGGGCCGGGCTTGCCCCCGTCATGCGTTGGCGTGCAAGCGTGCGGCGGGACCACCAGAAGCTGAACGCCGCGGCCGACCAGTTCACGAATGCGAGCCCCCAGAATACCCCGTCCACGCCCATGCCGGCCGCGTAGGCGAGCGAGGGGAAGACGATGAACGGCGCGGCTATCTGGCGGTACAACCCGACCCACATGATCATCACGGGTCGTTTCAGCCCGCGGAGCACAGCGTTGGACAGGTTCATCAGAATATACGAGAAATAGGTGAGTCCCTGAATGTAGAGGTACCGACGGCCGATCGTGACGACAGTCGCGTTGTCCGTAAACAGGCGCAGCAACGGTGCTGCAAGCAGGAGCACGGGCGTGAGAATCGTCGCCGCGGCGATGAGCGAGAACCGCACCGACACCCGAAACGACTCGTCGACGCGGTCAAGGCGTTGCGCCCCGTTGTTCTGCCCGGTCAGGGTCGCAAGCGCGGTGCTGATGCCGAACAGCGGAAGGAGCGCGATCTGTTCGATCCGAAGGCCCGCGCCGTAGGCGGCGATGTAGTCCCGACCGAACCCGGCGACGAAGTAGTTGATCACGAATGAACCGAGCGTCATGATGAGAATATCCAGGGTGGCCGGCGCCGACTGCCCGACGAGTTCTCGCATCGTCCTGCCGTCCGGGAGATACTCGCGCAGGCCGGCGCCTTCGTAGATACCGCGTCGGCTTCCTCTGCGAACCAGATAGACCAACCCGCCCCCCTGCAGCACCACCGTGGCAAGCGCGGTACCGGTCTCGCGCAGAGGGGGAATGATCGTGACATCGTTGATCGTCACGCCGAACATCAGAAGCGGATCGAGCCCGACGTTCAGCAGCGCGATGGCGATGAGGACGTTGCGGAAGGCTTTCGTGTCGCCTCGGGCAACGAGCCCCGCATTGAGCACCTGTGACAGCACGATGAAGGCGCCTCCACCGGCAATCACCCGCATATACCGGAGGCCTCCGGCGAGCACCTCGCCCTCGGCCCCGAAGAACCGGTAGATGGGCTCGAGCAGAACGAAGAGAAGTCCGCCGATCCCGACGGCCACGGCTAATCCGAGCGTCACTGCCTGGACCTGGTAGCGCACGGCCGCGCGCCGGTCGCCGGCGCCGAGCGCGTTCGAGATGAGTGCCGCCGCCCCGCTCTGGATACCGATACCGGGACCGAGCACGAGGAAGAACATGGGAAATGACAGCGAGAGCGCCGCGAGAGAGTCCGTGGAGAGTCGTCCGGCGAAAAATGTGTCGGTCACGTTGAACATGGTGTTGAACACCATGCCAAGGGCGAACGGAACCGAGATCCTTCGGATGAGAGAGGGAATCGGATCGCGAACGAGGTCCATTGATCCCCGCCGGATCCTACGTCATGTAGAGCTTGTAGAGGGCCTGAGTCCCGTTGTCTTCACCACCGGCGGCCGCGAGTTCCTCGTAGAGCTGTTTCGCGAGCGCAAGCCCCGGCGTCCGAAGCCCCATCGCCTGAGCGCTCTCGAGGGCGATCGAGAGATCCTTGATGAAGTGCTTCACGTAGAAACCCGGATCGAAGTTCCCCGCGATCATGCGAGGCGCGAGATTGCTGAGGCTCCACGAGGCGGCGGCTCCCGATCCTATACTCTCGAGAACGGTCTCGGGATCGAGCCCGGCGGTACGCGCATAGGAGACTGCCTCACAGACCCCGAGCATTCCTGCCGCAATGGCGATCTGGTTGCACATCTTCGTGTGCTGACCGCTTCCGGCCGGCCCCTGATGGACGATGTTCCTGCCCATCAACTCGAACAGCGGTCTGATCCGTACGAATGTGGCCTCCGGTCCGCCGACCATGATCGACAATCGGGCCTCACGCGCCCCCACGTCGCCGCCTGAGACCGGAGCATCAAGCGTCGTGATTCCGCGCGTACCCGCCTCCTCGGCTATGCGCACGGCGAGATCAGGTCGTGACGTGGTCATGTCCACGAGGACGCACCCGTCCGGCGCTTCGGGGAGGATTCCCTTCTCACCGAAGTAGACCTCTTCGACATCCGCGGGAAATCCGACGATCGTCATGACGACGTCGGCATCACGTGCCGCACCGGCCGGCGTGTCTGCCCAACCGGCCCCCCGGTCGAGCAGTTCCTGAGCTTTCGACCTGGTTCGGTTATACACCGTCAGCTCGTGCCCGCCGTCCATCAGATGACCGGCCATGCTTCTGCCCATCACACCTGTACCAACAAACCCGATCTTCATGGTTCTCTATGGTACCAGACAGCCGACCGTCATACAACCGTCTTCAGGCTGCCTGGTTCGTGTCGTGGTCCCGTCGGTCAATCCGACCATTCGTCCGATAAATTCCGCGTCGCGTTGTTCCCCGCGAGGAGCTTGATCCTGGCGAAAATCGAGTCAAGGGTATCGCTCTTCATCTCTACACGGTGGTAGTCGGTCCCCGGAAGCTGCTGGGTCTCGTAGTTGTCGTACCGCAGATACTTTCGGTTGCGGGATTCGTCGAACCAGTGCACGAGCGCGATCCGGTCGTTGCCGATCTCGAGACACGTCATGCCCCGCTTTCCGATCACCGTCCCCGAGTTGAACAGACACGGTACGACGAGGTTCGCATTGTAGAGACTCGACGACGACGCCGCCTCGTGATCGGCGCTGTCGATCTGCTCGAGCTCGATGCGGTATCCCTCGACCTTCTGTTCGATCTGCCGCTGCTTCTTCTGCGAAACCTTGGGGTACTTGCGGCACAGACGCTCAATCTCGAACTTGAGCGAATCAACCTTGCTCATCGACTCGAACAGCGGTCGGTGCGTGTGTCCGATGATCGAAAGCACCTTGTTGGCCGAGGCGAACTCATAGACGCGCTCCTCGGTCCGAAACCGTTTCCGGCTGTCGTGCGCGACGGTGTAGTTGCGAATCTTCAGAGGATTCGCGAAATACCGCAGCCCGAACCCGTACAGCTTGTTGAAGCGTTCGAACCGCGTCGTGGTCTGGTGTCCGTGCAGGACGAATATCGAGTTCTCGTGATACGAGAAACGCAGGGCCTCGCCGATACGGAAGGGATGGTCGGTGCGACCCAGGAGATCGAGGTCGTGGTTTCCGACCAGCCTGAGGAAACCGTGCTCTCGTTCGAAGAGAGCGAACAGGTCGTAGACGGCGCTCCACCGGCTCATGATGTCCGGCAATCTGAAGCGCTGCAGCTCTTCGATATCGCCGTTGAGGATGAGCTTGTACCGATTCTCCAGATAGTAGCTGCCAAGGACGGTGAGGAAGAGGCCCGAGTTCGGCAGGAAGTCGTCGGTACGGCTCCCGTTCCCGACGTGGAGGTCGCTGAAGATGACGATCCTGGCGCTGGGATCGAGCATCGTCACGGGAGTGGCCCTATAGAGATCCGTGAGGTTTCGAAAACTGAACGTATCGGCACCCATGTCTTGGCCTCCTCATTGGCCCTTCCGACGGGAGCTTCCCTACCAGACGAAAGGTTGGTATAGTTCGCGCAAGAAGGAGCACGAATGATCCGTCTCGATCTCTCCGGCGTCTGGTCGCTGACCGCACATCCAACCGGCCATGCCGAAGTCCCGGACCGCCTGCTCAGGGAAAGCATACCTGCACAGATGCCGGGTGACAATCTCTCGGCCCTCTACCGTGCGGGACTGATCGACGATCCGTACTTCGGCCTGAACGAGCTCTCGCTCCAATGGATCGGCCGGACCGACTGGAAGCTCGAACGAACGTTCGATCTCGAGCCCGGATGGGCCGACTCCCCTGCCGCGCGGTTCCGGGCAGACAGCCTCGACACGATCGCAGAGATCGCGATCAACGGGCACCGGATTGGCTCGTCTGACAACATGTTCACCGCCGTTGATATTCCGGTGCCCTCCGAGGTTCTCAGGACGGGATCGAACGAGATCACGGTCATATTCTCATCGGCAGAGCGCACCGCAGCCGAGCGCGCGGCTTCGTTGCGCTACCCGGTTCCGCACACGATGGCACCCGTGCAATCGCTCCACCGCAACCTCGTACGCAAGGTTCAGTGCCACTCCGGCTGGGACTGGGGACCGTGCTTCATGGTCTGCGGTATGAACGGGGCGGTCGAGCTCGTTCTCACCGATGAACCGTACCTGGTCGCCGCGCCGGCTGTAGCTCTCCGGGACGGGGATACATGGACCGTGCGCGTCGAACCTCACGTGCAGCTGCCGTCCGCGGGAGCACGGTCACACAGGGGAACGCTCAGCGTATCCGTGTATGATGCCGACGGCTCGCGCTGCGCCGCCACGGCAACCGAGGTCTCACTTGATCCACGGCGCGTGGACGGGGACAGATGCGAACCGGTCGAGCTGGACGTGCCCGATCCGCGGCTCTGGTGGCCGAACGGATATGGCGACCAGCCGCTGTACCGCGTGGTGGTGGAGGCTTTCGACAGCCGGATCGAGCGCAGAGTGGGCTTCCGCACGCTCGAGGTGAACCGGGAACCCGACGAAGAAGGCGAGCGGTTCACGCTGGTGGTCAACGGGGTCCCGATATTCGCAAAGGGAGCGAACTGGATCCCCCAGGACGCGATGCCGGGCAACGCCGATCCAGAGCAGCTACGGTGGCTGCTCGAGTCGGCCCGTGACGCGAACATGAACATGCTGCGCGTATGGGGAGGCGGTACGTACGAGTCCGACCGGTTCTACGAGCTGTGCGATGAACTCGGGCTATTGGTCTGGCAGGACTTCATGTTCTC
>SKZO01000020.1 GCA_007127335.1 Spirochaetales bacterium | reverse complement strand
CGCACGAGCATCCTGTGGCTCGTGACCTCTACATCGGCAGGCGCTTCGCGCAGCGTTTGCCCAAACAGCTGTGACATCCGCATCAAGACTCCTCCGTATCACGATTTCCGCGAGTGCGACGAGCCTATCACAGGGAGGCCCGCACGTCATCCTGCGCAAGGGTCAGGTATCGCTCGGGTATCTCCCAGACCACGAGCCGCGGCGGCACGTCGGTGATCGTCTCTCCGGACAGGTATGCCCGCATCGGCTCGAATGGTCCCTCGCCCTCCTCGGCGACGTTCAGAACATCCGCCTCGAGTGCCACCTTGAGCGCCGCCTCGAACCCCCATCGCGGGTCACGGCTGAAGCTCGTCCCGACGAGCGCGACCGGGATCGAGAGCTCGTCGAACAGTCCGAGCGCCCCCGCCCCTTCCGGCTGTGAGGCGCGGTACACCTCGGCCGTCTCTTCCGGCAGCCCGAGTACCCGGCGCCACCGCCCGACCGGCAGAAACCGCATGAGGTCGCCGGGAACCGGAGCCGTGCCGTCGCTCACGCGTTGATACGCGACGCGATCGATCCCCTGCAGTAGACCGGCCTCTTCGGCCGTCGCGGCGATCTGCCCGGCAACCGCCGCGGACCCCTGCGGCGTCCAGTGCGTATCGCGCGCGAAGAACCGCCTCTGTCCGCCGGGCGTCGCGAGCGATTCGGCCGCGCCGACCACATGAACCGAGCCCAGCCGCAGGCGCTGAAGAGCTTCATCGTACCGGTGGTGGTCCGCGAGCTCGGCCCATCGCGCGGAGAGATCCGCGGAGAGTACCCGCGCCTTCGACGGCAGGATCGCCACGACGAGCGCAATCTCCCGCGCACGGAGAGCGTCGCGAATCCGGACGATCTCGTCGAGCCGCTCGGCGAGCACCCGCTCGTCGTGCGGATGCCGCTCGAACTCTTCGAGCGTGAAGAGCATACCCTCGCGACCCACCACCGCCTCGCCGAGCGCCTCACCGAACAGAACGTACCGACCCGCGGCGAGGACCGCGAGCGCCGCATCGCGCAGCGGGTGCCGCTCCTCGATCACGGAGTCCACGACCGCCGTAACCGACCCGTCGGTCACCTCCGCGGAGGCGGAGCGCAGCCTGCGAGCGGGCCCGTCCGCCGCGCCGGACCAGAGCAGCCCGGCGACGGTCAGGAGGAGTCCCCCTGCGAGCGCGGTGACGAACAGAAGCGCTGATGCCGACCCGTTTGATCTCGCCATCGCGTCAGAACTGGAAGTAGAGAAAGGGTGAGTACGACGCGGCGAGCACGCGTACCAGACTGAGTACGAACACGACGTAGATCGACGCACGCACGACGACGTGCGGCAGATCGATCCCGGCGAGCCGCTTCACGAGGGTCGGTTCGACGATCACGATGAGCCATCCCGCGGCGAGGGCAACGAGCGCACCGGTATCGATCCGCCAGGCGAGCAGCTCGCCAATCGCAACCCCGTCAAGACCGATCATCGCTGCGTACATGCCGACGGCTGCGCCGAGCGAGTCGGCCCGGAAGAGCACCCACCCCACCATCACGATGAGAAGCGTCGCCGCGCGTCGCAGGGGCGCGGCGGGCGCACGCGCGCCGCGTCCACGGTCTCCCCGCAACCCGAGCAGGCGCTCGGCAACCAGCCACACCCCGTGCCAGAGCCCCCAGAGCAGGAACGACCAGGCAGCGCCGTGCCAGAGCCCTCCGAGCGCCATGACGGTCATGAGGTTGACGATCGTGCGCCCGCCGCCGCGGCGATTGCCCCCGAGCGGGATATAGAGGTAGTCGCGCAGCCACCGCGAGAGCGTCATGTGCCAGCGGCGCCAGAACTCGGTGACGCTCGTCGAATGGTACGGCGCGTCGAAGTTCTCGGGGAAGCGGAACCCGAGCATGAGCCCCATGCCGACGGCCATGTCCGAGTACGCGGCAAAGTCGAAGTAGATCTGAATCGTGTAAGCCGCGACCCCGAGCCACGCACCGGTCAGACCCGTCCCGGGCGTCGCGTACACCGCGTCGGCAAGGGGCGCTACGGCGTCGGCGATCAGGACCTTGCGGGCAAGGCCGACCATGAAACGCAGCGCTCCCGCGTTGAACTTCTCAAAGCTGTGTTCGCGCCTTTGCAGCTGACCGGCGATCTCACGATAACGCACGATCGGCCCGGCGACGAGTTGCGGAAAGAGCGAGACGTAGGCGGCCACATCAACGAATCGGCGGGCGACCGGAGCGTCACCGCGATAGACGTCGACGAGATAGCTGATGAGCTGGAAGGTGTAGAAGGAGATGCCGATAGGGAGAATCACGCTCCAGGCGGTGAGACGTCGGCCCCGCAGCGTGTACAGCAGCGCGGACAGCGTCTCCACGCCGAAGTTGAAGTACTTGAAGTACGCAAGCACGCCAAGGGCAATGCAGACGCCCGCCGTCAGCCACGCACGGGACCGTCGCGGACGAGTCTCCCGGTGTCGTGCCACCCGCGTGCCGATGTACCAGGCGCACACGGCGGCGAACACGAGCAGAACAAGGAAGTCGAGGCGCCACCAGGCGTAGAAGATCCAGCTCGCGGCGAGGATCCAGGCGGACCGGGAGTCGAACGGCAGCGCGTAGTAGACCAGCAGGAAGAGCGGGAGAAAGACGAACAGGAATGTGACGCTGCTGAATACCACGGACTACTCGGATACGACCGACGCCTGAACGAGGAAGCCGGCCGTTTCGTCGTCGGCGGCCGCCCCGACCACGACCAGCGT
>SKZO01000048.1 GCA_007127335.1 Spirochaetales bacterium | reverse complement strand
TTCTCGCGCTCCTGGCGCGAAACCGGCTCATAGACCGGCTGCGCCGCCGCGGACACGTCCCGTATCGCCGACGGTAGGCTGTGCACGGCGCTGCTGCCCTGCGCGCCGTGATCAGGCCAGCTCCTTCCGCATCCAGTAGAGCGACTCTCCGGGCGGGAAGTCGGTGAGCTCGCCGACGATTTCGTAGCCGCGTCGGAGGTAGAAGTCCTTCGCCTGGAAACTGAAGGTCGAGAGCCGGGCCCGGCGGGCACCGTCTTCCTGCGCGAGTCGTTCGAGCTCCGCGAGCATCGCGCTTCCGTGGCCCTGACCCCGAAGCCGTTCGTCGATCCAGAAGTAGCGGATGTCGAGCCAATCCCAGTAGACCGATCCGCGCACGCCGCCGATCCACTGGTCTGCTTCCGTGAGCATCACGACGATCTCGCGGACCGCCCCGAGCCGGTGGATGCGACGCAGGTGTTCCGAGTGGCGTGCGTTGTAGGACTTCAGCCGGTCGAGGATGAAGGCGTTCGCGTGGTGGACCGAGCGGTCCGTAGTGGTGCCGGTGATCACCTGCATCGTGACCCCGGCGGCCCCATCTGCCGCATCAGACCGCCTGATCGTTCCCGGCCATCGCAGCCCCACGTACCGCTCGTCGAATCCCTGTTGCCGCCAGAAGCTCACGGCCCGGGCATTGCGGCTCAGCGCCTCCACCTCCATGGGCTCGCCGTGAAACTCGGTTCTCAGGAGCTCTACGGCCCGGCTGCCGAATCCGCGCCCGCGCATACCGCGCAGAACGAAGAGCTGGCGCAGGCAGAGCGGCGTGCGGTCCGTGTTTGCGGTCGCGTACCCGACGATGCGCCGGTCAGCGTCGCGCGGGCCGTCCGGGGCGACGAGGCAGTAGACCTGGTGGCCGCCGTGGCCGGTAATGAAGGCGGCCATTCGCCGGCGTACCTCGCGTCGGTCCATCAGTTCCTGGTACCCCTCGTCCTCGCGGAGCTGGAGGTTGAGCAGCGTCAGGAGCTCGAGGTTCTCCATCTCCGCGCGGACGAGCTCCAGAGCGCTCGGGTCGGCATTGGGCCACCGCACGATCTGCGGCTCACCGCCGCTGAGCCAACGCAGCTCGAGCTCTCCTGTGGCGGCTGAAACCGGGATTGCCCCGTACACGTGCGGATAACTCTCCGCGGTCCGGGGGGCCCGCTCCATCCGCACCGAAGCTCCCAGCCGCCCCGCATCCATCTCCGCGACCACCACATCCGTTCGGTCGCGGAAGTACCGCTTCGCGACGCTCGACAGCTGATCCCAGTAGCAGCAGTGGATGAACCCCTCCGCAGACGCGGAATCAGGCAGGTAGCTTGCGCCGGGCGATCTGAGACAGTCCCACTCAGGCTCGTGCGCGATGTGGTAGAGCGTGGCGCCGGCGTGCATCTAGAGAAGGTAACGATTCGCAGGAGGAATGGCAGGCGGGAGCCTTGTCCGATCCGCCTCCGACCGGTATGCTCGGCCAATGGATGATGCCCTCTTCGATGTCGCTGGAAAACGCGCACTCATCACCGGTTCGAGCCGGGGGCTCGGGCTGGTTTTTGCGCGGGCGCTCGCCGAGCGAGGCTGTCAGGTGATCCTGAACGGCAGAACGGCGTCGGCACTCGAAGAGGCTGCGCATCGTCTTGCCGGGCTCGGCGGGTCGGTGTCCGCCTCGATCTTCGACGTCGTTGACGAGGCCGCGGTGGACGAGGCAATCGGGAAACTCGAGGCCGACGGTCCGATCGACATCCTCGTCAACAATGCCGGGATCCAGATCCGCTCCGCGCTCGAGTCGATGCCGGTGGACCGCTGGCGCGAGATCGTCGACGTCAACCTCACCGGCGCCTTCCTCGTCGCGCGGCGCGTAGCCCGCGGGATGATCCCCCGCCGGCGCGGGAAGATCGTCAATACCTGTTCGGTGCTCAGTGACCTGGGTCGCGAGACGAGCGGACCGTACGCCGCGACGAAAGGCGGGCTTCGGACGCTCACCCGCGCGATGGCCGTTGACTGGGCGAGGCACAATATCCAGGTCAACGCCATTGGGCCAGGCTACTTCGTCACCGAGATGACGCAGTCGCTCAAGGAGAATCCCGAGTTCGACGCCTGGTTGACCGCCCGCACGCCGGCGGGGCGCTGGGGCGACCCCGGTGAGCTCGCAGGCGCGCTGATCCTGTTCTGTTCGGCGGCCTCCGATTTCATCAGCGGCCAGTTGCTCTACGTCGACGGCGGGATCACGATCAGCCTGTGACCGGCGGACCGCGGTCCGCGGACCGCACGCAAAAGGAGAGAGTATGGAACTCGAGCTCAGACCGGATTTCGACGAGGTGTACGAGCGCTACGAGGCGTTCTGGAATCGTTCGGTTGCCGACCGCCCACTGGTCTGCATGACGCTGCCGCGAGATCCGGCACCCGGGGAGAAACGACCCGCGTCGTTCGATCGCGACTACCCGGACCACCGCGCGCGCTGGCTCGACTTCGGGGCGCGCGTCGAGCAGACGGTCTGGAACCTCGAGCATACGCACTACCTTGGCGATGCGCTGCCCACCGTCTTTCCCAACCTGGGACCGGAGATCTTCTCGGCGTGGTGCGGCTGCGGGTACGAGTTCGGCGAGCACACAACCTGGTCGACGCCGTGCATCGAGGACTGGGACCGCGACGCGCCGCGAGCGCGGCTTGACCTCGAGCACCCCCTGTTCAAGGCGCTCCTCGAGTTCACGGACCTCCTGATCGAAGCCGGACGCGGGCG
>SKZO01000142.1 GCA_007127335.1 Spirochaetales bacterium | reverse complement strand
GTGCAGTACCCGGCGGCGAGCTCGTCTTCGGCGAGCCGCAGGGCATCCGGATGGCAGGCGCGCGTGCGATCGCCCATCGTCCTGCCGTGCCAGAAGTCCCAGATCTCCGGCGGCGTCGTGTGTTCGTCGAGCCCGTTCAGGTGAAACTCCGGGTAGACCGACCGTCCGCCGAGCATCGCCGCCCGCTGGCCCACGATGAGCTCGCGGGGACGGATGAAGACGGGCATGCGCTCGAACACGCGCGCAATTGACTTCGCGCGCCTGATCGCAATGTGCTCGCCCTCGGTCTCGCGGTACGACTCGGTGACCAGCCGCGCGCGTTCGAAGCAGAACTGCGCGCGCGTGGCGAGGAGCTCGTCCTTGAGACGGCCGATGCGCGAGGGAACGGCAAGCGTCGCCGTGATCCCGGCGGCTTTCGTCGCGGAGGCCGCGGTCATAGGCACCTCTTTCGATCAGTATCCGCCATCGAGCCGCCGGGATCAACCGCCGGTTCGACGGCCTGCGTCACAGCCGATGGCGGCATCACCGCCCGATCAGCCGGCGCTTCTTCTCCAGGTACTCGCAGTAGTGCCCATACGGAACGTCGGGCGGGACAAGGTGGTCGAGATGAGGGATGAAGCCTCCCTGGTCGAGCAGCGGCTTCACTCGCTCGAGCTCGCGGTCGATCGCCGAGTCGCCCTCGACGAGCGCGTACTTGTTGATCCCGCCGCGCAGCCGAAGATCGCGCCCGAACTCGCTGCGCCAGGCGACCGGATCCACGCCTGCCTGCACCTCGAGCGGGAACATCACGTTGACGCCCTCCTCGAGCCAGTTCGCGACGATATCGTGCGGGTTTCCGTCGCAGTCGACGTGGGCGATCTCGCAGCCGCGCCGGCGCGCTGCGTCCATCACCGTCCGGTACCCGGGCTGGAGGAACTCACGGAAGACCGACGGGGAGACGAGCGGGCCGTTCTTCCCAGCCATGTCTTCCCACCAGGTGACGAAGTCGATGGGAATGTCGGCAGGCAGCCGTTCTATCTGCCCGGCGCACAGGCCGGCCCAGTGCGTGACCATGTCGCAGATCATCTCCGGGTAGTCGTAGAAGGCGTATGAGACGTTCTCCGTCCCCATCCAGTTGCGCAGCTGTCCGTAGAAGCCGACGAAAGACATGGAGATCATGCGTCCTTCTTCCGCGGCCCGTCGTGCGTCTTCGATTTCCCGACCGGCGGATTGGCGCGTCGCATCCTCGTAGCGGTAGCGCCGCTTCATCTCGTCCCAGTCGGCCGGAGTCTTCACCGGGAACTCGATGAAATGGGGGATCGAGCTCTCCTCGACGTCGTTGAGATACCGCTCCGCGGTGATGCCGTCGCGACCGCGCAGGAGCGTCTTGTCGCCCCGCTGCTCGAGCACTTCCTCCTCGAAGGCCGGGTTCATGTGTATCCGGCTCGGTATCCCGTGCCCCTCGCGGTCGAACCCGAAGAAGTCGTCGAGCTTGCGCAGGAACATCTGGTTCTTCTCGTCCTCGGAAAGCTCGAGCGGCAACCCCTCGGCAAGCCACCGCCTGATCGTCTGCGGCCAGTAGCCGAACTCGATATCCGGAAGCCGGTCGACGGACTGGTAGGTGTAGACCCTGTAGGTGCGGTCGGTAATCTGTGGTCTCATTGCAGCGACGATGGCCGGAACGAGTTGCGGTGTCAAGCGTCTGCCGCCCGGTGGGCGGGCTCAAGTCGCCTGGCGAGCTGTTCGAGTGCAAGAACTGCGCAACGGTAGCCCGCGCAAGGGCCGCTGCGCGCGTGATCTCCTCGACCATTACCGCCTGGTAGGTGCGCTCGTTGGGCACGCGAAGCACGGTCGACACGATCGCCGTACTTCGTGCGGCGGCTGTTCTGCTGGCGACGACCCATCAGTGCACCCGCTCCGTGGCGTCGGGCCTGCCCGCAGGCAGCGCGGTCGCCCGGGGCTCGGCACGAACGACGAGAACCACTCCCGGATTCAGCACGCCATTGGGATCGAACAACCGCTTCAGGCTGCGCATCACCTCCAGCTGCGCCGACTCGACGAAGTCGACAAGGTACTTCACGCGTTTACGGCCGATCCCGCGCTCACCGCTGATCGTCCCGCCAAGCCCGATCACCTCGCGGTAGAGCTCGCGCAGGAGCGCGTCAATGCGACCGGGCGATCATTCCGCGGGCATCGACTCAGGCTTCATTGGCGTGACGTGAGAGTTGCGGTCCCCCGGCGTAACCGAACATCGCGACCGGCATCGCGTGGCGGTCGCGCGGGCCCGCGACGAAGGCGAATAGATCGGGAACCGCTGCCGGCGGGACGACGACGTCCCCGAGGCTGCGGAAGCGTCCACCGGAGCGCTTCACCAACCACGGCACCTGCTTGCGAAGCTTCCACGCCTACTCCATCATCGTCGCGTCGGTGCCACCGACGATCACCTCCCCTCCGGACTGCGAGGCGACGACGCGCGCGCGAAACCTGTGAGCGCAACGCCGCGGCGTTCCGGGCGCGGAATGACGCGCAGCGTGATTCAGGTGAAGAGCCGGAGCCTGCCCTCGCTACCGACAAAGAGCTGCAGCAGGTTGTATCTGGTGACGTCCTTCAGGCGCTTGCCGCCAAGGTTAAGCACATCGCCGGTTGGAGTGACCACCTGTGCACCGAGAACGTAATTCTTTGCACCATCCTCTCACAGGTTTTGGTCTCCGGGATAGTCGGGGCGATTCATAGTGCCGGCCGTCTATTCTCGCGCATCGCACCACTCTGCGGGAGACAGACGACTGAGCAAAATGAACGGGGGTCCGCGCCGAATCCGAGTGAACGGTATCGCCAAACGCCGGAGCGAAGCCAAGGCTTCGCTCCGGCATGGAATCCAGGCGGTCGCGACAGATTATCGGTTCTGCCGCCGGAAATCGTCGATCTGGCGCTGGAACTCTTCGATGATGCGGTCGTTACCGGCCACGCGCAGTTTCTCCATGTACTCAGCGTAGACCTCCTTGTAATCCGGAAGCGCAAAGAGGTTCCTATACTCGCGCCGGATCGCGTCGACGAGCGCAAACTCGTCTTGCACCGTGGTGCGGTCCGCTACGAACCCCTGGATGGGAGACACCCGAGCCTTTTCGCCGTGGACGACATTCTCGATGTATTCGTTCCATCCGTCCTCCTCGGCCTGGGTCAGGTACGCGTTGAACGTGTTGCCCACCGCCCACTTTGGCAGTCCGTATGGAGAGTCACCGGTCGGAGCCCCAACGTAGTGAAGCGTTTCGATCCGGTTGTCACCGACCCGTTCGTAGTGCACGCCTTCGAGTCCGTACACGAGCATGTTGTAGAGATCAGCGCCGCGCTTCGTGTTCAACAGCTCGAGGAGTTGGACCGCCCTCTCGGGGTAGCGCGCGGTGCGCGGTACCGTCATATTCGTCGGCGTCCGACCGGTCAGGATTCGGTAGTGCGGGTCGAAGGCGAACGCAATCATCTCGAATCCACGGTCGGCTGATCGTGCAGCGACGCTGCCGCGGAACACCTGGTCCATCCACATGATGTGACCATCCGGACGGAAGTCGTCCTGACTGAGACGCTGTACGCTCAGGATGTCCTGTCGGATGTAGCCCTCCTGGTACCATTCCGCAAGACGGTCGAGTGTCGCCCGATGGCGCGGAGTGTCCCAGATGTTCACAACTCTCATCTCGGGATCATTGAGCCGGTACGCGTAGGGATTCGCAAATACGTCGTATCCCTGCTCCTCGAACCATGGCACGTGGATCCCGAGCCGCAACTCACCAGCTTCCTTGGCGTCTCGCAGGAAATCCTCGATCACGTCGAGCCACTCATCGGTCACGACGTCGGACGCCCAGAGCATCTCCTGGAAGGCGTCGATATCGAGGAACCGTTCCGCGAGATCCCGGCGAGCCCAGATCGCCCGACGTACCGCAGTTTGTTGATAGTTGGGGACTTCGTACAGAACTCCGTTTACCCGACCCATGTCAAGCAGCCAACCGGGCAGCTCCTGCAGGAGATCCGGTGCGTGTTCGTCCACTAGATCGTCGAGAGGACGGTAGGCGCCTTTGGCAACCTCATCGTCGAGCGACAGCACCCAGCCGCGCCACGCGAGATCGACGCGTTCGTTCGCAGCCATCGTGAGTTGCCAGCGCTCCCGGTAATCCGACGTGGGAAGCACCTCGAAGTCCACGGTGGTCCCGGGAAGCGTTTCGCCAAGCAGGTCGCTGAAGCTCGCCCATACGCGCTCCGAATCCTGCTGGCGTCCCGGCCCCAGAAGCATCACATTGAGTTGTGCCGCCTCGGTCCCCGTTGCCGGTTCCGCCTGCCCGGCAGCAAAGGCAGAGGCCGCTGCGATCACGATGAGCGCGAAGACTCCCGCATACTTGCTGTGTCTCATGACATCCTCCTCCGTACATGTGTTTTCGGAAGGCAACGCCTTCCGCTCCAATCAATCTGGTTCCTCATCCTTTGACCGCTCCAATCGTCAGTCCCTTCGCGAAGTGCTTCTGGAAAAAGGGAAAGACGACGAGCATGGGGCCTGCCGCGATGATCAGCATCGCGAAGCGAAGGCTTTCGGTAGGCAGGTCGTGTTGGCCGATGTCCATGCCGAGGGGCAGCTCCGTGGCAATGGCTCTCAGGAACTGGGCCTCACGGAGGATCCGTTGTAGAAGAAACTGAAGCGTGTAGAGACGCGTATCCCGGACATAGATCAGGGTGGTGAACCAGTCGTTCCATCGGTCTATGAGCCCGAACAGGCTGAGTGTGGCCACAACCGGCTTCGACAGCGGAACGATGATGCGGAAGAAGATCGTCCACTCGCTCGCGCCGTCGATCTTCGCAGACTCGGGCAGCGACTCGGGGATACTCTGAAAGAACGTCCGGAAGATGATGATGGGGAACGCACTGACGAGCCTGGGGAAAATGTAGACCCAGAACGAGTTTCCCAGTCGGAGGTACTGAGTCACGACGATATAAAGCGGGACCAGTCCTCCGCTGAAGAGCATCGTGAAGAAGACGATGAACGTGATCGGTCCGCGATAGCGAAAGGAACGGCGTGACAGCGCGTATCCGCAAGTGGCCATCACGACGATCGACAGGAATGTGCCGAGTGCGCTTTGCAGCGTCGTCACGATGTACGCGTCCTGAATACGTCCGGGATTCGCGAACGCGTACCGGTACGCATCGAGCGTAAACTCCGGAGGAATGAGCCGGTATCCAAGAGTCCGGATTGTCTCCTCGTGAGAAAAGGAGATCGAGAGGACCAGCAGAAACGGCACTATGAACGCCAGCGAGAAGGCGATGAAAAAGAGATGAAGGAGTGTGCTCGATGCATGCGATTGCCTGCCGCTCATTACTCCTCCTGCATTGTTCCTACGCTCAGAAGAGCGCGTTCTCCGGTGAGATTCGTCGTATAATCGCGTTCGTTACGATGATAAGAACCAGCCCGACGCTCGACTGAAACAGGCCGACAGCGGCGGTGCGGCCTATGTCGCCTTGCCGCAGGCCGCGATACACGTACGTGTTGATAATGTCGGTCACGGGATAGAGCCGCCCGACGTCTCGGGGGATCTGGTAGAACAACCCAAAGTCCCCGGTGAACAGATTTCCGATCGCCAGGATATTCAGAATCGTGATGACCGGAACGAGGGCGGGAATCGACACGTGCCACGTCTGCTGCAGGCGAGTCGCTCCATCAATCTCCGCAGCTTCGTACAGCTGGGGATCCACACCCATGAGTGCAGCGTAGTAGATAATCGAGGTTATACCGACGCTGTTCCAGACGTGGGAGATTGTGAGGATGAACGGCCAGTACTGCGTGTGGGAATACCATTCGACCGCCGTTCCGCCGAGCGCCACGATAATCTGGTTGCCTACTCCGTGCACCGGATTGAGGATCGCGTGGGTGATGAAACTGATGACGACCCAGGAGAGAAAGCGAGGGAGTATCATCACGGTCTGGTAGATCTTCTTCGCGCCGGTGCTGCGGACTTCCAGAAGAAGCAGAGCGATCACGACTGCGGTGATCGTGCCGACGATAATGAACGCGGTGCTGTACGCGACGGTGTTGCGGGTGATCCGCCAGGCATCAACAGAGCGGAAGAAGAACGAGAAGTTCGCCAGTCCGATCCAAGGGCTGTGTAGAATACCGGCGTCATACCGGTACCGCTTAAACGCGACGATGACGCCGCCCATGGGAAGGTAGTTGAACAGGAAGAAGGCGATGAGCGCCGGAAGGGTCAGCGTGAGGAGCTCGAAGTTGGCACGCACCGTTGCGAGCGTCTTGCGTCGGCGGTGAGCCGCGTCGATGACCATACGGGAATCCTACGACGGATCCTGCGTACAGGAAACGGGAAGTTCTTTGGAAAGGGGACACCCTCTTGCATAAGGAGGGCTTCCGTGACGACGATCATGACGGAAGTGGATTTTCGTTGTGTTCTAAATCGTCCATAGCCGCAGCGTCAAGCGGCGAGGACACGGGTAGCCTGATCCGGACGGTGATTCCCGGTCCACGGTTCGGGACCAGTCGGATTCCGAACGCATCGGAATAGAGCAGCCTGACGCGATGATTCACGTTCCGGAGGCCGATGTGGTCACCGCCGATGCCCGCCGATCCGGCGAGCTCGGAGTTCAAGGCATCGAGCGCGCCCATCGGCATTCCTACCCCGTTGTCCGCCACCTCCAAGACCAGTGAGTCTGCACTGCGATGTGCTGCTACTCCGATGACCCCGGACCGCCTGACCGGCACGACGCCGTGCTGAACCGCGTTCTCGAGAATCGGCTGCAGCACCATGCGAGGAACCCCGCAGCACATCACATCCGGATCGATGTTCCAGCGTACGGTCCACCGGTCCGGATACCTGATCTCCATCACCTTGAGATACGCGCGCGCATGCTCGATCTCTACAGCGAGGCCTACGACCTGATGGTCGGAACCCACGGAGTAACGGAGAAGATCAGACAGATTGCCTATTGCGCGGCTCACGTCGTTTTCGTCGCCGGTTGTCCGGATGGCGAGCCAGTTGATGCCCTCAAGCGCGTTGTAGAGGAAATGAGGAGTGACCTGGGCCTGGAGCGCCGCGATCTGCGCGCTGTGAAGCAGTCCGAGTCTCTCTTCAACCTCGGTCTTGAGTCTACGGTTCGAGTGAATGACCGTCGTCAGTTGCTCAGCGATGTAGGATATCTCGCCACTTCTGTGCGAACGGACCGGTTCGCCGTCCGGATCGCTGAGCAACTGCACCACGTCGGACACGGGTTCGTACGAGTAGACCGACACCAGTAGCGCGATGATCGCTGATGCGACGATCGCCACGACGACAGAGGCGAGGAGGTAGGTGTGAGCCGCGGCCAGACGGTCAGTCTGCAGATCAAGGGGCAGCGTCACGACATAGGCCAGCGTTCCGTACGTCGAGTGGGCCCACGACACGATATGGTTGCGACCCCCGAATCGTAACGAAACGGTTTGGTCCGGCTGATCGAGACCGATACCGCCGAACAGAGGTACATCCGTGGTGCGCTCCCCGATGAGCGCGCGATCGCGATGGAGCAGAATCGTATCATCATCACCAACGACATAGGTGTGCTGCACCATTCCCGGCTCCGACTCGGAGATGATGCGTGCCAGGAGCTCTACGTCGATGTTGATGACAACCGCGCCCAGGCGTCTGCCGTCCGAGGCGTATTCGCGCCGAATCCCGGTGATGAGAAGCGGGTATGCGCCGAACTTCCTTCGTGACACGAGCTGCAGCTCGCTGCCGTCGCCGCTCAGGTAGTCGACTGCCCATCCGGTGTCGTCAAAGCGGCTGATCGGCCACGCTCCGTGTCCGGCTACGACGACGTCGTTGAGCTCCGAGTACGCATAGATGGACTCAATGTAGGGATAGATGTGGGCGAAGCGCGTGATCAGTCGTCTGACTCCGGTGTACCGCTCGTCTGCCCGCAGATCCGGCCAGATACCGCGGAACAGCGACCACGTCTCCTGCTCCAGAACCAGGCTTGCTGTCATGCGATTCGTGTCGCGGATCGCGGCATCGATCGTGTCGCGAACGCGAATGCTCGTCGCGGCGTTCAGCTCGATGAGCGACGATCGGATGTGTCCTTCGACGTTCCGATAGGTAGCGAATCCCATCGCGAGGAGCGGAATCAGGACGAGTCCGAACGAGATGGCGGCATTCCTCACCAGCAGGCTCTGGAAACGGTAGCTACGAATCAGGCGATAGATCTGAGCGAGACGTTCTCTGGCGGCGCTCATCGATCGTGCTCGCCGTACCACCGGCGCCGAGCGAACTCCTTTGGGGTTTGGCCGTACTGCTTGCGGAAGACCCGCGCGAAGTACTTCGGATCGCTGTATCCGCTGCGGTGGGCGATTTCGCCTATGCTGAGCGACTCCTCGAGCAGCAGGCTCGCAGCATGGCGCATCCGGCGGTCGACGAGGTATTCTGTGAACGTCACGCCGATTTCCCGGTGGAACAGGCGACTCAGGTACGCGGCGTTCAGCTGCACGTGATCTGCCAGATCCTGTAACGTCAGCTCCCGGGTGAAGTGCCGCTCGATGTAGTCGGCGGCGGCGCGGGCCGTATCGCGAGCGGCGAGGGTCGACCGATCGGAGTGGCGGCTTCGCAGACGCTTGAGTATCGGAAGCACGCGTGAGCAGAGTTGCCGGTTGTTCTCTGCACTGGCGATTTCCCGGTAAAGAGCTGAGTCGTCGGCGAGCGCCGAGTCTTCTCCGTATGTCCCGGTGATGCGTGCGTCGGCCGCAGCCAGCGCTCCGATGACGAATCGCGCGGCCGGCCTTCCCGCGCTCATGTCGAGCCCGCGAATCAGCTCGTCGAGTCTGTCCAATCCCTGCTCGATGTTTCCCTGGTGAAGCTCTTGGACGAGGGACCGATAGTCGCTCGCCATCGCCCGATCCGACTCGACGCCTCCTTCATCCGGTTGGGAATCCGTATTCCGGACAGCAGCGGGAGACCCCTGGACCGCGAGATCGACGAGCGAGCGGTATCCCTCAACAGGGCAGCAGACCGTTGTGCATTCCGCCGACGCGTGGAGCGCTTCAACGAGCATCCTGACTGCCTCTGACGCATCGTTCATGACTGTTACGTGATCTGTCTCCTGTCCGCGAAGTGCAGTCACCGAATACCGGCGTGACCATAACGCAGTAACGAAGCATCGTCTCTGATCAATCCGGTCTCCAATCGTGCGGACCAGTGCGCTCGATCGCGCGTGTGTGTCGCCGAGGGCTTCGAACGGGTCGGGGGTTACCTCCACGGTGGCCACGGCACACGCGGTGGTCTGTGGATCGAAGGCTAGGTCGATGAGCGCCACGCGACGCCGCAGATCCGTGGCATGTGTCAGGTTCCCCGTAACGAGATCCCAGAAGAACTGGTCGCGAAGGTACGGCAGCGCTTCCTGATACCGCCGTGAACTACCGTATGTCGAACTTGCGGCAGCCCGCTCTGCGTCGATCTCTGTGTAGAGGTGCCGAAAAGTGGCACGAACCTCATCCAGGCGAGTCGGTTTGAGGAGATAGTGCTTCACTCCGAACTCGATGGCACGCCGGGCGTCGTCGAACTCCCTGTGCCCGCTGATCAGCACCACTCGCGTCGCCGGCCAGCAGCGACGGATGTGTTCGGCGAGATCGATGCCCGACAGATCCGGCATGCGGATGTCCGTGAGCACTACATCGACAGGATGGTGCTCCATCCACGCTATTGCCGATCGCCCGTCTGTGAACGCTCCTTCGAGCGTGAAACCAACTTCAGACCATCGGACGAAATCGGACAGGCCGGCGCGCGTGCTCTCTTCATCATCTACGAGGATCAGCCGATACGATGTCATCGCCTACGGCATGGTACCATGCGAGGGCGCAGCCGTCAAACAAGGGTGCGTGCCAGCGGCGACTCCCGGCGAACGACGGAAACCGTGAGTAGCGGAGGAGCCAGAGAAGCATCCCGGAGCTCTCCGGCGATGTCTATTGCGAGAATGCCAGGAGACAGCAAACAGTACGATTTGCCGGACGATTTCACTCAGTCATGAGGGTAAGGCAGTGGTCTGATCCCACGCTCCCACAGGACGGCACCGTGAGATCGGCTATCAGATTCTTCACACGTTGTCCCCTCGCCTTCGTTTCGGCTACACTGCCCGGCAAGAGGACATCATGAGCAACCGATTCTCACCAGACGCCGAACTCCCCGCGCCCGCGCCCGACTTCGGGAATCTCCTAAAAGTGCTCTCCTGCGAGGCGCCCTCGCGTCCAACGCTCTTCGAGTTCTTCCTGAACGGCCCGCTCTACTGCAAGCTCGCCGCGCAGACGGGACTCGACGTGGACACCGCGCCCGACTGGCTGATCGTCCAGCGAGCCTTTCTCGCGGCGGGCTACGACTACGCGACGACGCACCTGCCCGGATTCGTCTTCCCGGCGCACGAGCGGGCTCATGCTTCCACCGTCTCGCTCAACGAGGGTGCGGTCATCGCCGACCGCTCATCCTTCGACGCGTATACCTGGCCCGACCCGGCGGACGCGGAGTACGCCTTCCTCGACGAAGCGGCAGCGACGCTCGCTCCCGGCATGAAGCTCGTCGTGCCGGGCCCCGGAGGCGTGCTCGAAAACGT
>SKZO01000232.1 GCA_007127335.1 Spirochaetales bacterium | reverse complement strand
GGGACCGCCGTTCGGCAGGCGCAGATCGACCTCGAGCAGAAGAACGCTGAACTGGACATCCTTGCCCGAACCGACGCGCTGACCGGCCTGCCGAACCGACGCGAGGCGATGTCGCTGATCGAATGGGAGCGGGTCCGGTGCGTCCGTTCGGCGGAGAGCTTTTCGCTCGCGGTCGTGGATGTTGACCACTTCAAACGGATCAACGACGAACACGGCCATTCGTGCGGCGACAATGCGCTGTGCCAGGTTGCCGCCTCCCTGCGGCGAGCGCTTCGTGCGCAGGACTCGGTCGCACGCTGGGGAGGCGAAGAGTTTCTGCTCATCCTGCCGCGCACCGAGCAGGAGGGCGCCCGCATCGCGGCGGAGAAGGCGCGCGCGGCGGTCGAGGCAACGGGAATCGATCTGGGCGACGCGGTCGAGCACGTGACGGTTACGATTGGCGTGGCGGTCGTCGACTGCACGTCGGACGCCTCCGAGGCGCTCAGGCGTGCCGATGACGCGATGTACGCGGGCAAGCGCGCCGGGCGCAACCGGGTCAGCGTGGCGGACTGATGCGCTCGAGCACGGCGTCGCGCACCCGCGAGTCGATCGTGGCGACGGCGGCGGTGAAGCGGTCGAGATCGAAGGAGGCCGGCAGATGGAGCCCGTCGCGGCCCCAGAAACCGTGCTCCGTCGCATCGCCCTCACGCGTGCGTCCGCCGGCCGTCCAGGAGAGCCGCCGGTCGCGGGAGATTCCGTAGTAGACGTGGAACTCCGTGACGGAGCCGCCCTTGCGGTCGTACCAGACGTGCAGCGTGAAGTATTCGTCGGCGAACAGGCGTCGGTATCCCTGACGCTCAGAGGGTATCTCCGGCTGGCGTGCTGCGCGGATCTCGTACACCCGTCCTCCTGCCTCCTCAGTGGAGCGCGCGGGTCGCGGCGCTGAAGCGCTCCGCGAGGTGCTCCTGCGTGTCGAGCGAGAGCAGCTGATGGTCGATGCGCACGGGCACCGGCTCCACGTAACGAATTGCGCCGTCGACGACCCCGATTCGCAGAAAGACGCTCTCCTCCCCGTATTCGGTCACGAACATGCCCGGAAAGACGAAGTTGCCCAGCGAATGCGCGATGAGCCCACCCTCGTAGGTCTCGAGCCCCTGAACCACGTGCGAGTGGTGGCCGAGCACGAGGTCCGCGCCGGCGTCTATGAAGGCGCGGTAGAGGTCACGCTGGGCGGGCGACGGTGCGGTGGCCCATTCCGGGCCGCCGTGGACGCTCACGATGTTGAAGGTCTCCTCGCCGAATGCCTCACGCATCGCGGCGAAGGCGTCGCGCTGCGCGGCGGGGTTGCGTCCATCGGCCCAGAGGACGCCGGGACGGTCGGGACCGGCCGGGGTCTCGCGCGCGCCGTCGAACCCGCTGCGCTCGAGCGGATAGGCGCCCACCGAGAGGATGCGCAGCTGAGTCCCGCCGGGGATCACGGCGCGGTAGGGCCGGGAGGCCTCCTCGAGATTGCGCCCGGCGCCCGAGGTGGCGATGGGGCTCGCCTCGAGGTGGTCGAGCGTGTCGAGGAAGCCCACCTCGCCGTAGTCGTAGGAGTGGTTGTTCACGACTGAGAGGTAGTCGAACCCGGCGCGATGGAGCGGATCGAGCACGCGCGGGTGGAACCGGAAGACGAAGGTCTTCTCCCACGGCGTACCCCGCGTGGTGACTGCGCCCTCGAGGTTTCCCATGAGAAAGTCGACGCCCTGCATGAGCGGAAGCACGTCGCTGAAGACGACCTCGAGCCCGTCGGCGCGGTCGAGGAGCTCGGTCACGCCGCGCGCGACCATGAGGTCCCCCACCCCGCCGATCCACCCGATCCGAGGCGGTTCGGCCGTCGTCACCGGCACGTCAAGGAACCAGCTCCACAGCGCCGCAAGACGCTCGTCGTCCTCCTCGAGACCGGTGGCCTGCGGGTCGAACTCGAGCACGGTCTGCTCGACGAAGGGGTAGTCGGGATCGTCGACGTAGCGGCCGGCGGCAGCGATCGCCGAGTACGGCGGTCCCGTCTCCGCGAGCGGCAGCAGGTCCTCGCGCGCGATCGTCGCCTGCCGTGGTGTCGCGCGGCGTCTACCCGGGGCGGGCCGCATCGTGTCCCACAGCGGGACTCTTGGCGCGAGCCAGTCTGCCTCGAGCACGCGGCGAGCCGGCACGTCGGGCTGCAAACGCTCGACCGCGGAGTCGAACAGGGGGCCGACGAGGCGGACGATCCGGAACGCCGGCTCCTCCGGCGTGGATTGCGCGTCGGCATGAGCGAATCCCTCGGGGAGTGGATGGCTCGCGAGAAGTTCCTCCCACAGCGGGTCGGTCTCCGGGGAGAACCCGACGACCAACGGTGCCGGGGGGCCGCAGGAGACAAGGACGGCGAGGATCGCGGTGAACGTCGTGGCCAGAGGGAGGATTGGTAACCGTCTCATCGTGCGCAGAACGTACTAAGGAGGTGGGCGAAGGGAAACCGCTCACGTAGTCGAGTAGTGAAGCGCCAGGCGCTTTCTTCGCGTAGAGACCCCCGAAGGGGGGCAGATGAAAGGGATGACGCGTGTGGGGCGCATCACGCTCCTTGCCGCGGCCGCGCTCCTGTTCACGGCCGGGACGATCACGGTGACCGTGGTCGAAGTCATTCCGGGGTACCAGTTGGTCAGGACCTCGCATACGGTGACCGTCTCGGACGACGGCACCTACCGCACGACGATCGTGAGCGCGCACGAAATCGTCACGGTGGGCGGACCGAATGACG
>SKZO01000099.1 GCA_007127335.1 Spirochaetales bacterium | reverse complement strand
GATCGGGTATTGACGATCGTATTGGTCTGAAATTAGCATTTTGACCCACAGGGAGGCGACGTCGCTATGAAGATGATGTATGGAATGCTCCTGGCGCTGACGCCTGCCACGCTCTGGGCGCTCTACGCCTTTCGCCTGCAGGCGCTGCTGCTGATACTGACCGGTGTCATCTCGGCCGTCGCGGCGGAGGCGATCTACCAGAAGCTCGCAGGCAAGAAGATCACCGCCACGGACGGGAGCGCAGCTGTGACGGGGCTGCTCCTGTCGCTGGCAGTCTCGGTCTCCACTCCGCTCTACGCGCTGGGGATATCTGCCGCCTTTGGCATCGTCTTCGGGAAGCAGCTCCTGGGCGGTGTCGGGAAGAATCTCTTCAACCCGGCGATGTTCGGGCGTCTCTTCTACCTCTTTGCATTCCCCGACTCGATCATGCCGTGGCGACGGCCGGTGGACCTCACTACGGCGGCAACCCCGCTCGAGATCCTCCGGGAGACCGGCGAGACGGCCGGAGTCTCCGTCCTTGACCAGTTCCTTGGGCTGGTTCCCGGAACTCTGGGCGAGATATCCTCGCTCGCGCTGCTGATTGGCGCTGCGTTCCTGATCTACAGGAAGTACGCGCGGTGGAGGATCCCCGCGAGTATCTTTGCGACCATTCTGGTGCTGGCCGTCATCGCGGGACAGAATCCTCTCTTCCACTTCTTCGCCGGGAGTCTCATGCTGGGGGCCTGCTTCATGGCCACGGATCCCATGACCTCGCCGCGATTCCCCAAAGGGCAGGTGATCTTCGGCATAGGCATAGGCCTCATCATCATGAGCATGCGCTGGTGGGGCTGGCAAACGCCTGGAGAGTACGTCTTCACCGAGGGTACGACGTTCGCGGTTCTCACCATGAACCTCTTCGTGCCGTATCTCAACAGCAAGTTCAAGCCGGTGCGGAAATGAGGTCGGCCGGCTGCATGGAGGTGTCAGATGGTTGATTCACTGGTGCGAATCGTGTCGGTGCTCGTGGTTATCCTTGTAGTGGGTCTCCCATGGTACCGGATCAGCCTCTCCCGCCTCACGCGAGCGGGAGTAGAGGAGGCGAAGGCCAAACCAAAGGCCGCTCAGCGGGCGAAGACATCCTCTCTGGTCGCTGCCTTCCTCTATATGGTCGCGATGGTAAGTGTTGCGGGTCTGTTCATGTAGGGACGGCTCGCCTCAGCCGCCGTGCGCGACCTGGAGCAGGTCGGAACCTACGTACAGGCTCACCCCCTTGAGTGGCTTCCGGCTCCGGTCCTGCAGTTGAACGAACGCATAATCCGTGTGGAGGAAGAGCTCAAGGCGCAGCGCGAACTCATGAAGCAGGGCTTCGATCAGATGGAGAAGCGGTTCGAACAGGTCGACAAACGGTTCGACGACTTCAACCGACGCTTCACCGGCATGATGTGGCTGATCGGCACCGGGTTCGTGCTGCTGAGCACGCTCATGAGCCTGTACGCGTTTTTTGCGTAGCGGAAGACCGAGGCGTAGTCTCACGCCGACCCTGCGCCCGCAGCAGTCGCACCATGCAACCGAGGACGTGCAGAGTTCCTCGTCTCGCGCAACCCATGGCTTAACCATCGTGCCTCCATCGTCGCGGAGACGAGTGACCGGATGAGGTGGTTCGTGTCGGGCAGGGCCACCCGCGCTCCCGCCGGGAGCGGTCTTCTGCGGTCTCACGCAAACAGGAGTCTGCCGCCTCGGCATCCACTACGTGTCTGCGTCGGCTCGGGCAATCAGGTCTTTGACGTACTGTTCGAAGACGGTCAGGTCGTCTGCCAGTCGCGGCGAGAGCCGCTCAACAAGGTCCATGAGGTAATCGAGGCGATTCCAGTCGTAGTCGAGCTGGAAGTAGTAGCGCTTGAAGTGCCGGAACCGCATCAGCTCATCGAGCATGTTGCAGGTCTCTGCCGATATGACCGCCGGACGGACATCCGGAACCATGAGCGTCATCCTGTGAAGAAGATCCGAGTGCCACCGTTCGCGGTCGAGACTGTTTCCGAAGCTCTGCGAAACCCGTACGAAGACCGTTTCAATGGCTGTGTAGTAGTTCTCCAACAGCCCTGCCGCCGCGACCGATGCGGTTGTGGTTCGCCCGATGCGAGGCAGGTCTTCCTCTACGAGGTGGTGCATTGCATCGAGCATCTTCCGCGAGGTCTCCTGGTGCCTCTGGATCTCTCCGATGAGCTCTCTCAGGTCGTCACTCCGACTCATAGACCACCTCTCCGCGCGCGACGATGCTCTCGCGGTGCGGCTCGATCAGTGTCTCCCAGCGAACCAGGTGGAGCGGCAGGGTCACGACAGACAACAGCGCTCGCTCGAGTTCCGACCACACCTGTGGTGACTCGATGCCCTCAACGCAGATGTCTATGTCCGAGTGCCGCGCGAAGCGGTCCGGGCGCAGGACAGAGCCCCATACCCTGATTCGGCGCACGTGCGGACAGGACCGGGCAACCTCGACGGCATGCGCGAGCTCGTGTTGGGCCTTCTCGTACCGAAGCAGGTTTTCGCGAGCTCGCCGCCCGTCTTCTTCGCGGAGCCTCGCTGCCGCACGATCGAGGTCGATCCCGTACTCCGAGCCGGAAACTGCCACGCGATCAGTGTAGCCCCGCCGGCGGCGGTTGATCAATCGCCGGCGCACCCCGTCGCCGGCGCACCCCGGACCGCGAGGTAGATCGAGTAGAGCGACGTCGTCGCCGTGATGAAGAGCCGGTTGCGCCTGGGCCCGCCGAAGGCGACGTT
>SKZO01000160.1 GCA_007127335.1 Spirochaetales bacterium | reverse complement strand
CGCGGTGGGGGCCGCCGGTGTCGCGATGGCCGCCGGCGAGGAGCGGCGTCGGTACGCTCCAGGTCCGCCCTTCATCGTCGGACCGGCCGATCAGGCAGGCACCGTACTCGGCGTTCATTCCCAGGAGGTAGAGCGCGCCGCGGTGCAGGAAGAGGCTCCCCCAGAAGCACGGGAAGACGGCCGTGACGAATGAGAAGCTCGCGCCGCCGTCATCCGAACGGAAGATCATCGTGAGATTCTGTCCCGCCCCACCCCAGAAGACGTCGTGCGACACGAGGATCGCGCCGCCGGGGAGCATGACGATGGACGGGCTCGCCGGGGAGCGGCCGGAGAAGGCCCAGGTGTAGTCATCCGGGTGAATGTAGTTCACCACGACGCCAGGCACCTCACCGCAGCGAAACAGCCTGACCGGGCTCGTGCTGACGAGACGTCCGGAAGCGTCCCGGAGCACGATGCGCGCTTCGTGGTCGCTGCCGTTTGAAAGCCCGGTGAGCGTGGCAGCACCACCGTCGCCTTTGGCCGGCACCGTGGCCGCGACACCGCGATCGCTCGCACCGGCCGGGCCGCACTCGACCTCGTACCGCCAATCGGACCCGCAGGCCTCGGGGTACTCCCACTCGACCCGGCAGCATCCCGACCCCGGAGCAAGACGCGTGACGTTGATCTCCGGTGTCGCACGATGCGGCGCGGCGTGCCAGCCAAGGAGGGCTCGAGCGTTCCGCACTCCCCACGGGCCGAACTCGCCTCGACTCTTCACGAGGCACCTCCCTGCGCGGCGCACCCGGCTCGCGCGAAGCGCGCGGCCAGGCGGGCGAGACGCACCCGTTCTTTCGAGATCACAGAACCTCCGCGAGCAGCATAGCCGGAAACTCTCCCGGAGTCGACGCGGCATCCATTGCGCGCTACCTTCTTCCTGTCCGGACCCTCATGGCCGCAGCCGCGGCGAGCGGGTGCGGCTGGAGGAGCGCAGATATGGGCCGAAACATCATCCTGGAACAGTTCGAACTGGAGGCGGATACGGTGCTCCGGAACGCGCCGCCGGCGCAGCTCTACGAGCACGCAATCGCGCACGAGCCGGGCACGGCGATCGCCGACTCCGGCGCGCTCATCGTGCGATCGGGGAAGCGAACCGGCAGGAGCCCGAAGGACAAGCGAATCGTCGAGCACCCGGACAGCCGCGACGAACTCTGGTGGGGAGAAGTGAACATTCCGCTCGACGAGCATACCTTTCTCATCAACCGCGAGCGGGCGATCGACTATCTCAACATCTGCGAACGGGTCTACGTCGTGGACGGCTATGCCGGCTGGGATCCGGCGCGCCGCCTGAAGATACGCGTGGTCACCCCTCGCGCCTACCATGCGCTGTTCATGCACAACCTGCTCGTACGGCCCGGGCCCGAAGAGCTCGACAGCTTCGGCACGCCGGACTACACGATCTACAATGCCGGACGGTTTCCGGCGAACAAGTACACACACAACATGACCTCGAACACGAGCATCGACATCAGCCTCGAGCGGGGTGAGGTCGTCATCCTGGGGACCGAATACGCGGGCGAGATGAAGAAGTGCGTCTTCACGATCATGAACTACCTGATGCCGGGAGAGGGCGTGATGAGTATGCACTGTTCGGCAAACCAGGGTCCGGCCGGCGATGTCACGCTCTTTTTCGGGCTCTCCGGAACCGGAAAAACGACGCTCTCCGCCGACCCGCCGCGCGTCCTCATAGGCGACGACGAACACTGCTGGTCGGACGAGGGCGTCTTCAACATAGAGGGAGGCTGCTACGCGAAGTGCATCAATCTCACGCAGGCCTCAGAGCCGCAGATCTACTCGGCGATCCGCTTCGGCACGGTGCTCGAGAACGTCGCCTACGACCCGACCACCCGCAGGGTTGACTTCGCCGACGCCGGCGTCACGGAGAACACCCGCGCCTGCTACCCGATCGAGCACGTCGCCGCGTCCAAGCTCCCGGCCGTGGGCGGCCATCCGCGAAACATCGTCTTTCTCACCGCCGACGCCTTTGGGGTCCTGCCGCCGGTTTCGCGTCTCTCCCCGGAGCAGGCGATGTACCACTTCATCAGCGGCTACACCGCGAAGCTCGCGGGCACCGAACAGGGTGTCATCGAGCCTGCGGCGACCTTTTCGCCCTGCTTCGGCGGGGCGTTCCTCGCTCGTCACCCCTTCGTCTACGCGCGCCTTCTTGCCGAGCGGATGAAGCAGCACGGCGCTCGCGCGTGGCTCGTCAACACCGGCTGGACCGGCGGCCCGTACGGAACCGGCCAACGAATCGGTCTCGCCCATACGCGAGCAATCCTCGACCGCATCCATTCAGGGGATCTCGCCCGAGTCCCGGCACAGGAGAACCCGCGTTTCCGACTCGACGCGCTCACTTCCTGCCCGGGGGTCCCTGATGAGCTCATGAATCCACGATCAACATGGGCGGATCCGGATGCGTACGACCAAAAAGCGACCGAGCTCGCGGATCTCTTCGCCGCGAACTTTGACCGTTTCGTCGAAGACGTGCCGGAAGGCGCCGACCGCGACCTCCTCAAGCTCTGCGCCGGGTAGCGGCGGTGCTTCCGTGCGGTGCTTCCGTGCGGTGCTTCCGTGCGGTACTTCCGGACCGACGCTATACCGAAGGGTTCGCCACGTACTCCCCGCCGCGGCAGCGTTTGAGATAGTTCAGGCCGTGGACCTGGCCGGTCATCTCGAGCTCGCCGCGGTAGACCGGGTCGTGCCATCCTTCAATGTCAATGCTG
>SKZO01000397.1 GCA_007127335.1 Spirochaetales bacterium | reverse complement strand
GACAGCTTCGACATGACTCCGCTCCTCTTCGGTCAGCCGGCGCCCGACTACCGCGACTTCGCCGTCCACCACTCCTCCCAGGGGAGATGGGCGGTGCGGCGCGGCCCGTGGAAGCTGCTCCTCCATCCCGGCTCCGGCGGGAACGCCTGCGACTGTCCTGAGAACGACGATCCACTGCAGCTCTACGACCTTGCAGCCGATCCCTTCGAGACCCGGAACACTTACACGGAGCACCCGGACATCGTCCGCGAGCTCAGGGAGCTCTGCCTGCGGGTCATCACCCGCGGCCGCTCGACCCCCGGCCCGGATGCCGCGAACGACGGCGGACCTGAGGAAGAGACGCACTGGCGGCAGCTGCAGGAGTTGCTCGAGCTCGAAGCGTGAACCGCCGTCAGATCACCTCCAGGTAATCGCGGTCGGGGAGCTGCGGGAAGGGCGCGGTGGGAAGCGCCTGGTACCAGTAGGCGACGCTCGCGATGTCGTCCTGCATGGGCAGGTAGCGTCCGCCGCTGCGCCAGCCGAGCGCCTGGATCGTGACCCGCAGGTCTGAGGCGAACCGGACCGGGTCGGTGATATGCCAGCGGTAGAGGCCGAAGCGCTGCTGTGAGCGGTAGAGGCCGTCCGGCCGCAGGACCTGGGGCATGCCGGCGTAGGGCGTCGTGAAGGCACGGTACTCGCGCCCGCCGTCGGCAGAGGCCGACTCGAAGTTGTACGAGCCGCAGAAGTAGTCCTCGGTTCCGGTCCCGCAGATCGTGGGATGCTCGTCGCCGTCCATGTAGAACTTGATCTCGCCCTCGCCCCACCATCCGGAATTGTTCACGCCCCATGCCATGTAGGTGCCCACGTAGTGCCCGGCGCCCTCGACGCCGTCAAGGATCGTGTAAACCTCCTTGTACGGCAGCGGGTTGACGCGACGGAACTGTGCGTGGAAGTAGGCGCAGTCGTCCGGCACCTCGGTCAGCGTGTAGTTGATCTGGTAGTAGACGGTCATCGGCTCGTCGGCGATATTCGTGAGGGTCAGCTTCGCGTGCGTGCGGAACGGCATCTCCCAGTAGCTGTTGAGAGCGCTTCCCGGGTTCACGCACACCGCGAGCGAGCTCACCTGCGCGTACTCTCCCCAGCCGCAGGCGAAGAAGTCGCCCACCGGCGACTCGACCGACGGCTGCTCCTGCCCGTCCCAGTACGCCCGGAGGATCGAGTAGCGCCAGTGGCCGCTCACGGTCAGCCAGATCTGCTGAATCGCGCCCGGACCGTCGATGTCCGCGAGCGTAAAGGACTCACCGGGCTCGATCCGCACCGAGGGGCTGAGCTTCCAGCCGACGCCCAGATCGCGCGCGCAGGCGCTGCCCGTGCCTTCGGTCGCGCGGCCGCCGCCGTTCTTCTCGCCGGAGAAGTTCTCCGGGCTGATGCTGCGGCTCTTCGCGTCCGAGAGTCGGCTCAGATTCCCCATGTTCATACCCAATCCATTGAATGACGCCATTGCTCGCTCCTCCCTCTCTCCTGGTGATCAGAACCCGCACCGCGCGCAGGCGCGGAAGAACGGATCGGCCATCGCGGCCGCCCCGCGGTAGGTCATATCGCTCGTGAAAGGGTGTACGCAGATCAGCCGTGCGCCGTGCTCGATCGCCTCCACCATCGCGTCTTCGATGTCCGCGGGGTTCTCCATCGCGCCGGACCCTACGACGCGGCCCATGTGGACGCCGCGTGAGGCCGCCGCGACGAAGAGGTCGTTCACCGCGCGACCCATCGCCGGTACCTCGCCCTCCCGCAGGATCGCGTCGAACGGCCCAACGAAGCCACACGCCTTGTTCCGTCCCTGGCCTGCCATCAGGTCGAGCACCCGGTCGCGCTGCTCGGTGTCCAGGATGTACTCTGCCGTCTCGAACTGCAGCCAACCCTGCACGTCCATCTCCGCGCCGCGGAGCTCGTCCGGCGTGAACATCATTGAACGGTCGCCGGTGCGCACGGGGTACCCGCCCCGGTCATCCGGCGTGGCGCGTCCCGGCATGGGGAAATTCACCGACCGGTAGTACCGCTCGGCCTCTGCGTACGTCGTTCCGTACGGCCGCATCGTCGCCCTCGCGCCAAGCTGGTACGAGTCGCCATGCGCGCTGACCGCCTCGCGGTGCAACCGCTGCACCGGCAACAGGCCGAGCCGGAGCTCGGCTGCGTTCTCCTCGCGTCCGTAGCACCCTTCCCATTGCGTGTGCTCGGCATCGTTGACGATCCAGAGGAACCCGGCCTTCGCCCAGGCGTGCGCCTCGCTCTCGCGAAACCGGTGCCGGGGAACGTCGTTGAAGATCCCCAGCACGGGCGGCGTCTTCTCAACCGACGGGCAGAGATCCATGATCTCCTTCACCGGGTTGCGCAGCGGGTTGAGCGCGGTCTTCCAGGCACGATCCGCGAAGCTCTCCGCGGTGAGCGGCCGCCTGCCGCCAATCGCCTCGATCGCGGTCGTTGGTGTATCCATAGGGGAGGGTCTGTCCATGGGAAGGTTCTACCGCGTTGGGAGCAGAGAGTCAAACCGCGCAGGCGAGCGCCGTCACTTCTTCGGCGCGCCCTCCTCGCCCGTCCCGCGGACGAACTGCCTGTCGTAGAGCCCGCGGTAGATCGTGGATCCTGCCATGAGCTCTTCGTGGGTTCCGCTCTCGTGGATGAGCCCGTCGGTGATGACGTAGATGCGGTCCGCATTGCGGACGGTCGTCAGGCGGTGGGCGATGACGATCGCGGTGCGGTTCGCGAGCAGGTGGTCGAGCGCG
>SKZO01000258.1 GCA_007127335.1 Spirochaetales bacterium | reverse complement strand
CGAACCCGACCTGAAACGGGTTCCTGCAGGCACCGAGTACTAGCGCCACGCTCAGCACGATCAGCGCGAAGCGGACCTTTCCTGTCGTGATGCGGTTTTCCATGGTCTCTCCCCTGTCTCCCGACGCGCCCCCGCTCGTCTTTCCGAAGCATAGCGCTCCGCACGACAGTTTTCATCACTTTTTTGGGTACTGACATGCAAAAATCGCGCCAAGCGCTCCGTCCATTGAGCCTCTTCCGCGCCCCCAGAACAGACCCGTCCTCTGCACATTGAGTCTGCCCATGCAATGTGCATGGCACCGGCCTTCACGCCCGATCGGCTATGCAGGATGCATTGACGGCGCCGCAGCCCGGGGGCACCCGGATCGCCGGCAGTTGACCAACCGCCCGCGATCGCGCAGCATGGCGCTCTCTACGCATGGGTATCACGCGCACCGTCAGCAGGCGGATCGACAAGGCAATCTTCGGCTACGGGCTCATTGAGCCGGGCGACCGCGTCCTGATCGGGCTCTCCGGAGGGAAGGACTCGGTGACGCTCGCGCATCAGCTCGCGCGTCGGGCCGGCTCATTCTCCATTCCCTTCACCGCCGCGGCGGTGCACATCCGCACCGAGTACGCCGATCTCGCGGGTATCGAGCGCCTGCGGGCGCTCGCCGACGAGATCAACCTGCCGTTCGAGCAGATCACGATATCGGTGTCCGGAAGGCTGAAGCCGGGACGCCGGATGAACTGCTACTGGTGCTCGACCCAACGACGCACCGAGCTCCTACGCTACGCGCAGGCGCACGGGTTCACCCGGATCGCGCTCGGGCACCACATGGACGACATCCTCGAGACCTTTCTCATGAATCTGACGCAGCAGGGCGAGATATCGACGATGCTCCCGGTGCTGCGCTACGACCGCTACCCGCAGTGGATTATCCGGCCGCTTGCCTGGGTGACCGAAGCGCAGACCGAGGCGTATGCGCGCGAGATAGGGTACGAGGCGGTGCGGTGCCGCTGCGGGTTCGACACGACGAGCCGCCGGAAGACCGTGCGCCGTGCGCTCGACGCGATCCTCGAGATCCAGGGCGAGGGCGCGAGGCGGCAGATGATGCGCGCGCTCCACAACGTGCAGATGAGCTACATGCCGACGTTTCGCGAGCGCGGGTGAGCCGTCCATGTCGACCCTCTTCACCCCTCTGCAAATCACCGAAGGCCGACGCACCTTTCACCGCTTCATGGGTTTCAACGTATTCGCCTTCTCCATACTGACCGGCAACGTGATCTCGGTCTTCGCGCTCAAGCTCGACGTCAGCAATACCTACATAGGCCTGTTGCAGTCGTTCCTGCATCTGTCCATGGCGTTTCTCCTCGTGGGCCGGCTTCTGATGCAGCGCATGAGCTCGGTTGCGGTCTTCACCTTCGGGTGGCTCACGCGGTACCTGTTCGCGTCGTTGCTGCTCCTGATTCCGCTGGTCGCCGCGGGTCCGGACGGGACGGCGATCTCCGGAGCGATCATCCTCGTGGCCGTCGGCGGGTTTCACATCTTCCGCGGCGTGGGCGTGGCGGGGCAGATCCCGATCGTCGCGGGTCTCGCGAGCGGCGGCGACCGGGGCAGATTCCTCGCGGTCAACAGCATCCTTGCGAATACCATCGCGCTCGCCGGAGGCCTCGCGATCGCCGCCCTGCTCGGACCCGACGCTCCGCTCGGCTATTTCGTCGCCTGCTTCGGCGTCGCGATCGCCTTTGGATTTCTCAGCGTGATCCAGATCAGGAAGCTCCCGGAGCCGCGCGTTGATACGGTGGCCTCAATGGCATCGTTCTTCGCTGACGTGGGCTCGGTCGCCCGGGACGTCGCGCTTCGACGCTTCCTGCGCTACCTCGCCGGGTTCGCGCTCAGTACGAGCGCGCTCGTCGCCTTTCTCGTGGTACTCTCGAAACGGGTCTTCCTCCTGCCGGACAACTTTACCGTGCTGCTCGTCGCGATCGGGAATATGGGAGCGGTGGTATCAGGACTGATCAACCGTCGACTCGTGGATGCGTCGGGGTCAAAGCCCCTGATCGTGGGGTTCCAGGCTCTGGGTATGCTCGCGGCCCTCGCCGTGGCGCTGTCCACCGGCGCGGTCGCAGGGCGACATGCCATCATGGTCGCGGCATTCTTCGTGGCCGCCGGCGTCCAGAGCGGACTCTTCGTGTCGAGCCAGTCGTACTACTACGGGCTCTACCCGGAGCAGAAGCACCGCAACCTGGGGCTCCTCTACTCGCTGGTCTCGGGGACTGCCGGTGCCGTGGGTGCCTATCTTGGCGGGCTGCTGCTCGATCTGCTTGCGCTGCACGTGGATCTTCCGTCGGCGTTCCGCCTGCTCTTCCTCGCGATCGCACTCGTCGCGCTCGTCGCGCTGCTCATGAGCATGCGGCTCGTGCCCGACCGAAGGCCGTCGCGCCGCCGACTCGGCTCAATGATCCCCGTGAGGATCCGGCGCCTGCTCGTGCGCCTGTACCGGCCTGCGGGGTCTGCCGGAGACTGACTGCCTCACAGCGACTTGATCAGCCCGGATATCCGCTTGAACTCTTCGGTGCCGGCGACCTCGAGCAGCTCGAAGAGGGCGCTCTCAAGGGTCGTGACGAGCGCGCCCGCATCCCGGATCCGATCGACGGCGACCTGGTGATCGTGCGGGTGACGGGTTCCGGCACAGTCGGCGAGCAGGACCGGCGTGATTCGCCGTTCGAGCAGGTCGAGACAGGTCTGCAGGACGCAGACGTGGGTCTCGATACCGGCGATCAGGATGGTCTT
>SKZO01000390.1 GCA_007127335.1 Spirochaetales bacterium | reverse complement strand
TCCTCTATCAGACGCTCTCGCCGGTGGAGCGAGACGGTGACGGGTTTCTCATCACGGCGCGACGGGCGCGGGTACGTATCCGTCCCGCAGACTGGACGCCGGCTTCGTCAACCTGTGAGGCGGTATCCGTCGACGGCGAGCTGCGCCCGGTGCACGTGATCCGGTTTACGACCGGACCGGTGCAGGAGTACCGCCTTGCGACCAGGATCGAGGTGCTTCCGCCGCTCGGTCAAAGCTAAGGAGGTTCGTGTGAAACCGATTCGTTATCGCGGACGAAAGGCGCGTGAGGTAAGCTTCCCGCTCGGCGGGATCGGCAGCGGGTGCATCGGCCTTGGCGGAGCCGGACACCTCGTCGACTGGGAGATCTTCAACCGACCCGCGAAGGGATCGCGAAACGGGTTCACTCACTTCGCGGTCAAGGCCGAGCGGGACGGAGATGTGCTCGATGCCCGGGTGCTCCACGGCGACGTGGCGCCTCCGTACAGCGGGAGCGGGTCGGCGCCGTTTGCCGGCATCGGGTTCGGCGTGGCGCGCGAGACGCTGAGCGGGCTGCCCCATTTTCGTTCGACCGTCTTCACCGGAGGATTTCCCATCGCGGAGGTCGCATTCGAGGACCCGGCCTTCCCGGGTGCCGTGACGCTGAGCGCCTTCAACCCGTTCATTCCGCACAACGACCGCGACTCGAGTATTCCCGCCGCCTTCTTCACCGTCACCGTCGCCAATACGAGTGACGGTCCGCTCGACTACACGGTGGGCTTCACGGTCCGCAACCCGGCCGCCCTCTCGACGAACCGCTTCACCCGTCTCGACAACGCCGCGCTCCTCGCGATGCGCGGCGGTCTGCCCGCGACCGATCCCGCCTACAGCGATTTCGCGGTCGCGACCGACGCCGAAGACGCTTTCGCGCAGGAGTACTGGTACCGCGGCCGGTGGTTCGACAACCTGGGCGTCTACTGGCGCGACTTCCGCGCCCCGGGTCGACTCGTCGAGCGCACGTATGCGGAAGGAGGGGCGACGGACGGGGGGCCGGCGGACGTGACCTCCAACGACCACGGCACGATCGCGGCTCGGCTTCGCGCCGGGCCCGGCGAATCGGTCTCCGCGCGCTTCGTCCTTGCCTGGAACGTGCCGAACTGTTTTGCGTACTGGAAGGAGCCCGAAGGGGGCGCGGGCGGAAACGGGAGCGCGTGCTGTGGCGAGAATGGCGGGCAGGAGTGCGGATCAGCTCCCGGGCCGAAGACCTGGCGCAACTACTACGCGACGCTCTTTGACGATTCCGCGGCCAGCGCACGGTACGCGCTTGCGAACTGGGCCCGCCTGGAGGAGCAGACGCGTCTCTTTCGCGACACGCTCTTCGCCTCGACGCTGCCACGGCAGGTGATCGACGCGGTATCGGCAAACATCTCGATCCTCAAGAGCCCCACCTGCCTGCGTCTCGAGGACGGATCATTCTACGGGTGGGAGGGGTGCCACGGCCGGAGCGGCTGCTGCGAAGGCTCGTGCACGCACGTCTGGAACTACGCGTACGCGCTGCCCTTTCTCTTTCCGTCGCTCGAGCGCAGCATGCGCGACCTCGACTACGAGTTCAATCTCCGCAGCGACGGCGGGATGCCGTTCCGGCTCCAGCTGCCGCTCGGAAGCGAACAGTCACGAATGCGGCCGTGCGTCGATGGACAGTTCGGCGGCGTTGTCAAGGTCTACCGCGAGTGGAAGATCAGCGGCGATACGAGCTGGCTGAAGCGTCTGTGGCCGGCGGTGCGCTCGTCGATCGAGTTCGCATGGGCGCCGTCGAATACGGACCGCTGGGACCCCGACCGGACCGGCGTCGTCCACGGACGTCAGCATCACACGCTCGACATGGAGCTCTTTGGCGCAAACTCCTGGCTGACCGGGTTCTACCTCGCCGCGCTCAAGGCGGGAGGTGAGATGGCGCGGGCGTGCGACGACCCTGGCTCGGCGGAGGTGTTGGAGGGACTCTTCGCGCGTGGACGGGGTTGGGCGAATCAGCATCTGTGGAACGGCGAGTACTTCCACCAGCTCGTCGACCTTGGGGATCAGACGGTGCTGGCCGACTACGAGTCGGACCCCACGATTCGTGACACGTACTGGAGCGCCGAGCACGGCGAGCTCAAGTACCAGATCGGCGAGGGGTGCGGGATAGACCAGGTCGTTGCGCAGTGGCATGCGGACCTCGCCGGGCTCGGTGAGCTGTTCGAGCCGCAGAAGGTGCGATCCGCGCTTGAGGCAATCTACCGGCACAACTACCACGCATCAATGCGCGACGTCGTGAACCCGTGCCGGCTCTACTGCCTCGACGATGAGGCCGGCACCCAGATGGTCTCCTGGCCGCGGCGCGTCCGAAAGCCGGTCGTTCCGGTGCCCTACGCCGAGGAAACCATGCACGGATTCGAGTACCAGGCGGCGAGTCACATGATCATGAACGGGATGGTCGACGAAGGCCTCGCGCTTGTTGCCGCCGTGCGCGACCGGTACGACGGGGAGCGACGAAACCCGTGGAACGAGTTCGAGTGCGGGAGCAACTACGCGCGTTCGATGGCCAGCTACGCGCTGCTCCATGCATACAGCGGGCTCTCCTTCGACGCTACCGGCGGGGAGATCGGGTTTGCCCCCGCGGCCTTTGTCCGTGGGCGCTTCCGATGCTTCTGGTCGCTCGGGACGGGGTGGGGCGAGGTTGAGGTGACGCCGGCCGGCTGCACGCTGCGCGTGCTCTCAGGGGAGCTCGCAGTGAAGCGCGTCGGGCTGAAGCTGACCGGCGCGGGCGACCT